>NZ_CP087263.1:1600892-1921071 GCF_020923435.1 Brevibacillus humidisoli | reverse complement strand
ACGACTGCTGTCAAAAAATATGGTATAATGGGCTGGTTAGTCCAAGCTGGAGTAGTGGAGTGGTTCCCTGGATGGAAAAGGAAAGCATGGTAAAGTCGGTGGATCGAGCCTTGCAGGTCGTTCACCTCGTCAGCACCAAAAAAGAGGGGTTTGGAGTGACCGAACTTGCACGGCAAATCGATCTGAATAAAAGTTCTGTTTATCGTATCCTGTCAACCTTGGCGACGCATGGCTATGTGGAGCAGGATCAGGAAACGGGTCGCTACAAGCTGGGATACAAAGTACTGGAATTGAGCGCAAAACTGCTCGATTCCATCGACTTGCGGGCGGAAGCACGACCGTATCTAAAAGAACTGGAATCCCTGACAAATGAGGTGATTCACCTCGTCGTCTATGATCAGGGGGAAGTGGTCTACATCGAAAAACTGGAAGGCAATGAAATGCTCCGCATGCATTCACAGGTAGGCAAGCGCGCTCCAATGCACTGCACCAGTGTTGGCAAAGTGATTTTGGCCCATCTGCCGCCGGCCGAGATGGAACGAATTGTGGAGAAAAAGGGGCTTCCCCGGCATACAGAGCGGACCATTACGCAGTATGATACCTTTCAACATCATCTACAGGAGATCAAACAAAAGGGGTACGCCTTGGACCTGGAAGAAAACGAGCAAGGGATCACCTGTATTGCAGCTCCTATTTTTGGATATAACGGGAAAGTAACAGCGGCAATCAGCATCTCCGGTCCCACGATCCGGATGACCGACCAACGCCTGAGCGAACTAAAGGAGAAGATCATGGAGGTCGGTAGGAAAATTTCCGAACGACTGGGATATCGGGGCTGATGGGTCCCGCGAAACCGAGACGATTTTTCAATCGTGTCGGTTTTTTCTCTATACACCGCGCTGCTCGCAACCGGGTCCAGCTGCCGTCTTGGCGGATAGACCTTGGGCCACGCGGTTCACTCTCATTTTTGCCATTGCGGATGCGGAGGAATCTTTGATGATCATCATGGATAGACAGGAGGAGTGGCTGACAGGCACACTCCCGGGACAAGTCCCTGCCGTTACAGTGGGCCAACTGCTGCGTGAGCACTGGAAGCTTCCCAAAAAAACGGTTCACCTGCTGTTTCAGGGAAAAGGTGTCCGTATCAATGGCGAAGTGGTCAACCAACTGCAAAAGATCCAACCGGGAGATGCCGTCAGCCTATGGGCTTGTCAACCGGAACCGCTCGGTCTGGAACCGCGGCGGGGCGATCTGGCTATCCTCTATGAAGACGAACACCTGCTGATCGTAAACAAGCGGGCCGGGTGTCTGCTCCATCCGACACCATCGAACCTGGATGTGACGCTGGATCACCTAGTCGCCGGCTACTTCGCTGAAAAAGGAATCGAGGCAAAAGTTCGTCACGTGCACCGTCTTGACCGTGAGACTTCTGGCGCAGTTCTGTACGCCAAGCACGCATTGGCTGCCGCGCTGCTCGATGAACGGCTGCGCAGGAGGGAGATCAGCCGCCGATATGTGGCGTTTGTCCATGGTCAGCCTAAGCAGGAGAGCGGCACGATCAAGGCGCCGATCGGGCGCGACCGGCACCACGCTGTACGCCGGATTGTTACGAGCGGTGGGGAGCAGGCCATCACCCATTATCGCATTTTGGACCGGTATAGAGGAGGAGCACAGGTCGAGTGCATCCTGGATACCGGAAAAACCCATCAGATTCGCGTCCACTTCCGTCATCTCGGTCATCCTCTGATGGGAGACGTGCTGTATGGAGGGAAAACCGGACTGATTGACCGAGTAGCTCTGCACGCCGCATCGCTTCAACTGAATCACCCCTTCGGCGAACATCGCGTCATCGTAGAGGCGAACTGGCCGGACGATCTGCTCCAACTGCACGACAGACTGGGTTCCGGCTAACATCAGGTCCTGTGCGCTTATCAGGGGAGGACGCGCCTGCTCAGCTTTGGGTGCACGCCTGTCTGGAGTGGATGAATAGAATGCCAAGGAGTAGACCGAGACATAAAGGGGTGTTGGCATGTATAAGCCCACTATCGGCATCTTGACTTGGCGGGAAGGGACTACGTTTAAGGAGCCAGAGTACTTCCGACAACTGTTACGTGCCGGACGGAGGTTGGGAGCTGCCGTCTTTTTGTTTTCCCCTGGTGATGTGAACGTAAAAAGCAAGAAAGTAAAAGGGATTTTCTTGTCGTCAGAGGACAAATGGGCCAGCAGATGGTTTCGCTGGCCTGACGTAGTAATTGACCGTTACTGGTATACGCAAAAGCCGATTTTTAAAGAGTACGTCGCTTTTCGCAAACAACCGCACTTTCTGTATGCCAACAGTCGCTTTGCCAACAAGTGGCGAGCACATGAAGTATTGTACAACGACGAAAACATGCGGAAGTGGCTTCCGGAGACGTATCTCTATACCAGTCAACAACGTAAGCTGTTGGAGATGCTGCGACGTCATCAGGTGATTTATCTCAAGCCAATCAACGGGACTGGTGGGCGCGGCATTCTGCGAATCGACCAGCAAAACGGGTACTATCGGATGCTGGGCAGGGATAAAAATCGGAACAAGAAAGCTGCTGTCGCCCGTGATGCATCCTCCTTGACACTTCGTGTAAAGCGTTGGATTGGGCGCGACAAGTACCTGCTGCAGCAAGGATTGGATCTGGGCCTGCTGCGCGACCGCTCTGTCGACATTCGCCTCCTGATCCAAAAGGATGGCAGCGGCGAATGGAAGGTCACGGGAATGGGGGTTCGCGTCGGTCCGGAAAACAGCGCGACAGCTAATCTGCATGGTGGTGGAAAAGCAGTCGAAGCCAAACCATTTCTAGCATCCCATTTTGGTGAAGAAAAGGCGGATGAGATTATCCGAGAATGTCATCAACTGGCGCATCAGACGGCAAGCACAGTCGAGGGACATTTTGGACGTATGATGGAACTGGGGCTGGATATTGGAATCGACGTCATCGGTCGTGTCTGGCTGATTGAAATCAATCCCAAGCCAGGGCGGGATATCTTCCGGGAGATGGGGCAACCCGACTTGTACAAGTTAGCCGTGCAAAGACCGCTGCAGTTCGCCCTTTTTCTCACATCTCAACAGACTCCTGACGGACAGTGGGTCTGGTCTGGGGCTGAACTGCAGACGAAGCAGCGGCCTGCTAAACAAATGGCCAAATTTCGACAATATTAGCCTCTTGTTTGTCGCTCTACTACTAATGATATAGTAGTATAGACAGAATAGTAGGCCGACATCTGGGACGAAGGGATTTCAGGTAAGGAGCCAAATGGAATGCGTAAAGATGTGACCGAACTAATCGAGCGACACACAGACGTTCTCAGTTGGTTTTTTGATCATGCGGCAGACATGGTATTTTTGATGGAAGTAGCGGGGTTTCGCCAGTTCCGTTACGTGTTCATCAACCGGGAGGCGATGAAAGTCGCCAGGATTTCGGAAAGTGCCTATGGAAAACGAATTGACGAAGTGTACGCTGATGATCCCAAAAAGGCGGAACTGCTGATTAGCAAGTATCAAGAAGCAGTGGAAGTGGGGAAGCCGGTATCGTTTGTGTCGATCGACGAGATCTGTGGTGAGTCGGTTCTTACCCCGATCATCAATTCCGATGGCGTATGTACTCACGTGTTATCCCTTACCAGAGACGTCACCGAGCGCAAACGCTTGGAGGAGAAACTGCAGTTTATGGCCTATCACGATACGCTCACGGGATTACCCAATCGACGGTTGTTCGAGGAGCGTTTGTCTCAGGTTATGACACAGACCGTCAAGACCGGACTGCCATTGGCTATTCTTTATCTTGATTGCGATTTATTTAAAGAGATAAACGATTCGATGGGGCATGAGATTGGCGACCAGTTTCTGCAGGAGTTTGCCAACCGGTTGCAATGCTGCGTGCGATCTTCCGATACTATCGCGCGAATGGGCGGCGACGAGTTTATGATCCTGCTTCCCGCGGTTGCGAATCAAGGCGAAGCGATCGTGCTCACGCAGCGCATCTTGGACTCCGTCCGTCGGCCGTGGAAGATCCGACAGCATACGTTTACCGCATCGGTAAGCATCGGAGTCGCTCTTTACCCGGAGCATGGCAGTACCGGTGAGTTGTTGATGAGACACGCAGATATCGCCCTTTACCAGGCCAAGTCGCAAGGGAGGAACCAGTACACACTGTTCTGCCCCAGTACGATCCATGCTGGGGGGAGAACCGGAGGTCATCTGCTCCTCAATGGATCTGAATAGAAGGACACAAACCTATCCCGGCTCGGATAGGTTTTTCTTCGTCCATACTGAGCTTCTTCTCACCCAGAGGAAATGCAGGAACACTCCTTTTGGTTCAGAGTGGGTCTCCGTGCAACTGGACGTTTTGATGGAAGAGGGATACAATGTAGAGAAATATCCCTTCGCGATCATTATACAGCGCATCCTGATGGGCTGATAAGAATTCGCTGGATGGAAACAATGCTACTAAGGAAGGATGGAAAGAGAGGCCCTACACATGAAAAAACCGGAAGAGACACGAGTAGTGGTCGGGATGTCCGGAGGGGTGGACTCATCGGTCACTGCCCTGCTGTTGAAACAAAAGGGGTATGATGTGATCGGTGTGTTTATGAAAAACTGGGACGACACGGATGAATTTGGCCATTGTACGGCTGAGGACGACTTTCAGGACGTCAGACGGGTTTGTGACCAGATCGGCATCCCCTACTACACCGTAAACTTTGAAAAAGAGTACATGGAGAAAGTGTTTGCGTACTTTCTCGATGAATATAAAAAGGGGCGTACCCCCAATCCTGACGTGATGTGCAACCGGGAGATCAAGTTTGGTGAGTTTCTTGACAAGGCCCTCCAACTGGGAGCAGATTATATCGCGACCGGTCATTACGCCAGGGTTGAATATCTGGACGGGGAGTACAAGCTGTTGCGCGGTGTTGATTCCAACAAGGATCAGACGTACTTCTTAAACGCGCTGGGTCAGTCCCAACTGGCCAAGACGATGTTTCCTATCGGTCATCTGCCGAAACAGCAGGTTCGCCAACTGGCAACAGAAGCCGGTCTAGCTACCGCCAAAAAGAAGGACAGTACCGGTATTTGTTTTATTGGAGAGCGCAATTTCCGTGAGTTTCTGCGCAGCTACCTGCCGGCTACACCAGGTGAGATCCAGACGGTCGAAGGGGAAACGCTCGGTCGTCATGAAGGGTTGATGTACTATACACTGGGACAGCGGCAGGGACTGGGGATTGGCGGCGGCGGCAACGGACAGCCGTGGTTCGTGGTAGATAAAGATCTGAACAACAATATATTGGTTGTGGCACAGGGTGGTGATCATCCCCGTCTTTATTCAAACGGCTTGTTGGCCTCCGACGTCAACTGGATCAGCGACCGCGAGCCAAAAGCAGAGTTCCGCTGCACAGCTAAGTTCCGCTATCGTCAGCCTGATCAACAAGTGACGGTGCAGATGCTGGGGCAAGGGCAGGTCCGTGTGTTGTTCGACGAGCGGCAAAAGGCGGTTACGCCTGGTCAAGCCGTAGTCTTTTACAATGGGGAAGAGTGTCTGGGCGGTGCGACCATCGACCAAGTGATCAGAGAAGGGGACTGAACCGCTCAGTCCCTTCTTTTTCTTCTCCTAGCCTGCCCCTAAGCTTCGTTTTCACCCAATCGTCGGATTGCTCCGATTGTTGAAAAAGAGCGCGAAAGACATATGATTTTTGGCCAAGCATGAAGGAGGCAGTACATATGAAGATTACCGACATTGCAGTAAGGAGGCAAGCAGTGCCCCTGAAAAAGCCATTTAAGACGGCATTGCGTACCGTGGAAGTGGCTGAGTCGATCATCGTCAAAGTAAGCTGTGACAATGGTCTTGCCGGATGGGGTGAAGCACCTGCCACAGTGGTCATCACAGGCGACAGCCTGGGTAGTATCGAATCAGCCATCAGCCATACGATCAAGCCGCAGTTGATTGGCAAAAATCTGTTGAATTATGAAGAAGTGTTCCATTTGCTGCATCAGTCAATCGTAGGGAACAGCAGTGCCAAGGCCGCTGTCGACATGGCCATTTACGATCTGCTGGCCCAGCACGCCGGACTCCCTTTGTACCAGCTGCTGGGTGGGTATCGCAGCGAGATCGAAACAGACTATACGGTCAGCGTCAATTCGCCCCAGGAGATGGGAGAGGACGCGGTTGGCTATGTACGGGAAGGGTTCCGCATATTGAAAATAAAAGTCGGTAAAGATGATATCAATCGTGATATTGATCGGATTCAAGAGATACGCAATCGCGTAGGCTACGATGTCAAGATCAGACTGGATGCCAATCAGGGATGGCAGGCAAAAGAGGCCATTCGCTCGATTCGCAAGATGGAAGACATGGGATTGGAGATTGAACTGGTGGAACAGCCGGTAAAGGCCCATGACATCACAGGATTAAAGATGGTGACCGATGCGGTCTACACTCCGATCATGGCTGACGAAAGCGTTTTTTCTCCGGCACAGGCCTTGGAAGTGGTGAGCAGGAGGGCAGCCGACCTGATCAACATCAAACTGATGAAAGCCGGAGGGATCTATAAAGCACAGGTAATCAACAGTATTGCCGAAGAAAACGGGATTTTCTGCATGGTGGGCAGCATGATCGAATCTCGGCTGGGTATTACGGCAGCCGCCCATTTTGCAGCCAGCAAGAAGAACATCAACCGTTTTGACTTTGACGCACCGTTGTTGCTGAAAAACGATCCGGTTCAGGGAGGAGTCAGCTACGAGGGCAGATTGATCAAACTGCCTGAAGTCCCAGGCTTGGGTATCAAACAGGTGCTTGAATCGGTTGAGGCTTAAACAGATAACGGCGTTTTTTTATCAGGTTCGAGGATCGGACTCAAGAAAAGAGGGGATAAGGATGAACGAAGAGGAGCGTCAGAGACGACATGCGAGGCTGATCTTTATCGTGTTTAGCTTGTTTGTCGTCGCCTCGCTTGTTTCGATTGCCATATTTATGTATGTTCAGATGACTTTGCCTGACGAGGTACCAGTAGCGTTTGCCGATCGTCTGATCGGTACAAACTTGCTATAGAAGTGTTGGGCAGGAGAGATTAGATCAGGGAAAAGGAGGGAAGGAAGCATGCAGGAGTTTGCGCCACGTGTAGGCGAGTATGTCATCGCCTCCTACAAGTCGGGGGAATACATGGCTCAGATCATAGAATTGTATCCGGAGAAAGCGACTGTAAAGGTGTTGGCCGTTCGAAAACACCCGCTGCAAGGAGACTTGCATCATCCGTACCAGGCGGAGGTGATGTTGTTTCACCAGCGAAAAGCATTGGCCTATCAAGAAAAAGTGATAGTGCCGCTTAGGATGCTTCAGCCGTATGACGGGACAGTTCCCGACTATCGGGAATCACTCCGGCTAGCCTTGCAGACAGAAAAAGAAGAACTGAGCAAGCGGCCGGGAGCCTGGGCAGACCGCGCTTTGGAAGAGCTTCGTAAACTGGAGGCAGAGTACTTTCCCCAATCATAGCCGATAGCCAGACGGCCATACCGTCTGGCTCTCTTTCTGCGGCGGGCAACCCCAGCGCTGATTTGTGCAGGTGCCAAAACCGGAAGAACATTCAGCTATAACATGCTCCAAAAGAATGAAACATGCTCGTTGTTCTACACGTCTATGTGAACGAGCAGTCAAACCTGTTGGCATGGGTATGAGTTGTTCAGGTTATTTTTCCCCGGCTGTTTTCAACTGATAGAATGATATAATAGAGAAGATCAACTAGTAGCAGGAGGCTTCAATCCATGAACAGACAAACAACTGCCCATCTGCAGGCAGAGATCTCGGATACGAGTGGGACAAGACTGGAACCAAAACAGCGCAAACGGAAGCAAAATAAGAATATCGTTTTGGTCATCTCGGTCGTGCTCTGGCTCTGCCTCGCTGTCGGCGGCTATCTGCTGGCCGACTGGTATATTGATCAGACACGGGCTTATATTGACCAGCGGTTGACGCAAGCGGAAGCGACGAATACCGAACAAGTAGAGACGATGCAGGAAGAAGTTGAAAAAGTACGGGATGACATGTCGGAATTGAAAGATGAGTTGAATTATATAAAAGAAGATTTGGAATTGACGGGAGAGACCCTCAACGGGACCGACGAGACGAAGCAGGCTTTGGAAAAGCGGATCGAAGAGTTGACGAAGCAGTTGGACGAGTTGAAAAGCTCACTCAAGAAACTGGAGGATGCAGCTCGTGCCTGGTAAGGCTCATGGCTTCCTCGCTTTTCTGCTTGCTCCCGTTGTCGGTTTCTATCTCGCCTTCGCTCTCGCAAATCCGGTCCAGACTTTACAAGCGGAACGACTGCAGCTGCCGCTGGATGAGACAAAAACACGTTTGACGGAGGTCAGCAGTGCCGTAGATGAGACCAAGGACATAACTGCTGATGCGATCGACGCGATTCAGGATTTGAAAGAAGCAGCCGAAGAAGAGAAGGAGTATTATGAGACGCATCACAAAAAGATAGAGCAATTGGTCGCAGCCAGCCATTCTCAGGTGGCCAAATCAGAAGATGTTCTGGATCAGATCTTGTCCAGTATGTTGGGGGATCCGATCGGCCAGACGTTCGGTGAGAATGCCACGGTGAAAGTGTACTCGCTGACAGAGGCAGGGTACCGAGGCTACATGGCCAAAGTAAGACTGCACAACCCAAACGCATTAAAAGTGGTTCTGGCCAACGATAAAGTGGTCAGCAACGGAGAAACAACCAGCCACGCCGCCAAACGAAAAGGTGCCGTGCTTGCGGTCAATGCAGGTGGTTTCTATCAAACGGATGGCAAGTTGGCGGTACTGGGTACCACAGTGGTTGACGGAAAAATTGCTGCCTTCTCCACCAACACCAACCTTTCCTTTGTCGGATTTAACAAGAATGGGAGATTGGTCGGCGGGAAAGTGACGTCGAGAGAACAATTGGAGCAGATGGATGTTCTGCAGGGGGCCAGCTTCCTTCCTACATTGCTGCAAGACGGTAAACGAATGCCGATCCCGCGTGACTGGGCTAACACACGACAGCCCCGGACGATGATTGGTCACTTTACCAACGGCGATCTGTTGTTTATCGTGATCGACGGAAGGCGAAAAGGGTGGAGCAACGGCGTCACCTTGGAAGAGGCTCAGTCCAAGCTGCTGGAGTTCAAAGTGCGCGATGCTTACAACCTGGATGGCGGTGGTTCAAGTGCATTCTACTACAAAGGGAAAATTCTCAATCGCCCGTCGGATGGTCGTGAACGTCCTGTGACCAGCAATATCGTAGTTTTGCCTTGACGCTCCTATCACTGGATCGACGGATACGAAGGATCTGTCCCGGTCCTTGCTGATGGGGATTTGACCCGGAGCATAAGCTTCGGGTCTTTTTTATGTAACAAAACCCTGGGTGGCTGCATCCAACACATACAAGCGGATACAACTCCAGGGAGGAATGATAACAGTGAATCAGCAGGCAGAAAGCTCCAACCAGACTCGTATGAAGAGGATGGCAGCCAACATCATCATCGCGGTCGCCGTACTTATCTTCTCACGCCAGCTTTGGCCCGATTTTGCCCACTTCCAGTCAAGGGAAGCATGGAGCATGATCCTGGGGTACATTGCTTTTATCGGCATCGGGATTACGCTGTTGATCGGTCCGCTGAAACAATGGCTGCCCACAAGGTGGACTGCCTCTTTGCTCTATCTGCGGCGGGATATCGGTATCTGGACCGGTGCAGCGGTTTTTCTGCACGTTGGATTGGTGCTGGTTTCGTTTGAGAATGGTGCGCGATTTCTATTTTACCTAGATGATCAACAGCCGGCTACGGGCTGGATCCATCTCTTCCTCGATCAGAACCGAGGTGGATGGTCAATCAAAATCAGCATGATGGGGATCGCCAACTATCTTGGTCTGATCGCCTTCTGCTGTTTGCTGGCGATGTGGCTCACCTCGTCCGATCGGGCAGTACGGCTGCTTGGGGGAACTGCTTGGAGACGGCTGCACGTGAGCAATCCCATCATCTTTTTGTTGGTTGCGCTTCATGGACTCATTTATGTGGAAGGGATCAAAGCAGAACCGCTGGAAGCAGGTGATCTGCTGCCGCTGCTGTTTGTTGTCGTCCTTGTCAGAACCATCACTTTCATTTGGACGGTAGTTCGCAGCAAGTATTCAAGTGTCAAGCTGAAGCGGTGACCGTCTAGATGTAACAGCCTGCCTGGTTTAGCCGTCTCAGTAAGTGAGAATCTGAACCAGCGAGGAGAGATTAGATGTTGATTTCCCTGCTCAAGTGTGGAGCGTTAGTGTCGGTCTTAGTCAGTCAAGTAAACCAAGTCCCTGTTGTGGCTGAACCGCAGGTAATAACAGAACCAACGATGCAGTCAATAGCCGTGCAAAGAGGATCGTCGGCAACTCTTCCTGCTAAACTTGCTTTAGTCAGTGATGAGCGTTTATGGATGATGGATGCCCGTGATGCGTCAGCGCAGCCTGTGCCGGTGACACCGCAGGGTGTTGATGAGATGATCGGGTGGTCTTTGGATGGGCAGTGGTTTGCCTTCCTGTTTGAACCGCAGAGTGGTCCAGAACACCGCAAATATTTGCATCTCGTCAACTCGGATGGTTCACAGCTTGTCGAGGTTGATCCACAGTCCGTCAACAGCAGGCCAGCTTGGTCACCGGTGGATAACCGCATCATCTATCAATCTGCAGCAGATGGTGAGCACACTGAGGAGTCAGCAAAGATGGTGACCGTAGCCGATGACGGCAGTCTCCAGTATGAAGTTCTGCTTCCTGCCGGGGATAAAGTGGTGGAGATGGCGTGGGCGCCGGATGGCAAGCAAATCGCCATCTCGCAGCCGCGGACAGAAGAGAAGCCATTGCAGATTGGCCTGCTGTCACTGGATGGCAAACTGCGTGACCTGTACACCGACGCATCTCCGGTTAACATGGATGACATCTACGTACGACAGGCGGCGGGTCTGACCTGGTCCCCAAACGGCGAATACATGGCGTTTTTTGCCCTGCCTAATTCAGCATCGATTACCGCCGATGGCGTTGAAATCCGCTTGCTGCACCTGGCGACGGGAGAAACGACGTCGCTCGGGGATGGGCTGGCCTATCCAGAGTGGTTTGCCTGGTCCGCTGACAGCAGTCAACTGGCTTTTATCGGAGGGGGAGGCAGGGAAGCGACGATCAACAAGCATTTGCGGCTGTTTGATACACACAAGGGTGAGCTGATAAACCTCAGCCAGGCTGGTTTTGTGGATACGGCTCCCATCCCGCTGGGTGATGACGGGGGGTTCTTGTTTGTGCGCGGTCAAGAACGACATTGGGGAGATCTGGCTGAACCCGATGGACTTTACGTTCCTGGACAGCGAATATGGCAACAGTCGATGGACGGTGCGCAGACCGTCCTCACTGAAGGGACTGCAGACACGGCCGATTACGGACCACTGCTCTCACCGGATGGAAAGCAGCTTCTCTACTTACGGCTTGCTGCGCCCCACAAAGGATCGATTTATCTAAAACAACTCGCTGAAGGAACAGAGCGAGAATTGATTCGAGGGATCAGCGGCAGCCCCGGTTACTACAGCAATTACCTGCCACAGTGGGTTGTTCCTTATTGGACGGAATAAACCTCTGACAAGAGTTTGCGAGCAAAAAAATAAACGGGGAACGCTGTGAGATGAGAGACTGCCGCGAGCGGTGGTGATGATCCAGATTCGCGCATCAGAAAAACCCCGCCATCCTGATTGGGAGATCAGGGGCGGGGTTCGTCTTTTGATTGTTCCTGTACAATGTGAGTTGGTTGATCGACCGCAGTGTGTGCTTCGACACCGGTAGAAGTAGCCTTCAACCCGATAATCCCACCGATAATCATCAGCAAAAACGTAATGCGCAGCCAATCTTTTGGTTCACCCATAAAGATCATGCCGATAATGATGGTTCCCGCTGCTCCGATGCCGGTCCAGACAGCGTAACCTGTACCGATCGGCAGCCACTTTAACGATTGGGACAGAAAGTAGAAACTGATGATCATCCCGCCTGCTGTGATCAAGCTGGGGATCGGGCGGGTGAACCCTTGTGTGTACTTCAGACCAACAGCCCAAACAACCTCAAATAATCCCGCGATAATCAAATAAATCCATGCCTTCACTGGTCTGCACTCCTCGTTATCATCTCTGAGCTTGAAGCCCATTCCAAAAAATCGACCAGACTGCAGCGATTCGTCGCTCGTATTCATCCGGACTGTAGTAATGGCACTCGATGGAGAGGCCGTCGAGCATGCAGTAGTATGCCGCCAACAAGTCACTCGGTTCCTGTGCGGCAATGACGCCCGTGTCAATAGCTTCTTCAAAGATCGAGATGAGGATTCCTGTTAATCTTGATTCGTAGTTGGCAAACCACATCTGCAGTGTCTCGCGCAAAAATTCTGGCGGAAAAAACATCGCTCGTTGCCAAAACATCCCCTGTTCGGTAGTGGCGAAGATTTTGCAGTAATGAATGAGAATAGCGTGTAACTTCTCTTTCACCGTCTTCGTTTCGATTTGTTCCGCAAGGCGAATCGTTTGTTCCACATCTAGCTTGAGCAGGTCATCAAAGACGGACAAAAACAGGTCTTCCTTACTTTTAAAATGGGCGTAAATAGAGGGTGTTTTAATCCCTGCCTCTTTTGCGATATCAGACAAGGAAGCGCCATCGTATCCATGTTGGGCAAACTGTTTCAGTGCGGCTGCCTTGATTCGTTCAACGGTCATACAACCCCTCCCTAACTAACGTTAGTTAGGATCGTATCGCTTCTTTTCCGACAAGTCAAGCGGTTTCGCTGAAAAGAAGAGAGGGGCTGGCCGATCAGGAGAGGCCGAAAAATCGTCTATCATAGCAGCGATACTTCCTCGATTTGCATTTTACTGGTATGATCGTCTTATACCTTGTGATGGAGGGTTCTACATAATGAGACGGATTTGCGTATTTGCCGGATCGAATGCCGGGAAGATCGAGGAGTACACACAGCTCTCTCGGGAGTTAGGCAAGGTGATTGCCGAGAACGGTCTTGAATTGGTTTATGGCGGTTCACAGGTTGGACTAATGGGGGAAGTGGCCAATGAAGTGCTGAGACATGGCGGCAAAGTGATTGGTGTCATGCCCACTTCCCTGTTCAAAGGAGAAATGGTTCACTCCGGCTTGACCCAATTGATCGAAGTTAAGGATATGCACGAACGCAAAGCTACCATGGGCCAGCTTTCAGATGCTTATGTAGCGCTGCCGGGAGGTTTTGGCACGTTTGAAGAGCTGTTCGAGGTGGTTAGTTGGGCGCAATTGGGTATCCATCGAAAGCCGATTGGTTTGTTTAACATCGCTGGTTACTATACGCCGCTGTTGGAGATGGTCAGCCACGCGGTGAAGGCGGGATTTGTCCGGGAAGTCCACAAACAACTGTTTGTATCGGCAGAACAAGCCCTGATCCTGATTCAAAAGCTGAAGGATTATCAGCCTCCGGAGCTGGGAAACAAGTGGGAGCAGCTTTCACGGAGCGGGGAGAGTTCCTGATTTGCGGGGCACTCTCTTTTTTTGGGGATCGGTTGAAGCATCATCCTAAACAGAATGGAAAAGCGTGAAAGTCAGCGGTAAAATATTGCGAATTCATGTAACACCATGTAAACTAGAAAGGAAAATATGAGCAAGCGCTTTCCTTTCCGGTGGCAGGAAGCAACTATGGATGGTACTTGTAGTTGAATACGATTGCGAAAGACTGGTGAAGCATGAAGACAACGATTTACGATGTTGCGGAAAAAGCAGGAGTGTCCATCTCCACTGTTTCTAGAGTAATCAACAACACAGGACGAATCAGTGAGAAGACAAGAAAAAAGGTGCTGGATGTCATGGCCAAACTGCAGTATCAGCCAAGTGTGGTCGCCTCTGCCCTTACAGGTAAGGGGACTCGTACGGTTGGACTGATCATTCCCGATGTCGCAAACCCGTTTTTTGCCGAGATTGCGAGAAGAGTAGAAGACCACGGCAGAAGACGAGGTTTTAACCTGATCATGTGCAACACGGATAATAATCCGGATACGGAAGAGATATACCTGTCTTTGATCAAACAAAAGAGTGTTGATGGTCTCATCATTGGGACTACTACTAAAAAACATACCGGTTTGCACAGCTTGATCAAAGACGGTTTTCCTGTTGCCCTGATCGCGCAGGATATCCCCGAATTGACGATTGATGTTGTGACGGTAGACGATTTTTTGGGTGGATATATGGCAACTTCTCATCTCGTCTCTTTAGGGCACAGCAGGATTGGCATGATGGTGGGAGCGCTTACTCGTACGAGTGAAAGATTTCGCCATCAGGCGTATCGGCAAGTACTGGATGAAAATGGGATACAGTATGATGAAGCGCTGGTGATCAAAACAGGCTACTCGATCAAGGACAGCAAACAGGCAGCCCTTGCGTTGCTGAAGTCTCCAAAAAGACCAACAGCCATATTTGCTTACTTTGACTCCCTCGCTATTGGCGTGTACCAGGCGGCCAAAGAGTTGGACCTTGCCATACCGGATGATTTGTCTGTCGTAGGTTTTGATAACACGATACTGGCTACGATCGTTGACCCGCCATTAACGACCATTGCCCAACCGATCGATGAGATGGCGCGTCAGGTGATGGATCTGTTGGTCCGGGAAATTGAAGGGGAGAAAAAAACAAAGCAGCGGGTTATATTCCCTCCTGAATTGATTGTTCGCAGTTCTACGAAGGCCTTGTAGAAGGATGCAGGGCAAAACGCCTCACTAAAGAGTGAATGACAAGCGATCATGAGCTGACCTGGTTAAGGTGGCGCATGATCGTCTTTTTTTTTGAAATGATTTCCTGGATTGACCAAAAAAGAGATAAGGCAACTAGATTGAACAAAAGCAAAATAAAAATTTTCAAAAAAGTATTGCAAACGGAGTGACGAATGAATAAAATTGTAAGCAATTAGAGAAAGCGCTTGCGCAAAAAAAGCTCATTCCCTCCTGAGATAGCAAGCGGATGACACAACATCTGGTTGGTTTACCCTTATTACTCCCGTACAAAATGCTGTATATCAGATTCAGGACACTACTGTTTGTCGGGGGATTGTGTGCAAACGCTTTCTTTCGTAACGATCTCTTATCTGTTGGTATGAAGATGGTCGTATCATGGATCAAGACTATGACTGGGAAGATTGGACGCATCGCAAGCAGAACTGGCAATCGAAAAGAAGGGAGACAGGAAACATGTCAAAGGTGAAGCTAGGTATTTTGGGAGCAGGTTGGATTGCAAACGTTCACACTTCCATCCTGAAGCAGGATGAAAGAGTGGAGATTATCGGTGTCGCCGATATTGTGGTAGAGAGAGCGGCTGCCTTGGCGAATGCAGCCGGGAATGCGAAAGCAGTAAGCACGTTGGAAGATTTGTTTGATTTGGGGGTGCAGGCGGTCTACGTAACAACTCCCAATACCATGCATGTGAAACCTGTCCTGAAATGCCTCCAGAATGGCATTCACGTCTTTTCTGAAAAACCGATGTCTACATCGCTTTCAGAAGCGGAGCAAATCAAAAACGCTGCAGCAACGTCAAAAGCGGTTTACAACCTGGGAATGAATCGGCGGTTCGCATCTGTTTACAAACGGGTAAAGGGATTGATCACGTCGGGCGAGGTAAAGCCCTATTTAGCCAATTTAAAAATGAACCGGGGAGAATTGCTGAATCCGGCCTGGACGTCTGATCCCAAGGTTACCGGCGGCTTTCTGTATGAGACCCCCTTTCATTTGATGGACCTGAGTCGTTATTTGTTCGGTGAAGTTCTCACCGTGCGATGCGAGGGCAGGCGGAATATCTCAGACTCAGAGCTGGATACCTTTGCCATCATGCTCACCTTTGAATCGGGGACGATTGCTAATTTTGTAACCTTTGCACATGCTGGTTGGAGTTTTCCTTTTGAAAGTATAGAAGTCTACGGCAAATATTCTACTGTTACGACACAAGAATTGGAGAAGGTGATGTACGCACCCGGGTTAAAACAAGCTGCCCATATTAGCGACTTTTTCCAACTATCCATAGAGGAAAAGTGGGGGTATATAGAAGAGGATCGTCTGTTCATCGATGCTATTGTCAATGGAACGAACCCCCCTGTGACCGCTGAAGATGGTTTTCAGTCCATTCGTTTGCTCGAAACGATTTATGAAAGCGCTAAAACAGGTAAAACAATTGATTTATTCCAAAAAACACATATGTAAACAATGTGTAAGTGGCGAGACAAATAGAAGGATGGGTGAGTGGAGAGATGGCGATGAAGAAACAGGTACGGATCGGCATGGTAGGCTACAAGTTCATGGGAAAAGCGCACAGCCATGCTTTTCGAGATATCCCGTTTTTCTTTGATACCAGTGTGCACCCGGTTATGCAAGCAGTGGCCGGACGCGACGAGCAGGGAGTGAAAGAGGCAGCGGAAAAAATGGGATGGGCCTCTTATGAAACGGACTGGCGCCGGTTGATCGAACGTGAAGATATCGATCTCATAGACATTGTCACCCCAAACAACACCCACGCTGAGATCGCGATCGCGGCAGCAAAGGCTGGCAAGCACGTCATTTGTGAAAAGCCGCTGGCATTGACTGTGGAGCAGTCCCAACTGATGTTGGACGCTGTCAACAAGACTGGAGTCGTCCATATGATTTGTCACAATTACCGCTTTGCTCCCGCTGTGCAATTCGCCAAAAAACTGATTGAGCAGGGCTGTTTGGGAAGGATCTTTCATATTCGCGCCACTTTTCTGCAGGATTGGCTGATGTCACCCGATTTTCCGCTCACATGGCGGCTGCGTAAAGAAGTGTCAGGTTCTGGAACACTCGGCGACCTGGGTGCCCATATCATCGATCTGGCCCGGTTTCTGGTCGGAGAATTCAGCGAAGTGACTGGAATGAAGGAAACGTTTGTCAAAAAACGGCCGTTAGGCGAGATGGATATTCGTCTAAAGGGGCGTGTGGAAGGGGACAAATGGGGAGAAGTAAACGTGGATGACGCTTCCGCTTTTCTGGCTCGATTTGAAAACGGGGCGTTGGGAATCTTCGAGGCTACCCGCTTCAGCAGGGGGAATCGTGCCGGGAACCGTTTTGAGATCAATGGTGAAAAAGGCTCGATTCGCTGGGATATGGAAAACATGAACAACCTGCAAGTCTATTTGGAAGAGGATGAACCAGGGTTGCAGGGATTCCGCACGATCAACTGTACAGAAGTGGAACACCCGTACGCCGGAGCGTACTGGCCTGCAGGCCATATCATCGGCTATGAGCATACGTTTATCAATCTGCTGGCAGAGATGATGAATGGCATCGCCGACGGGTTCAGCCCCGCCCCCAATTTTGCCGATGGCGTTCGCAATCAAGAGGTGCTTGAGGCTGTTGAACGGTCCGCAGAAAGCGGGAAATGGGTACAACTGTCTACGATCACGCAACCCAGCTAGACGTTATTTTGTTTGCTGCTGCATAACAGCGCTTTACATAAAGGAATGAGTGAGGGGGAGTGTTCATGGCGATTCGCTGTGCGGTTCTGGGTTTGGGCCGTTTGGGTTATCATCATGCCAAAAACCTGGCCACCCATCAAGTCGGCGGGGCAGAATTAGTCGCGCTCGTCGATCCGATGGCAGGGCGGGCCGAACAAGTGGCACGAGAGTTTGGCATCAGGAAATGGACAGAGAATCCGGATGAGGTGTTTGAAGATTCCGATATTGATGCGGTCGTCATTGTGACGCCTACCAGTACCCATGCAGAGATGATCAAAAGAGCAGCGTTACTAGGGAAATCGATCTTTGTAGAAAAGCCGCTTACGCAAAAGTTGGACGAGGCAGATGAGATCATCCGAACCATCAGGGAACAGGATGTGATTTGCCAGGTCGGGTTTATGAGGAGATTTGATCCGGCTTACGCGGAGGCAAAGAGAAGAATCGACGCAGGGGACATCGGCAAACCGATCTATTTCAAAGGCATCACCCGGGATGATGGTTCACCGCCTGCCGAGTTTATCAAGAACAGTGGTCGCATGTTCCTGGATGTCTCGATTCACGATTACGACATTGCGCGGTACCTGATGGGAGCCGAAATCAGTTCCGTCTCGGCCCACGGTAGCGTGTTGCTGCATCCCTTCATGGAAGAGTTTCACGATGTGGATCAGGCGATCACGTATGTACAGTTTGATTCCGGTGCGGCGGGGGATATGGAAGCGAGTCGAAACTCTCCCTATGGCCATGACATTCGCACGGAGATCATTGGCACGGAAGGGTCCCTGTTCATCGGAACCCTGCGCAACCAGGATGTGACGCTGCTTACCGCCAGGGGAAGCACCTACGAGATTATTCCCGATTTTCAAACCAGATTTCGAGATGCCTACCGGCTGGAACTGGATCACTTCATCCAGTGTGTAGCAAATAGAGAGACCCCCATTGTGACTGAGATAGATGGCAAAATCAACCTTGAGATCGCGATTGCTGCCACAGCATCTTTTGACAAGGGGGAAACAGTCCACATGGAGGTGGGACACGCAACATCCAGAACCTAATCCGGGTAACAGGCAGAAACCAAAACAAATGAGATGAGGGGGATGACCTATGAAAAGGAAAAAGAACTTGCTTTCCATCATGATGGTTTTCATGATCGCGGTATTGACAGCAGGTTGTGGCAGCCAGCCAAGTGCGGCGCCGTCAGCGGAAGGAAGCCAGCAAGGGCAAGGCAGTGCAGCAAACAGCGACAAGATTGTCATTGGGGCAGCTCTACCGGACTTTGACGACAAGTGGTTGAGCTACTTGCAGGATGGGATGAAGCAGTACGAAGCAACCCAGGAAAATGTAGAAGTGATCTACGTCGATGCGATGAATGACGCCAGCAAACAGCTGTCACAAATCGAGAACTTCATCCAGCAGCAAGTGGACGCCATCGTGATGGTGCCGGTCGACACAACCTCTGCTCCCAATATGGTGGAGAAAGCAAACGCTGCCAACGTTCCCATAGTCGTCGTGAACAGACAGTATGAAGGTGTTGAGAAGGCAACTGCCTATGTGGGATCGGAGTCCATCAAGGCAGGGCTGATGCAGATGGAGGAAGTGGCCAAACTCCTGGACGGAAAGGGAAACATTGTGATCATGAACGGTCAGATGGGACATGAGGCGCAGATCAAGAGAACGGAAGGAAACAAACAAATCATCGACAAGTACCCGGAGATGCAGGTTGTTCTGGAGGGGACTGGTGAATGGGATCGGGCAAAAGGCATGGCCTTAATGGAGAACTGGCTGCAAACCGGCAAACAGATCGATGCGGTTGTATCCAATAACGATGAGATGGCAATCGGAGCGATTATGGCCTTGGAGGCAGCAGGAAAACTGGAACATGTGATTGTCGCAGGCATCGATGCAACCCCAGATGCGCTCGAATACGTAAAATCCGGACAATTAAAAGTTACCGTGTTCCAAAATGCCACAGGACAAGGAAAGGGTGGTCTGGAAACGGCCATTAAAGCAGCGAAAGGGGAACAGGTAGAACAGTTCAACTGGATACCGTATGAACTGGTAACAAAAGAGAATGTGGAAGAGTACATCAAGAAATGGCAATAAGGCTTTAAAGCCTGAGGCGTAAGAGTTATGCAAAAAGGGAAAGGACACTCCGCCGCAATGGTGTCCTTTCCCAAAAGCCATCCTGTCGAAAAGGAGGGAATGACCATGAGTAGAGATTACATCTTGGAAATGAAACATATCAGCAAGCAATTTCCTGGAGTAAAAGCCTTGGATGACGTTCATCTCCGAGTAGAGCGGGGAACGGTTCATGCCTTGATGGGTGAGAATGGCGCCGGGAAATCAACGTTGATGAAGATTTTGATCGGGATCTATACGCCCGATCAGGGGTCGGTCATCTTCGATGGGGAAGAGTTGAAGCTATCCACGATTAAACAGGCACTTGATAAAGGGATCTCGATGATTCATCAGGAGCTAAGTCCGGTTCCATACATGACGGTAGCCGAGAATATTTTTCTGGGAAGAGAACCGAGCTGGGGCATGACAGGCTGGGTAAAGGCGAAGGAACTGGAAGCCAATACGAGAGAATTATTTGAACGCCTGGAGATCGATATTGATCCGAAAGCCAGGATGGCCGATCTGAGCATAGCCAATACCCAAATGGTAGAGATAGCCAAGGCGATCTCTTATAATTCAAAACTAATTATAATGGATGAACCGACGTCGGCCATTACCGAAAAAGAAGTGAATCACCTTTTTACCATCATCCGTTCCCTGAAAAAACAAGGGGTATCCATCATCTATATTACACACAAGATGGATGAGTTATCGCAAATTACAGACGAGTTTACCGTTCTGCGAGATGGCAGGTACGTCGGGACAAGATCGAGCCGCAACTTTACAAAAGAACAATTGATTCAAATGATGGTGGAGCGGGAACTCAACCAGGTATTCCACAAAAAAGCAGTTGAAATCAAAGATGTGGCTTTGTCGGTGAAGGGGCTCACCAAAAGAGGGAAGTTTTCCAACGTCAGCTTTGAGGTCAGAAAAGGGGAAATCGTCGGTGTTGCCGGCTTGATGGGTTCAGGACGTACGGAAGTGATGGAGAGCGTATTTGGAATCACGCCACCCGATTCGGGTGAGATCTACATCAAAGGCGAAAAAAAGATCATCCGCTCCCCTCGCGATGCGATCAAACATGGAATCGGGCTGCTCACAGAAGATCGAAAAGTAACGGGTTTGTTTCTGCCCCTGTCGGTGCAAGACAACATGATTACCGTCAATATAGACCAATATGCAAAGGGCGGCTTCCTCAATCAGAAGCGAATCGACGCGGATTGTAAAAAACAGATGGATCAGCTGTCGATCAAGTCCCCGAGCCTGAACCAAGCGGTCAGACTTTTAAGCGGCGGCAATCAGCAGAAGGCGCTGATCGCCAGATGGTTGCTCCACGACCCGGACATCTTGATCCTGGACGAACCGACGAGAGGGATTGACGTCGGGGCAAAGTCGGAAATCTACAATCTGATCTTTGAAATGGCCAAAAAGGGGAAGGCAATCGTGGTGATCTCCTCCGAGTTGCCTGAAATTTTAGGAATAAGCGACAGAATCCTGGTCA
Organism: Brevibacillus humidisoli; assembly: GCF_020923435.1. Classification (NCBI taxonomy): domain Bacteria; kingdom Bacillati; phylum Bacillota; class Bacilli; order Caryophanales; family Paenibacillaceae; genus Brevibacillus; species Brevibacillus humidisoli. The sequence continues at coordinate 1,899,928 of NZ_CP087263.1, read as the reverse complement.
TGCATGATGGCAGAAAGACGGGGGAATTGAGCAGAGATGAGGCGACACAGGAAAAAGTGATGGCGTTGGCCACCGCATAGCTGCTCGTGCCAGTTTAATCAGTCAGGAGGAAGTAAAGATGAACGGTGATGTTACACTTGCAAAGGACCATGAAAAGTCCGAAGCATCCAAAAAAAGCGATTGGAAAGGGATCGTATCGCATATTCTCAGTCGCTACGGAATGCTGTTCATCCTGATCGCCTTAATCATTTTGATGGCTATTCTCTCACCTACCTTTTTTACAACCGGCAATTTGCTCAATATCGTGAGGCAAATGTCCGTCATCGGCATTGTGGCGATCGGGGTCACGATGGTCATTATCACGACGGGAATCGATCTATCCTCGGGTTCCGTCATTGCGCTTGTCTCAGTGATCGTAGCCAGTTTTGCGCAGCCAGACAGTTCTGTTTTGCTCGCTGTTGCAATCGGTCTGGGTGTAGGGCTGCTTACGGGCGCGATTAATGGAACGATTATTGCCAAAGGGAAAATTGCTCCTTTTGTCGTTACCCTGGGCATGATGACAGCTGCCAGAGGTGCCGCTTTGCTGTTCAGCGGCGGTAGGCCGATCGGGAACTTGTCGGAGCCGTTCCAGTTCATCGGTCAAGGTGCGATCCTCGGTCTACCGGTACCGATTATCATCTTTGCCTTGGTCGGTTTTGTTTCGTATCTCCAGCTGAACAAAACCAAGTTTGGCAAATACGTTTATGCGATCGGTGGCAATGAACAAGCTGCCATTATTGCTGGAGTCAATGTGGAAAAGTACAAGATCCTGATTTACGGTTACGCCGGTTTGTTATCCTCGATTGCTGGTATCATCCTGACTTCGCGGATTGCTTCAGGCCAGCCTACCGCAGGTGTGATGTATGAATTGGACGCGATTGCTGCCGCGGTCATTGGCGGTACCAGCCTTACCGGAGGGATTGGAACCGTTGGCGGTACGATTATAGGGGCGCTCATCATCGGGGTCATGAACAACGGGCTTGATCTGTTAAACGTATCCTCGTACTGGCAGCAAATCTTAAAAGGGGCGATCATTGTCACGGCGGTGCTGATCGATGCCCGGAAAAACAGAAAATCCTAGGGGAGACGGCAGGAGAGTTGAGATGAAAATTGCTTTCAACCAGGCGACGACGATGAAGCAGTCGACGCTGGAAAAGGATCTGACGCTGTGTGAGACGTACGGCTACGATTACATTGAGATCAGGCTGGATAAGCTCAGGGACTACTTGACCAGATATACCGTGCAAGATCTGAAAAACTTCTTTGACCAGAACCGGATCAAGCCTTATGCCTTTAATGCCCTGGAGTTCATCACGTTCAGAGACGATGAGGGGTACCGGCAAATCAAGGAGGATTTCCAGTTTTTGTTGGAGATCGGTGACATCATCCACTGTAAAACGATCGTCGTCGTCCCCACCTTTGACATCGGTGATCGAACCAAAACAGAGATTAGAGAAGAAACGGTTCGCGTGCTGCATGAGTTGGCAGCAGAAGCTGAACCTTATCGTATGAGACTGGCGTTGGAATTTTGCGGCTATCCCACCTGTTCAGTCAATACATTTGCGCAGGCCTATGAGATTGTTCGCGAAGCAAACCGGGAGAATGTTGGAATGGTGCTCGACTGCTTCCACTTTCATGCGATGAATTCGCGTCTGCAAGATTTGCAGAGCGCGGACCCCGGCAAAATCTTTGTCTTCCACATCGACGACTGTGAAGATCTGCCTGCGGGCGCATTGCGGGATCATCACAGGGTATGGCCTGGCACCGGAGCGATCGATCTGGACGGCATCCTGGCCGCCCTCAAGAAGATCGGCTACCGGGAAATGGCGTCGATCGAGCTATTCCGACCGGAGTACTGGGCATGGGATGTGGAGAAAACGATTCGAGTGGGCAAAGAAACGACGGAGAGAGTGATCCGCAGCCATTTTTCAAGGCAAACAAGATGAAGGAGGCAAGCAGGACTGTTCGGCAGTCCATGTGAAGCGTATCCCCTTACGGAAAGGTGGAACAGGTTCGGAATGAATCTGATCAGGTTAACCACGGCGCAAGCGTTGGTGAGGTTTTTACATCAGCAGTATGTAGAGTTTGACGGGAAAGAAGAGAGGTTTGTCAAAGGCGTTTTCACCATCTTCGGCCACGGTAATGTATTAGGATTGGGCCAGGCATTGGAAGAGAACCCGGGAGATCTCCAGGTGTACCAGGGGAGAAATGAGCAAGGCATGGCACAAGCAGCGGTTGCATTTGCCAAGCAAAAACATCGCAAACAAATCATGGCCTGCACCTCTTCTGTCGGTCCGGGAGCAGCCAATATGGTGACGGCGGCAGCAACCGCGTCAGCCAACAATATTCCTGTCCTGCTGCTGCCTGGAGACACGTTTGCCACCAGACAGCCTGACCCTGTCCTGCAGCAAATCGAACGCTGCCATGATGCAACGATCACGACGAACGATGCCTTTCGGGCGGTCAGCAAATACTGGGACCGAGTCAACCGACCGGAACAATTGATGACAGCGATGATCCATGCGATGCGTGTCCTCACTGACCCGGCGGATACGGGGGCGGTAACGATTGCCTTGCCTCAAGATGTGCAAGGTGAGGTTTATGATTTCCCCGCCTATTTCTTCCGCAAACGGGTACATCGGATCGAACGGCGTGTGCCAAATGAAGCGGATATACAAGATGCGGTGGAACTGCTGCAAAGGAAGAAAAAACCTGTGATCATCTGCGGCGGCGGTGTACGATACTCGGAAGCTGCCACAACATTAAAGCGGTTCGCGGAGAAATTCAACATCCCATATGCCGAAACGCAAGCTGGAAAAAGTGCGATTGAAAGCGATCATCCGTGGAATCTGGGTGGAGTCGGTGTAACCGGTAACCTGGCAGCCAATCTGATCGCCAGAGAAGCTGATCTGGTGATCGGGGTTGGGACCAGGTACTCGGATTTTACAACTGGCTCCAAACAATTGTTCCAACATCCGGAGGTAGAGTTCCTGACGATCAATGTTTCCGAGTACCACGCTGCCAAGTTGGATTCTGTGAAGATCGTAGCTGACGCGAAACGAGCCCTTGAGGCATTGGAGTCGGAATTGGAGCGGATCGGATACCGTTCCGCCTATACGGAAGAAATCCAATCGGCCAAGACGGCATGGGAGAGGGAATTGAATCGCCTGTACCAGGTGCGTTATCGCCCTGAAGGATTTACCCCCGAGGTGGCGGGTCATCTGGATGAAGTACTGCCGGAGTTCATCGACACCTATCAATCCTGTCTGACCCAAACAGAAGTGATCGCGTTGGTCAATCGCCGCATCCCTGAAGATGCAATCATTATCGGGGCTGCTGGCAGCCTGCCCGGCGACTTGCAAAGAATGTGGAAGTCTCGTCGCCCCAATACCTACCACATGGAATACGGCTATTCCTGCATGGGTTATGAGATATCTGGAGCGCTTGGCGTCAAAATGGCTGAACCAGACAAAGAAATATACGCCTTGGTGGGGGATGGCAGCTATCTCATGCTGCATTCCGAATTGATCACCAGCATCCAGGAAGGCCTAAAAATCAATGTATTGTTGTTTGATAACGCCTCCTTCGGATGCATCAACAACTTGCAAATGGATAATGGGACGGGCAGCTTTGCCACGGAATTCCGCTACCGCAATCCCGATACCGGTCGGCTGGACGGCCCGTTCATCAAGATTGATTTTGCGCAAAGCGCAGCCGGATACGGCATCCAGACTTACTCGGTGCAAACGCTGAAAGAACTGGAAGAAGCCCTTGAAGATGCCAAAAAGCAAACCGTCTCTACGCTGATCGATATAAAAGTACTCCCGAAGACGATGACCATTGGGTATGAATCGTGGTGGCATGTTGGGATAGCAGGCACTTCGCAAAATCCCAAGGTCAATGCCGCCTATCTGGAAAAAGAAAGCCATCTGAAAAAGGCAAAAAAATACTAGTTTGAAGAGGTGGAAACGATGGCAGTGGAGCAAACGACCAGGAACCACTTCCGGATCGGGATCGCTCCGATCAGTTGGGTAAACGATGATATTTCTGGTCTCGGCGATCACTATTCGCAAGACCAGGTCTTGTCTGAGATGGCCTCATTGGGGTACATCTCAACCGAGATGGGGCGCTTGTTCATGCAAGATCCCCCCGCTCTGAAGGAAAAATTGGCGGAGTACGGCATTCAGTTGGCAAGCAAATTCGTTGGGACTTTGTTTACGGATGCAGATCGACTGGATGAGGAGCTCCACTCCTTCGGCAATTGGGTGAAATATCTGAAGGAAATGGGTTGTGAACATGTGATCGTATGTGAAATGGGTGGTTCCATGCATTGGGATCCACGTCGCCCTCCCGGAACAAAAGATGTCAAAAGATTTACGGATGAAGAGTGGAAAAACCTGGTGAACGGACTTCATCGTGCGGCTACACTCGCCCAAGCAGCAGGGATGCAGCTTGTCTACCATCCCCACGCTGGCACAGCGGTAGAGACAGTAGACGAAATCGATCGCTTGCTGGCGTCAACGGACCCCGAGCTGGTCCATCTCTTGTACGATACAGGCCATGCGCTGTATGGCGGGTATGATCCGCTGGAACTTCTGCAGAAATATTATGAACGGATCAGCTACGTCCATGTAAAAGATGTCCGCCGTGACATTTTGGAGACGGTCAGAAGGGAGCAGATCGATTTTCGCACGGCGGTGCTAAAAGGGATGTTTACCGTTCCAGGAGATGGCTGCATTGACTTTGCGCCCATATTTCGGGAACTTGTCCAGCGAAACTACGATGGCTGGGTCATTGTGGAAGCCGAACAAGATCCCGCGGTTGCTCATCCATACACGTACGCCAAACTGGCAAAGGAGTACCTGGACGCGACCGTCGTCTCCGTAAAAGCGATGTGTCAAGGATAGGAAAGGGTGGAGAAGCATGTCCAGATTGATTGTCCCCAGCCTAAGACCCAATCACGAAGGCAACGTGTTGACGATTACCCCGAAATCCGCCGGGTGGCAGTATATCGGCTTTGAAGTCTACACGCTGAAGCCAGGGCAAGTCTTGAAAAAGGAAACGGCTGATCAGGAGGTCTGCCTTGTTCTCCTGGCGGGAATCGCTCATCTCTCTACCAACCGAGAAAGATGGGAGAACATCGGACAGCGGATGAATGTGTTCGAAAAGATTCCCCCCTATTCCGCTTATGTACCTGCCGGAGATTCGTTTTCAATAGAGGCGGTTACGGATCTGGAATTGGCCGTATGCCGCGCGCCGGGCAAGGGAACATACCCTGCCCGGCTACTTGCTCCTGCAGACGTAGGTGTCGAGATCAGGGGAGCTGGAAACATCGAAAGACAGATTCACAACATCCTTCCCGAACAAAAACCGGCGGACAGCTTGCTGGTAGTAGAAGTGTTCACGCCGGAAGGAAACTGGTCCAGTTATCCTCCGCACAAACACGATCAAGACAACCTGCCTGATGAATCCTATCTGGAAGAGACGTATTATCACAAAGTAAATCCCGGTCACGGATTTGCCGTACAACGAGTCTACACGGACGATCGTTCTCTGGATGAAACGCTGATCGTCCAGAACGGCGATACGGTATTGGTGCCCAAGGGTTACCATCCTGTTTCCGCTCCACCTGGTTACGAAGTCTACTACTTGAACGTGATGGCGGGCCCGGTCCGTACCTGGAAGTTTCAGAACGATCCGGATCACGAGTGGGTGATGACCAGTAAACTGGCGGCAAAGTAGTGTGAAAGGAGGGAAAGCGGATGAATCACGTAACGTTTGACGGCGAAAAACCGCTCGATTTTATCGCGATGGGACGCCTGTGTATCGATCTAAACGCCAATGAGATCAATCGCCCGATGGAAGAAACGGTCACCTTCACGAAATATGTGGGGGGCTCACCGGCCAATATTGCGATTGGGCTGTCCAGATTAGGGATGAAGACAGGGTTTATTGGCCGCGTGGCTGATGATCAGATGGGGCGGTTTATCGTCCGCTACCTGCATCAGAACCAAATCGACACCTCCTGCGTCATCACGGATCGGACGGGAAGTGTTACAGGACTTGCTTTCACAGAAATCAAAAGTCCGACCGATTGCAGTATTCTCATGTACCGCGATAATGTAGCCGACTTGAAGCTGGAACCAAAAGATGTTAGCGAGGCCTACATCCAAAAAGCAAAGGCGCTTTTGATTTCAGGCACAGCATTGGCTCACAGCCCATCCCGTGAAGCCGTATTTCTGGCTCTGAATTATGCCAGAAAACACAAGGTAGTCGTCTTCTTTGACATCGACTACCGGCCCTATACGTGGACTTCGCCAGAGGAGACGGCGGTTTACTACAATCTGGCGGCTGAGAAATGCGATGTCATTATTGGAACCCGTGAAGAGTTTGATCTGATGGAATGCTTCGAACAAAATGGAAATCACGATGATCGCTATACAGCGAACAAATGGTTTGACCACTGCGCCAGGATTGTCGTGATCAAACACGGCAAAGATGGCTCCATTGCCTACACGAAAGAGGGAGAAGCCTATAGGGGAACTACCTTTCCGGCCAATGTGATCAAAACATTTGGCGCCGGGGACTCCTACGCTGCAGGGTTTATATACGGACTGATGAACGGGTGGGAGATCCCAAAAGCCATGGAGTACGGTGCAGCCGCCGCTTCTATCGTCATTTCCAGTCACAGTTGCTCAGATGCGATGCCAACAGCACAGCAAATCGACGATTATATGGCGATGTGCAAAAGTAGAAAATGGGTCATGAAATAGGAAAATAGAGGGGGAGAGAGACATGTCTACAGACACGAAAGGGCAAACAGTAAAAAACTTTATCGGCGGCCAATGGATGGTGTCCACTTCCGACAAAATCGAAGCCGTACCAAATCCCGCAACGGGAGAGGTGCTGGCCCATGTATCGATCTCCAACCGAGAAGATTTGGATCGGGCGGTGGAAGCGGCAAAGGAAGCGTTTAAAAGCTGGAGGAAAACGGCTGTTCCGCGGAGAGCGCGCATCCTGTTTAAATACCAACAACTATTGGTTGAACATTGGGAAGAGCTGGCTCGCCTGGTAACCTTGGAGAACGGCAAAAGCTACGGAGAGGCATACGGCGAAGTACAGCGCGGGATTGAATGCGTAGAGTTTGCAGCAGGTGCTCCAACGCTACTGATGGGCAGGCAGCTTCCCGATATTGCCACGAATATTGAATCCGGGATGTACCGTTATCCGGTTGGCGTGGTCGGAGGAATTACGCCATTCAACTTCCCGATGATGGTTCCGTGCTGGATGTTCCCGCTCGCCATCGCTTGCGGAAACACCTTTGTGTTAAAGCCGTCCGAGCGCACCCCCTTATTGGCGAACCGTCTGGCAGCATTATTTCAGGAGGCTGGACTTCCGGATGGAGTACTCAACATCGTTCATGGCGCTCATGATGTGGTAAACGGATTGCTGGAACACCCTGGGGTCAAAGCGATCTCTTTTGTCGGCTCACAACCGGTTGCCGAGTATGTGTATCGTACCGGTGCCGCACGAGGGAAACGTGTTCAAGCATTGGCCGGGGCGAAGAACCATTCGATTGTGATGCCGGACGCAGACCTGGATTTGGCAGTCAAGGAGATCATCAATGCCGCCTATGGTTCAGCCGGTGAGAGATGTATGGCAGCATCTGTTGTGGTACCGGTTGGAGAGATTGCTGAACCCCTGATCGAAAAATTGGTTCAAGCCGCCGACCAGATTACGATCGGAAACGGGTTGGATGAAGGGGTGTTTCTTGGACCGGTGATTCGCGATTCACATAAAGAAAGAACCGTAAAATATATCGAAATCGGGGACCAAGAGGGAGCGCTGTTGATCCGCGATGGACGTAAAGAGGCAGCGGCTGACCGACAAGGTTATTTTGTCGGGCCCACGATTTTCGATCAGGTCACCCCGGATATGACGATCTGGAAGGAGGAAATTTTTGCACCTGTCTTATCGATCGTGCGTGTCCATTCGCTGGATGAAGCAATAGAGGTAACCAACCAGTCACCCTTTGCCAACGGCGCTTGCATCTATACCAAAGATGGCAGCAACGTACGTCAATTCAGGGAAGAAATCGATGCCGGCATGTTGGGAGTAAACCTAGGTGTGCCCGCACCGATGGCCTTCTTCCCGTTCTCGGGATGGAAAAACTCCTTTTACGGCGATCTCCACGCCAACGGACCGGATGGCGTAGAGTTCTACACACGCAAAAAGATGGTGACAGCCCGCTGGTAATTGAGCAGAGAGTACCAGGTTTGCATCAGCTTGGTGCTCTCTCTTCCCTTATAGCTACACATCGTAATTTCGTGGGAAAGGAGAGTGGCGATACATGGCATTGGTTTCCATGAAAGAAATCCTTGGACACGCCCTTGCCGAAACGTATGCCGTGGGTCATTTCAACCTGAATAACCTTGAGTTTGCCCATGCGCTCGGCGTTTCCGTGGAAGCAGAACTGGGCAGAATCGGGGGACAAGAATATGACATCATCGTAGCTGAAGCGGATGCGATGTACGCAATCCCGGAAGAGTGTGCGCGTCTGGTGCGCGAGACAGGGGTTGATTGTCTCGCACCAGCCCTCGGATCGGTCCATGGACCATACAAGGGGGAGCCCAGGCTTGGATTTGCTCAGATGGAGGAGATTCGGCGCTTAACAGGAGTGCCGCTCGTGCTGCACGGCGGTACCGGAATTCCGCTTCCGGATATTCAGCGTGCGATCGCTTTGGGCACGGCCAAGATCAACGTTAATACAGAAAATCAAATCTCCGCCACCAGGGCCATTTGGCAGGTACTGGCGGAACAACCGAAGCTGTATGATCCACGCACCTACCTGGGAGCGGCCAGAGAAGCGATCCAAGACACTGTAAAACAAAAAATGAGAGAGTTTGGTTCTTCAGGACAGGCAGACAAGCTGGTAACCGTGTCAACAGCCTATCAGTAACCAGTTGCCTGGACGTTTCAACACCTGTTTGCATGGCATGAAGCATTGGTCGAACAGCCATTCAAACAGGTGTTTTTCATGCTGCCCTTGTTGTCCAACCGTTACGGGAACGGGAAGAGGTCCCACAGGCCAAGGTTCGGTCGTTCCACCGCTAATCAGCCGCATGCTGCGCTTTCTTGCCAAGGCGAATGGTTAGGGGCGGATACCGGCTGTCTTACACATGGAAATACTCGATTTGCTGCTTTAATGTTTTGGACTGCTCTCGCAAGATCTCTGACGATGCTGCGATTTCTTCCATCACGGCTGTTTGTTCCTGGGTGGAAGCGAACACGCCTTTTGCACCCAGACATATTTTGGAGGCAATGTCAGCTACGTCACGCGCTTCGTGAAAGGCGCTCTGTACTTGATCCGCTTGGTAGGAGACCATGGAAGCGATATGATTCACGGTTTGCGCCACTTTCTCGGCTTCTCCCGCGATCTGTTGGAGGGCCACAGCAGCCGTTTCACCGTGGGCCGATTCCTGCTTGGCCACATCACTTTGCTCCGCTATTTTCTGTACGGTGTTGCTTACTTCGGACTGAATTTGACTGATCAGTTGATTGATATCATGAACAGCCTGAGAACTTTGTCCGGCCAGTTTTTTCACTTCTTCTGCCACAACCGCAAAGCCTTTTCCGTATTCGCCGGCTCTCGCTGCTTCAATGGAAGCATTAAGAGCCAGCAAGTGGGTCTGGTTGGCAAGTTCACCGACAACTCCGGATATTTCGCTTATTTCTTGTGCGTTTCGTTCCAAACACCGGACGACCTCAATCGATTCTTGGCTGGAGGCGGCCAGTTTTTGCATGCCGTCCACTAATGATTGGATCACGCTGGTGTGATCCTCAATCGTTGCCACCATTTGACTTGTCACATTTCGTGCCGTACTAGCTTTTTCATTGATTTCATCCGTGATCTTCGTCATATGCTCGACGGAAGCGTACATCGCTTCTGAAGACTTCGATTGCTGCTCAGCTCCTTGTGCGATATCTTCAATCGTCGCAGTGATCGATTCCACGTGAGAGGCAGCTTGTCCAATCACTGTTCTTAATTCATCCACATGGACATCGGTTGCCATGAAGTTGGTTGAAATGCCATCAATCATTTTTCTTAGATTTTGGATCATCTGAGCAAATGATAGACCGAGTGCTCGCAGTTCATCATCCGATTGATGCGGAATGATCTCAACACGCAAGTTTCCCGCGGAGGCGCTGTTGGCCGCTTCTGTCAGTTGCAGCAGCGGTCGGACGAACCATCTGGCCGCAAGCCATCCCAAGAAACCAGTCCAGAAAACACCCAATGCAAGTGTGATCCAGATGAAGAGCCACTCAGGGATGTAGGGGTTCAACACATCTTGCAACGTAAAGATACAAAACGCACTCGTCCCATAGGTGATAACGGAAACCCCGGTAATGCCCCATACCATTTTCTTAACCACACTATATTTCGGTTTTGCCATCTCGTTCGACCCCATTCTGTTCCCAGCTTGATTTCAAGAAAGATACATGATTTCAATTCAAAGATAACAGAATGCACTGGAAAATGGTGTGATTTTTCTCACACAAGCCTCATCCCACCTATCGCAGTTCCTTCATGAATAGAACCCGATCTTGCCCTCTGCCATCGTAATCAACGGTTACCGGTACGCCATCGATCGCACCATTTCCTGGTTCGATTTCAACTCCCATGCGGGAAATCACTCCCATGCTGCGTGATCATTTTAACGCATGATGCGATGCTAAAATCACTTGCGGTTAGAGGAGGTGATAGCCCTGTTCCCCTAATTGAACCGGCAACCGCTCCTGCAGTTGTTCCAGTCTGTTTACGTATTCGGCATAGAGGGGGCTGATCCGCTTCATCAAAGGGGGAATCTCTTCGTAATACCCGGCTTGGGAGAGAACACGCTTGCTGTCCCGCATCATAGAGGCGAGCTGGGAGAGGGTGTTGGGTTGACTGTGCAAGTGCTCGCGGAGACGGTCAGCGATCGCGGCCAGCTTTTCCGGCGAAGCGGCGAGCAACTCCAAGGCCTGTTTGCGGTTTTGTTCGATCAACTCCTCGATGGTGCTGTCGGACAAGAGGTCAAATAACCCTTCCATCTCTGCAGGCAGCTTAAACCGCTCCAGCTCCCGCAGCTCTCTAATCATCAATAACCTCTGTAGTTCTTCGGTGGTAAAATGCCGATAACCGCTCTCTGTTTCACCGACAGGATGGAGAAGGCCTTGCTCGATATAATAGCAGATCGCCTTCTTGGTCAAGCCAGTACGCTTTGCGATCTCTCCCATCAGCATAAGAAAATCCTTCCTTTCTCAATGAAGTGATACACCTATGCTAAAAGCTTACCCTGTTCCCTCAGGGTACGGTCAAGAGGCAGGCAGCCAACAAGTAAGAAGGCAGTATGCCCATCCGATGGCAGACTGCCTTTTATCGTTACCGTTTCTACTAGTAAAAAGCCTCGTACCCGGGAAGAGAATGATCGTATTCGTGAAGCAACGAAAGAAAATATACGCACGGCTTGAAGTGCAGTGCGAGATGTTCGCCAAACTGGGGGTGAGCGATTGGCGTTTGCGCTCTCTCTATTTTTCCTCCACTCTGCATGGGGCGATGCTGATGATATCGACTTTTCCTGATGATTACCCTGTCAACGAGATAAAACAGAAAATCACACAGCAATTCTGTATCGCGCCTTCACAGAGCTGAGCATTTACGGAGAGGAGCAGTTAGGCAAAGGAACGTTGGCTTGTTTCGACGAACTGCTTTTCCAGTGGTGAGAGCTCATAATGCAGTCGTGTCACCAAATATTTCTCGACATATCGATACGTTGGGGGCAGTTCGAAATAATCTGTAGCCTTGAACTGCTCCGCAATCCTTTTGGAGGTCAGGGTAATTCCCATACCCAGGGAGGCAAGCTGAAGCAACGTTTTCCATTGCTCCTACTTCTGTTGTTGGCCTTGTTCTACGCCGGTAGCAGTATACATTCTTGCTAACATCGCGGAATACAAGCACTACGCTTTTCGGGGGAGAGGAAGAACCCGAAGCGCCCATGCGCCAAGTAGCAATCGCGCATAAAATCCTCGCCAGGGACATAGAAAATGGAACGTTTGCATCTCCAAATTATCATGATGCCATTCGCTTGCATCGACTGAGGTTATCCGACTCGCTGCGATGACAGGAACCAGACAGGTGCTCCATGGCAACAAGCATTAAACCCAATCGATTAGCCGAGGAGAGGTCACCGTATCAGCTCCAACACGCATCATCCCCATTCTACGTTTATATCATCACAGTTGTAATGGATTTTAACATCTCAATCATTCTCGCAATAAAAATCGTAATGATAAAAGGACGCTGATTGACGACACAAACCCATAATCCGTATCCGATAACAGATACAGCCCCAAAAACTGCCGCATCCCGGTAAAGTTTCTTACGAAGCAATCCCAAAACCGGGATACCTATCAAAGGCGCCAGCAGGATGTGAAGCATCAACATGTTCAATTCATCCTCCTTTTGATTCGTTTCTCGAACCTGCGTTTGGCCCATGTTGTCACCAGCAACAAAAAGGGGATCAGCAGAACAAAGAAACTGTCGTATATGAATGTATATTTTACATTCCATTCCCCGTTTTGGATCGGGTTTTCATAGATGGACAGGGCGGTGGCCGACAACAAAATCGTCAAACCCAGAAAGTGAGGCCAGCGGGTTTTGGGACGAAATACTTGACGCAGCGTTTCGTAAGCCCCGTAGATCAGTACCAGCAGCTTGATGAAAATCAGTATCAGCAAAATGACGGAGATGATGGAATGGATGTTGATGATCGCCTCGCCGATCGAAACTTCCTGCACGACCGTATACACCGGAAAAGTAAGCCGGGAAGCCCTTTCCACACCCAATAAACCGATAATCATAAACATGGTCAAGCTGAGCGAAACGGAAGCGGTCAACATACCAAGCAAAATGGGGCGGCCTGCCCCCTGTTTGACCAGCGGGAACAACATCGTGAGCGCAATGGTTTCCATATACGGAAAACCAATAAAGGAGTGGTATTGCAGGATGGCGCCCAGGTCGGAATGGAATACGGGCTGAAGTCTTTCCCAATCCCAATTCACCGTCGCCAGCAACAGAACAAGCCAGAACGGGAAGAACAAAAACGGAGTGATGACCTGATTCAATCGTCCGATCGTTTCCGCTCCGTGAGCGACCGAATAGCAGGCGACAAGCAGAAACATGACATGAAGCATGCTTTTCGGCGTCTCCGGCATGAGGGTTGCATTCATAAAATCGCTTAAATTTCGCAGGACCCATCCGGCCAGATTACAGAAGAAAAGAAAGTACAGGACGGCAACAAATATTCCCAGAGGACGTCCCCACGCATCCATCGGGATTTGCACCAGACTTTTGCCCGGGTAATATCGGAAAAGCAAGATCCAGAACAGACCGACGAGTAAGCCAAAACTTCCTGCCCACATGGGCATGAGCCAGGCATCCTGTCCCGCCTGTGTGACCAGCCGTTGGATCAGCACGAAAAGGGTGGTTCCGAGTATATAGTTGATCGTCAGCAGATAAAACTGGAAGCGGGAAATCATTGGCCTCATCCTGTTCCTTAATAAGGTTGACTTATGCTGACCGTTCTCAACAGCCGGGTGTTTACATGAATCATGACTTCCGCGTTTTTCGCCGCCCTGTCGATGTCCGGATGATTTGGCGTCTGTTTACGCAACAAGTCCCTGATTCTTAGCAGATCCCAGCCCCGCTCCCGTGTCATTTGATAAAAGGCGAGCGACTCGTCTGCTATGATTTGATCCAGTCTGTTCTCAAGCCTCTCCACCTCATTCCGGGAATGCGGGATGAACTCGCTTGCCAAGGCGGTGGACAGTTCGAGGTCCAGGCGGATCTGGAGGACAGGTTGGTCGGATTTCCAAAAGACCTCACGTTTTATGCGAACCAGTCTCAATTCTACGGATACCTGTTTTCCCTCCACCTGAAACCGCCGCACGTGGCGACCTCGATCGCCATTCAGCAAATGATACCAGACCAGTTGTGCATCATTCAGTTTGCCCGCCATGCGGTAATCCCGGAAAACCGCCCCGCCTCCGACGATAAAGTTGTTTTGATTGGCGTCGATATCCGCCGACGTTTCCCCGCTGTTGGAAGAAGGTGACTCCTTCATTCCGGCGATCAACGGCAATACGATCGTATCCGACTTTTCCATCCGTTCAATGACATCATTGACCTTGATATGTTTTCCCACCAGGAGCGAATTGCGGATCAGCAGTTTGAGCCTGGAATCGATCGCGTCAGACGGCACCCGCTCCAGGGGAGTAAATGTTTTCATGACCTGAGATATCGGTCCGTCGACGATCAGCATCGGGACCGACGAGCGGCCGTTGGGTTGCATTTCGATAAAGTTGACAATATCGCGGATGCCTTGTCTGGCGACCCGCTGGGAAACGAGCAACACTTCATAATGGGCGACGAATAATTTGCGGGGCAGCAATTGGTAGACGGTTGATTTGATTTCCCCAAAAGACGATCCGCTGATTTCGTAGGTGTAGACGGGGGCTTGTTCGCCTCCCGGCGTTCCTCTGGCGGAAGTGCCGCTTAACGGGTTGATGATTTGGTAATACACCTTTTTTTTGCCGCTGTCCGGATCGCTGTCCACCCCCACCATGCTGACCAGCGCCAGTTCGTTCATCTCCGTCTTGTCCCAGCAAGCCGTAAGCAGAGTGGTAAACATCATCAGGATGAACAGGCCCGCTGCATACCGGTAGGCCATGTGTGCTCCTCCAAGTTACCTTTTTCTTTTCAGGTTCCGAATATATCCGGGCAGACGGTTCGGATACAGCCAGGGCCGGGGCAGCCGCACCAGCACATCTTTCCAGCCGGCTCCTTTGAACGGCGCGGCGGGGGTCATGTACGGAACGCCAAATGACTTGAGCGACACCAGATGGGCGACCAGAAAGAGAGCGCCGCACAGAATGCCGAATAACCCCATAAAACCGGCCAACAGCAGGAATGAAAAGCGAAGCAGACGTTGGGACATGCCGAAGCTGTAAACCGGAACGACAAAATTGGCGATGCCGGTAACGGCAACGACAATGACAATCGCGGCGGATACAAGACCGGCTTCCACCGCCGCCTGACCCAACACAATTGCCCCCACGATCGAAAGTGCCTGTCCGACCGCCCGGGGCATACGCAGCCCCGCTTCCCGAATGATTTCAAACAAGACTTCCATAATCAACACTTCGAATAAAGCGGGGTAGGGAACCCCTTCCCGCTGGGCGGATAAACTGATCAGCAACTGGGTCGGGATCAGTTCCTGATGAAACGACGTGGCCGCGACATACAAGGAAGGAATGAACACGGACATAATAAAAGAGATCAGCCGAATCCAGCGAACAAAGGTGGCGATATCCGCCCGTTGATAATAATCTTCGGGGGAACTGAAAAACTCAAAAAACGTCATAGGGGCAAGCAGGACGCTGGGCGTCCCGTCCACCATCACGGCCACTTTACCATCCAGCAACTGGGCAGCTACCATATCGGGGCGCTCGCTGTTGGTCAACGTTGGAAAAGGAGAGGTAATCCGGTCCTGGATAAATTCCTCCACATAAGTGCTTTCCAGCACGCTGTCGGTCCGGATGGCCGACAGCCGGTCTCGCACTTCCCGAACCAGCGAATCCGGGGCGAGGTTCTCCATGTACACCATAAGCAAAGTCGTCCCGGTTTGACTGCCAATGTACATCTTTTCAAACCGGAGAAACGGATTGCGGATTCTTTTGCGGACAAGCCCCACATTGGTCAGAATGCTCTCCGTAAACCCTTCATGTGGCCCACGAACAGTCGACTCCGCTTTCGGTTCGTCAATTGGGCGATGCCTGGGTTTGGTCACGTTGATGAGACAAACGCGTTCCCTTGCAAATTCGGTCAGCACGCAATGACCTGCAAGGAGTGCTTTTACGGCATGTCCCCGCAACTCTTCATACGGATCGGAAAAAGAAAATACGTGCAAAAAACCGCTCTCGGTCGAACGGGGCGCTTCCCCTTCGGCAAACGTATTTTTCGTGAACGATTTCAAAATGTAATCATCAATCGTTTTTTTATCGACCATCGATTCCAGATAAACGCACTGCACGGTTTGTTCCTCTTGGACAAACAAGGACCGGCAGACCAAATCCAGCGGAAATCCAAGGGCTGATTGAATATCTCCGAAAAAATCGTTCCGGATCGATTGGTTTTGTTTTCTTCTTGCCATCGACGAACCTCCGGATTGATCAAATCCCATCATCATCTTTATTTTTCCTATTAGGTGGATTTTTATTCCAATGGTAGTCGCTGTTTTTATCATTCACAATCTGCTGTTCCTGCTGCGGTACGGGATCCTGGAAAATCAACCGTCGGTAGTCGGGATGGTGGAAAAAAACGTGGACTCCATGTATCGGGGCAGGATATATGATCACATTGGCTTCGGGTTTGCCCGTTACTCGGTGGATCGGAAGTGGTTGGTGCCTCACTCTGAAAAAGCGCATTGCTCATTGCTGTATGGATCGTTGCCTAAAGACCGACAGGATGCGCGCCTCCTCTGCGACGGTACACACTGATCCGCAAAAGCGTCGCCAACCCGAGATAGCCGAACAGCGGGTACAGAAAGAGCAGTAGTTGGGAGTAGCCAAACAGACAGAAGGCGAAGCTGACGGTAAACAAGGTTACATGAATCGTTCTCTCTTCCAGCGTAAAGATTTCCCGCAGTTGCTCGGTGATGCCGTAGACGTTGGAGATCAGGGTGGTGAAGATCTCGGCATAGAGTACGATGATGAAGAACAAACCCAGATAGTCATTCCACTGCTCCGTGATGAATGCCATCGGGATGTCCATCAGGCGGACATCGTTCCAATGAGATAGCATCGCGATATGGGCCACGATCAGCATGAAACCGAGGCCGAGACCACCTATGATCGCCCCGTTCTTTAAGACCTGCACATTCTTGATCTGATACCCCATCGGAATTAATACGGATTGGGCCATGGCCAGATTAAACGAGACATAGAGAATCGACTCCCAGATAAAGCCGTACTGTGTCGGCAGTTCCTCTGGCATGACAGGAGAGGTTGCTGGGCTGGAAAAGAGGATCAGACAAGAAAATAGCAGCATCGAAGGGACCACGATCGAGTTGACCACGAGCAAGCGGTCCAATCCTTTATTCAGTGCGATCATGCCGAGGCCAATGGTTGCCAAAATGCCGATCAGATAAGGCAGCCTAAACTGTTCTTCGTAAATAGCTCCCGACCCGGCCAGCATCACCGTCGTCACGC
The DNA here is from genome assembly GCF_020923435.1 of Brevibacillus humidisoli. Lineage (NCBI taxonomy): Bacteria > Bacillati > Bacillota > Bacilli > Caryophanales > Paenibacillaceae > Brevibacillus > Brevibacillus humidisoli. The sequence goes on along the minus strand of NZ_CP087263.1, from coordinate 1,882,582 downwards.
CAAGCAGAGTAATGAAGACGATCAGATTGATTACCCGTCCGAACAGGGGCCCAAACATCGCTTTGTTAAACGATTCGTACGATGGGGAACCGATCTCGCGGGCAATTCGCATCATCTTATAGCCTAACCACATGAACAACCCGGTGGTAAGGGCAATCCCTACCGTACCCCAGACACCATAAGAGGTGAAAAAGGCGAGGATTTCCTGGCCGCTGGCAAAACCGGCACCTACGATCGTTCCGATATAGGTAGCAGCCACTTGAATGCTTTTCCCCCAGTCCTGCATCACAACTCTCTCCTTTTCATCCTTCTGGTACTATTTTATGTTTGACTGGACGAGATAGTAATGAAATGTCGGAAAAGAAGAATCGCCCCTCACCACTTACTGGGAGGAGCCATCATTGATATCAGTTTGATAGCGTTGTGTGTTCCTTACAGCAGGAACATGGCGACGATGGTCGTCACCGCAAGTCCAATCCCGACCGGCAGCAGATTGCGCCGGGCCAACTCGAAAGGATCAACCCCGCATATGGCAGCAGCTGGGATCAAGGCCCACGGTATCAGAGTACCGCCACCGACCCAGATCGCTGCTACCTGACCCAATGCCGTTAGCGTGTCAATCCCCGTACCTAATGCAGCAGCAAACAACTGGGCAACTGAGCCTGCCAGGGTAATACCGGAAAATCCGGAGCCATCCAAACCGGTGATCACACCGACGATCGTCAATGTAATCGCCGCGATTTCGTGATTGAGCGGGATTGAGTGAGCCAGCGCGATACCAAGATCATTTACAATTCCTTGCGATCCATCCGGCAGAACTTCGCCAAATACCTTGACAAAGCCGCTGTCACCCATGTAAAAAAAGGCAGCGATCGGAATGACCGGTCCAAACACTTTAAAACCAAACTGGAATCCCTGAATGAGATAACTGGTCGTTTTCTCCAAACCGGCTGACTTGTGCGCCATCATCGCAGACACAAGAAGAATGATCAAAGCCGTACCTCCAACCAGTGCTGTCGCATCTCCTCCCCGCAAGTCCAGTGCGAACATGGCTGCGACGTCTAGCAAAAACAGGATCGGGACGAGCAGGGCCAATACTCTGCGTGCTGAAGAGGAGAGAGGAGTGGCAGGGCCATCGGATACAGGTTGAGGGGAAAGAGAAACGGACTCATCGTTGATTGCCGGGATTAGTTTGCCTTTTTTCATGTCTCGTGTAAGCAGCCAGAACGCTGTTACCGTCGTTACCACACCCATCACGATGACAAGGGGTACACTGGCACTCATCACATCACTGACTGGAATTCCGGCTGCTTTGGCAGTCAGCGTAGGAGCGCCCTGAATCATGTAGTCTCCGGAGAGGGCAATTCCGTGACCGAACAAGTTCATCGCCATCGCCACCCCGAGTGCGGGCAGTCCGACGCGAAGGGCGACCGGCAGCATAACGGCACCGATCAGAGCGACCGCAGGGGACGGCCAGAAGAACCAGGAGATGACCATCATCACGAGTCCGATGATCCAGTAGGCGAGACCAGGGGAGCGGATCAACCGGGTCATCGGTTGGATCATCGTTTGGTTCACTCCTGTTTCCGTCAGCACGTGACTCATCGCCACGATGATGCAAATCACCAAGATAGTAGGCAGCAATTCGGTAATCGCGTAAATAAAACTGCCAAAGATACCGCCAACAGAGGAAACAAGTGATCCGGTCGCGGTAAGACCGAGCAAGGCGATGCCGATTACACAGATCAGACTCGTGTCTCGTCTCGCAATCATCATACCGATGATGAGGAGGACAAAAAGCACATAAACGGCGTGCAGCAGGACAAGCTCAACACCCATGCGAATTCCTCCTTTGTCCATAGAGCAGGTACTGCTCTTTTGCTTAAAGACTATGCGGAGGAGAGAGCAAGAGTGAAAGCAGCCCAACTACTGCCGTCCACATGGATCGTGATTCGTTTTTATTGGGTGGACGCCGACGGGTCCGACCGGTTTGTATTGCTGTAATACAGCAACCGCCACACATCCCACATCATATGGTGAGTGACATGATCCAACTGTTCGGTCCGATTCAGTATCTGGTAGATTCGCTCCATCAAGCGATCGTATTCTTCTGTAGATAATCGAAAATCGGGCATGCGGCAACCTCCTTTCGATTGTCATCATTTGGTATCATTCTGGACGAATCAAGCAGTCTGCATAAGTGACAAGCTGGCATTTTTGCTTGGATTGTGTCAGTATAGGAAGCGAAATCATCCATTCAACCGATCTTTACGGAACGGGAGGGAAGCGCTTCGCGCCACTTCGATGAATGCCAATCCTACGACGCTGCAGGGAAACATTGAGAGAGCTATCCAATTGTTGGAACAACGCTTTTTGGAGCGTGGCGAATTGATCCGCTTGCTTTTTCTGGGGATCATGGGCGGAGAAAACGCCCTTCTGATCGGACCGCCTGGAACAGCCAAATCACAGTTGGCTCGCGCCTTGTCCCAAATGTTTGGTACGGAACATTGGTTCGAGTACCTGTTGACCCGATTTACGACACCTGATGAGATCTTCGGTCCCGTGTCGTTGACACAGTTGAAGCAGGATCAGTATGTGCGAAAAACGGAAGGGTACTTGCCCACGGCCGAATTCGCCTTTCTGGACGAGATTTTTAAAGCAAACAGTGCGATTTTAAACTCGCTGTTGTCTATTCTCAACGAGCGTGTTTTCTTTAACGGACGAGAAAAAGAAGCGGTGCCGCTGTTCTTTCTGATCGCTGCTTCCAATGAATTGCCGGATGAGAATGAGCAGTTGGCGGCGTTATACGACCGCTTTCTGATTCGCTACCAAGTGACCTACTTGAAGCACGCTTCCAGTTATGAGTCGATGTTTCAGTTGCCGACAGAACCGCTCCCTGTGCTGTTCTCACCTGAAGACTTGAAACATGTTCAGCAACGGACAGTACAGGTGACCATTCCTGAAGCATTGATCTATCTGCTGTATCGTCTGAAGCAAGACATGGAGGAAAAAGAATACGATCTCTCCGATAGGCGCTGGCGCAAGATCGGTTCGATCTGGAAGACGTCCGCTGTATTAAATGGGCGCGAAACCGTCTCGATCTGGGATACGGTATATACGCCCCACATGTTGTGGGACGATCCGGAAGACGGGGCGATCCTGCACGAGCTGTTTGACCGCCACTTCACGGAAGCATTAAAAGCTGAGGTGAGGAACGAATTGCCGCTTGACCGATATGAGCAGGTGACCCAGCGCTGGATCGAGCAGGAAAGTGAACTGCACGCCTTTCAGTTTAAAAAGGAAGTTGGCGCCAAACTTGGCCAAGAGGCGACGGAGCGGTACCGAAGTATGCTGGAGCAGTGTCGCGCTGAAGTAGAGGAAGCAGCGCGCGCCCTTCGTACCCAGCTGCAGCAATGGCAGCAAGCGGAGCAAGATATCACTGGCTATATCCTGGGCAAAAACTTTCTGATCCACAACCTGCAGAAGTATGCCGTCAAATACAGTCACCTGCGAATCGAAGGGGAACGATTGCTGCAGATGCTGCAGGGCATTTACCGTACCATCTTCGATCGGGAGATTCCCGGTGTGGAGTACGACTACACGCTGTAAAACATCAGGAGGCAGATTGATGATGATCCGCTGCAATCGTGTCGACCGGTACGTCTTTGACGCTTACTTCCGTTCGTCCAGGGTAGCCCGCGAATGGATGGAAGAAGCGAAGCTGCGGGCTGCCTGGTTTGAGCGCGAATTGCTTGCTGATTTTTTTCTTTGTTTCTACCTGGAAAAGCCGCAGATCGATGAGACAGCGGAGGCGACACCGTTTCATCGCTGGATCGTCCGCAGCCTCATGAAGCAGTACTTTTACCAAATGATTCACCCGCGAACGATTGGCCATGAAAGTGCCGCGTTTAAAACGGCGATCAAGGCACTGATGTGGCTGTCAGAGACTTATGCAGCGGAAACGAAACGACGTGAGCAGGAAGCGGCACCCATGCTGACTGGCATCCAGTCAAAGACAGGCCAAGCAGATGATACGGGAACAATGGTAAGCCAACACTTGACGGAAAACCAGATCGAGCGCTTGCGGTTGGTTGGCTACACGCTGCAGCACGGCAAACGGGTAGTGGAAGAGAAGCAAGAGGCGAGAGATACCAGGCCACTCGTAGAAGCGGAAATCCGCTCGCTCAAGGAGAAGATCGAAACGCTGCAAATGGAAATGCGCACCCAATATACCAAACGAGCAAAGCTGCAGCAGAAGGCCAAAAAATGGCAAGACGAGTTGGAACAGCGGGAGAAGCAGCGTGAACGACTGCTAAAACAAGAAAAACAGGTGATGCAGGAACTGGAGACAGAATTAGGGCAGTGGCTCGAACAGTCGCTGCGACAGACACTGTCAGACGAAGCTGAGGAGAGCTTGTTTGTACAGGAGTTGATCGAGGCCAGTCTGCGCTTTGCCAGCCCCCGGTGGGGCACCGAATTGGGTCGGCTGCGTCGGCAGCAGCTTGAAAAGTATCTGGAATGGGTGAACAAATTAAAAAAGCACCCGGAGCTTTTGCAATTTTTGCAGGAGGTGGGCCGCAACGTTCATCATTTCCGTCTCAAACGAAGAGAGCGGCGCAGCAGAGAGCTGCCTGAGGAGTATTACGATTTGCGCCAGTCCGGCGACATCTCCCATCTGCTGCCCAGTGAAGCGGTGCTGTTGGCCGATCCGGACTACGAGTACTACTTTGCATTAAAGTGGTTGGAACAAAAGCTGCTGACCTACGATACACTGGGCTGGGTCGAACAACCGCCTAAAGGGCCGGTAATCTGCATGCTTGATACCTCTCATTCCATGCGTGGCGGGAAGCTGCGATTAGCGCAAATCTTCGTGATGACCTTTGCCGCCATCTGTCTGTTGGAACGTCGTGATTTTCTGCTGCTGCTGTTCGGCGCAAAAGGGGAGCTGCGCGAACAGCAGCTGTACTACAAGCGGCCCGATTGGCAGGCGTTTTATGACCTGGCACGGATGGCTTACGGAGGCGGCACTCATTTCGATGCCCCGATCAAGCGCGGGATCCAGCTGATTGGAGAGAACCGCAGCTTTCAGGCCGCTGATTTTGTCATGGTCACAGACGGGATTGGCCGCATATCCCCATCAGTGCAAGATGAATTGGCGGGGCTGGCTATAGACAAACAAATCCGTCTATTTACCCTGTTGATTGGCTCTGTGCGACAACATTTGGCCCATTCGTACGATATCCTGGGTGTTTCCCATCAGATTCGTTTTGCCGCTAGTTGGGAGACGCAGGAGGAGCCCAATACGCAGCTGCTGCTCGATGTATTTCAATAATGATGTACGAAAAAGCTCGCCTTTCCCTTGAGAAGGCGAGCTTTTGTTTATCCAACCCAGGATAGGGCTGTTTTACCGAACTCCAATTCAGCAAACTTCTCCAACACACGTTCTCGCTCATAGGACCAGACGGCCTGCGCACTGTCCAGTTCCACCGGAGCGTCCCGGAAAATGGTTGCTAGTCGACGGCTGGTGTATATGAGTTCGCGATGCTCCTCCAGTTTGCTGCGCCAGCGAGGTGGGACCGCATCAATCTGTTCATACAGGACATCCAGATTCCCGTATTCTTGAATCAGTTTGATAGCGGTTTTTTCACCAATCCCCGGACATCCAGGGATGCAGTCGGAAGGATCTCCCTGCAGTGCCTTTACATCGACAACCTGTTCCGGAGTAATTCCTCTCATTTCGTGCAAACTGAAGGGAGTGAAATGTTCGTGCTTACCTCCGTTTTTCAGGATCTTTACACTGATCCGGTCACTTACCAACTGCAGGGTGTCGTAGTCACCGCTGACTATCGTGATGGAATGCCCTTCCTGTGCAAAACGCTCGCCAAGTGTGCCCAGCACGTCGTCTCCCTCATAACCAGGTACACCGACGTTGGGAACATCAAAGGCAGCGGTCAGTTCTTTGACCAGGTCAAACTGGGGCAATAGTTCAGCAGGCGGATCAACGCGGTTTGCCTTGTATCCGGGAAACCATTGACTGCGCACAAGCGACTCCCTTGAGGCTACGTCCCAAGCTACGGCTAGATGTGATGGCTGCACCATGTCAGCGTACTGCAGCATCATTCGGGTAAAACCATAAACGGCGTTGGTGTAGAGGCCAGTTGAGGTTTGACGTACGGAGCCTGTCCAGGAAGAGGCGTAAAAAGCACGAAACAATAGACTCATCCCGTCGATTAACAAAAACGTATCACGATTCATTTCGACGTACTCCTTTCGTTCCATTGCACAATGCGTTCATTATACCATGGATCGACGGAAAGCCTGCAGGAACCTTAACAAAAATTGCTTGAGTCGATCGGGAATTGAAACATCAAAACGAGGGATGATAGTATTACGGAGCCGCCAATCAAGGCTCCAACAACTCTCGGTCTCAGACGGTGAGAAGCAAATAGCTGACGGTTCAATTCCGTCCCGGGAGAAAAAACGCTGAAGGAGGAATCGTAATGGCTAACAACGGAGGCGGCAACAACAACCAACTGTTAGTTCCTCAGGCTAACCAAGCTCTTGACCAACTGAAGTATGAGATCGCCCAAGAGTTCGGTGTTCAGCTTGGCGCTGACACGACTTCGCGTCAGAACGGTTCGGTGGGTGGAGAGATTACCAAGCGTCTGGTGAGCTTCGCCGAACAACAACTGGCCCGCCAGTAAGCAACTGAATAAATGGATGCGTGAGGAAGGCACAATTGGGTGCCTTCCTTCACATTATAGCCGGATTTGCTGGCTGTGAAGACATTGCATGGAATTGTGCCGTGCTCACCCGTATCATGCAGTAGACCGTTAAGAATAGTAGTAGTACAAATAATCCGCACCAAAAGTGGAATGATCTTGTTTATTATGCCGGGGCGGTTTGGAAAAGACTTGATGTTTCTTACCGTGGCGCTTATTCTGCTTGACTCTTTGCTGTTGCTTTTGTACCGTTTCGGTTTCGCTTGACTCCGACACATGCTTTTGCACATCCCGGACAGACTTGTTTCCTTCCTTTGCCCATTTTTTGATGATCCAGTCCAGATTTCGCTGTCTGTACAAAAGCATTTTTTTGATCTTCTGTCTGTTCTCGTAGTCCAAAATCGACGCGGGTACCGCATCAATTGCGGCTTCAATGTCACGCGAGGGGATCCTCTGGATTTGCTTGATGTACGGTACCAGCTGCCGGTAATTGCGGACATAGGACAAGAGACCTCGCACGTAGTGACGATTGTACCTCCATACATTAGTCCAGTATGACGAGTTCCAGGGTCGCTTCCGCCATTTTAACGCACCGTCGAGTGCCAACCCGTGATCGATCAGGTAAAACCCGTACCGCTTGCCACGCGGGAATGTAATCAGATTGCCGCCATGTCGGTCCACATTACAGATCCAGACGTCAAACACAAACGTACGTAAAAGCTGCTCAGGATGGTCGAGATGATGGATCGCCGATCCTTTCATTCGATGCAGTCGATTCCAGCTATACAAATGGCGTGCAGGCCTGGCAATGGAAACAACTCCTCTGCGACCACGAATCTTTGCCAGCTCAACATTTGCCACGTTCAGATCAATCAGTTTGGCCAGTCGATAGGAGATCAGTTCATTGGCAATCAAGTTTCCTACGTATTTTCTGTTTCGGCGGGTGGGAAACTTGAAGTACCCAGTCTGTTTATGATTGTGATGCGTTCGGCGTACGACCCAGACAGGCCCCAGTTTTCTAACTAGCTTGCGTACCGGTCTCCAGCTTTTGGTAGTCATTCTGTATTCGATTCCTCCTTACCTTCCGGATTAAGGTCGGACCTGGAACATACCTACGTTTGCCATCCCCCGACAAATGATGCTCCGGGACTGCTATTCCCTAGTATGCTATTCATTTGTGTGCTGTCGGCTAGAGCGAATCACCCAGTCTTATCGTGGAATTTTTGTGCATTGTCTCTATATCCGGGCTGCAATCTCGTAAACGGATGACTAGACAGGACACCAGCTTACGAGTAATAGTCTATTTCTTTTAGAATTGGTGCAAACGTTTATGGCGCGATGCTGATCGGCACATATACATGCAGTACAGCTGCTCCTACAGGACATTTGGAGAGAGGGGAAAGAGCAAATGGAAGAAGATTGCACATTGATTACGTATCTGGAGTCTATGGTAGGGAAGGTTTTGCGCGTATACGAGTCGGGCCTGGAGCCGAAACATGTCAGACTAATCGCAGTAAAAGGTAGTTGCATCGTCGTTGACGCCGATCAAGACGGCCTTATGTATTACAACATGGAACACATCAAGTTCGTATGTGAAGATTTCAATGAGACGTATCCTCCTACTGATAGGAGAGAAGGTTACGACGATGGATTACCCGATTCACCTAGTTTCAATGAGGTACTAGTGATTCTAAAGCATCAACCTGTCCGAGTTGATCAGGGAGGACCGAAATCTCAATCCGGTCGTATTCTGAAAATTGGAGAAGATTTCTTCGCTCTGCACACCGGAGAGGATGGCGTCGTGTATTACAAGACCGCTCACGTAAAGAGTCTCAGCCAGGATAAAACCTATAGCTTCCATATGGACGAGGACCCTGAGTTTGTTGACGCGGAGACTTTTGTAGAACTACTTGAGAACTTGCAGAACTGTTGGGTAACAATCAATCAGGGAGGATCGGAAGCGGTCGAGGGGTTGCTGATGGAGGTACAAGACGACCATGTGACAGTGATGGACAACCAGAAAGTCTTCCGGATCGCTATCCTGCACATTCGCAACATTGCGGCAGTGGACGAAAAAGAAAATAGTGGGGAGTCGATGGGAGAAGAAGATGGCGAGGAGATGGCTGCGAAAGAGAACCGGCTGCGAGGAAGGAGATCCTCTAAAAAAATAACGGTTGCGATTCAACCGCAGAAAAAAGTGTGGGTACCCAAGCGCCCTGCGTACAGTACAAAAAAAGTTGTTCGAATCGCTGAAAAGCGGTTCCTGAAGCAGAGCAGCAAATGGTCACCGAGAGTGGCGAAAGCAGTGGTACGGAAATCGAAGCCAGTGATCAGAAACAGGAGGATGGCAGCTTCTCGCGTAAGTTCTCGTGTGAATTCCCGTATGAATTCTCGTATGAACTCGCTCCTTCATCCTCAGATTCAAGTTATCAAAGTGGACGCTAAAGGCATGAAGGTAGTGAGAACAATCCAACGAAGCACATAAGCGGTGAGGTGTTTGGCAGGATCGTACTGGAAATCATCAGTATCATCCCTCGCTATGTCTTGATCGTTATGGATCGTTTATGGTGCACTGCTCGTCGCTGGTGTCAGTGCACCTAATCGACTCCGAGAATCCGACCAATATGGACTCTGTGGGTCATCTTTTGAAAGGAGGACTGCTATGAGCCATTTCAAGCATTACTTGGGAAAGCCAATCATTTTGGCATTGCCGGGAAAAAACCAGTGTGAAGGAGTCTTGATGGATTACGGCTTGGACATTTTGGTGATCTACGACGGCCAACAGTTCCTCTACATTCCCGTGCACCAGTTGCATCATTTTCGACCAAGTCCTCGCACGGATGTCCAGATGGAACACCCCCAGGTGCCCCCCTTGGATACGCACAGCGACAAAATCTCACTTCGCAATATTCTCAATCATGCCAAGGGCAGATTTATTCAAATTTACGTGACGGGTGGTCAACCGATTCATGGCTACATCACCAGCATGTTAAACAACTATTTTGTCTTTTACTCTCCGGTATACCAAACAATGTTTGTCTCATTACAACATCTAAAGTGGTTGATCCCCTACGCTCACAATAAGACACCGTACACGCTGGGCCTGGATCGACTGCCTGTACACCCAACCACTTACGTTTTGCCCCGCACATTTGAAGAACAGGTAAAAAAACGAGAGGGACAAATGGTAGTGTTTGATCTGGGCGATCATCCAAACAAAGTGGGGCTCCTGCAAAAAACAGATCAGAATATGGTCGGAGTAGTTGCAGGTGATGGTACAACCACATACTGGAATCTCCAACATCTGAACATCATGCATCTGCCTTAGGAGTCCCACTGACTTGGAGGATCTTTCGCATAAGCCCTTCTTCTAAATACAATTGTTTTAGCGGAAAGGAGCGGTCCTGCCGCTACAACGGCTTTCCTCGAAGATGGGAAGTCGTATTCTTCCAGACTCGGCGCATCGTCCGCCGTGCTTCAGCGCTCAGCGACGCGTTAGAGTTCCGTAAAAACCGCCGGATCGGCAATACCCGAAAGCGTGGTTTTCCCTTTACAACCCGTTGATGAACCCATGTTGGAATATAATTGACATGTGTGATGGACACCTCGCCCTGATCGTTTTTCTGGATGTTGATATTGAGAATGACGCCGCTATCCGCATGGATGTTGTTTAGCATGCGATCGGAAATAAAGTTGCCGAGCGAGTAAATGACGAACTTCTTCTTCAAGCCTGGACCGGTTCCGCTTGTGTGTTGGAAGGCCATTGGCTGCAGCACGTGAGGATGGGCACCGAGGATAATGTCCGCACCCTGCTGAAACATGGTTTTCACCAGCGACCGTTGCGAAGCATTGGGGTACCTTTTGAACTCCTGCCCGAAGTGCAAAGCAACGATAATCACGTCAACCTTTGGGCGAAGCGCTTTTAGATCCCTGAGAATCTTGGGCTTTTGAATTCGATTTACCAGCCATGGCTTTGATTGGGGGACCGGGATGCGGTTGGTGCCGTAGGTATAGGCAAGGATGCCAAATTTGATTCCTTTTACTATTTTGATCAAAGGAGTCTGGGCTGCCTGCCGGTTGCGAAACGTTCCTGTATGGGGCAAATGGTGCCGGTCCAGCACATGAAGCGTCCTGACTAACCCTCGCACACCTCGGTCCATACAGTGGTTGTTGGCCGTAGTCAGAACGTTGAAACCCACTCTTTTTAAGGCAGCGGCCAACTCATCCGGACAGTTGAACATCGGCCAGCCTGTCTTGGGATTGCGCCGCTCGTACTGCGACTCTCGACCGGAGAGGGTCGTCTCCAGGTTGCCGATTGTCAGATCAGCCGACCGCAAATAAGGAGCTACTGCTCCAAACATGTTGTCAAACGAGTATCGATTGCTATTCCCCACCCGCGCAGAGGCAATCTGTCTTCTCCACATCAAGATGTCGCCAACTGCAGCAATTTTTACTCGTGTCGTCATCAGATAACCACCCCTCTACCCTCTTTCCAGCAGTCTATTCATCCGTCCCAAAAAAGGTTTGGGTGATCGCAAAAGTCGACATTCGTCCAAACAAGCTGTCAGCTGCATACATAGAATGTTTATTAGATCTGCGCACTAGAAAAGACAGCAGAAGGGTGGGGAACCCATATGCCGGGGATACTCGGGAATAAAAGACCGATCATCGCGGTCACAGGGAGCGCCGGTAAAACGACGACAAAAGAGATGGTCGCTGCCATACTGAGCGCACGCAATAAAATATTTAAAAGCGTCCGCAACAAAAACACCTGGGTCAATACTCGCGCTTACAAAAAACAGATCAACGCTTCCCATCGCGCTGTTGTACTGGAGTATGGGATGCTGCGTGCCGGACAGATTAAAAAACACTGTCAGATGATTCAGCCCAACATCGGCGTGGTTACCAACGTTGGCACGGCTCATATCGGGAACTTTGGAGGCAGCATTCGCGGCATTGCGAGAGCCAAATCAGAGTTAATCCAGCATATGAGACCACGTGGAGTGTTGTTCCTCAATGCAGATGATGTCAACTCGCGCATGCTGTTAACCAAGGGATTCAAAGGGAGAATCTTTAAAGTCGGCATCAACAATCCCGCCCAGTTCAAAGCGTTTCATATTCGTGAAGAGGGTAACGGGGTCTCCTTTGATCTGAAGCTGAGGGGCCAGGTTCATACGTTTCACGTTCCGCTTCCTGGCCGCCACAATGTCTATAACGCACTGTTTGCGATTGCGATTGCCCACTGTCTGGGCTACCCGGTCTCCGCCATGCAGAGGGGATTAAGAAGATTTGCACGGCCACAGCGACGCTTAAGCACGTTCCGCGGCAGAGACGGAATCGTGATCATTGATGACACCTTTAGCGCCAATCCCAATGCCGTAAGAGCAGCCATTGACGTACTACAGCAAAATAAGGGGCCAAAAATTGCCGTGCTGGGTGCCATGCTGGAGATGGGGAAGTACCATGTGAGGGGGCATAAGGGCGTTGGTCGCTACATTGCTAAAAAAGGAATCGATTACCTGTTTACCTTTGGGAAGAATGCTGCTCTGATCGGGAAGGGCGCAGTGGAGGCAGGGTTTCCTGCCGCAAAAGTGATTCACTGCAATACGAGAGAGGTGCTGCATCGCAAGCTGTTGCAAAAGATCCAGGCTAACAGCTCCATCCTCGTCAAAGGTTCTCATAAAGTGAAGATGAATCTGACTGCCGCATTTTTGCGGAAACGCTTTGCAAGACAAAAGAGTAACTGACGCTTCCAATCCTGACTGGAAGCTTTTTTTTTTTCGGGTAGGAGGGTGCAAACGCACAAGCGGCTGGAGCGGACGATCATAAGGTAGTAATGACCATGCAAATACCTTGCTGATCTCAAACCGAAGGGAGCAGACGGTACATGAAGAGGAGAGATCTAAAAAGAGTATTGAGGGAAAACCCTCAGTTTGCGGCTTGGCTCAGGCAGGACGCAAACCGAGTGAAGGAGGTTCGCACCAAACCAGAAGAAATCACAAATATGATCAACAAATGGAAGCAATCGACGTCCGGGCGCCGCTCCTCCGCGCTTGACTTTGAAGAGATATCACGCAAAACAAAACGGGCATCCGACGTGCTGGGCAAGGTGCAAAACTTTATGAATTCGATTGCCGATTACGCAAAAGAGCAGGATTCGAACAAATGAAACCATCTGTTTAGGGGAAGGTACCGTCCACAGAATGAGACGGTGCTTTTTATTTTTGTCAATCGGACAAGTTAATTTTTTCATTGATTTTTGAAAGAATAAGGAATATAATCATAAACAATCAAGAAACAATCAAAAACAGTCACAAAAAATCATATAACGACAGAAAGTGATCAATAACAATCATGACGTGGTGAGGGATGAGCGTGATTTATGGAGAAGAGCGAAAGGCCCAAATCCTTGAGTACGTGAACCGGCATTCACGTGCTTCCGTTCAGGAACTGACCAGTTCCTTTGGAGTCTCGGAGTCGACCATCCGCCGCGACTTGCAGGAGTTGGAAGACGCAAAACTGCTGCGCAGGACGCATGGCGGAGCGGTATCGTTGCAAAGTGTCACATTTGAGCCGACTTTTGGTGAAAAGGAAGAAGCCTATCGCAAGGAAAAAGAGGCAATTGCCCGTAAAGCGGTTTCTTTTATAGAAGAAGGAGATACCATCCTCTTGGACTCGGGGACGACTACCTTTTTCATCGTGAAAGAACTGAAAGCGTTCACACGTTTAACCGTTGTGACCAATTCTGTGATGTTTGCCCAGGAACTGCAGAACCAACCGGGCATCGAATTGCTGCTGGCAGGTGGATCGCTGCGAAAAGAGACGCTGGCACTAGTCGGTCCTCTCACCGAACAAGCCTTGCAGATGGTTCGCGTCGACAAGGCATTTATCGCTACCAACGGGTTGGATCTGGAGGAAGGGTTGACAACCCCCAATCTCGTGGAGGCCGCAACTAAAAAACAAATGATAAAAATAGCCAAGGAGGTCATTCTAGTAACAGATCACAGCAAACTAGGGAAGGTCGCGTTTGCAAAAGTGGCTGAACTCGCCGATATCGATAGGTGCATCATCGACAATAACGCACCGCTCAGTACGATCAGGGAGCTGGAGCGTTCCGGGATCGATGTGCATGTTGTACAACCAGAGGAGGAGTAGCAGCATGGTTTCGTCGATCGTGACGATCACTCTCAATCCTGCATTGGATAAGACGGTGACAGTGGAGCACTTTCAACAAGGCGGATTGAACCGGGTTAAGGACGCCCGCATCGATCCGGGCGGAAAAGGGATTAATGTGGCACGAGTACTGAGGCAATTCAACACCCCAGTTACGGCAACTGGCTTCATCGCCGGGTTGCCGGGACGACAGCTGCTCGATCAAATCACGGAGCAGGGGATTGTGGCAGACTTCTGCACGCTGCCAGGCGAAATGCGGATCAACATGAAAGTGTACGACGAGGCTGCCAAAGTAACGACCGAAATCAATGAGCCAGGTTTTCAGGTAACTTCAGCAGATCTGCAACGGATCAAAGAAAAACTGTTCACTCTGCTGGCTGATGCGGAGGTTCTGGTGATCGGCGGAAGTTTGCCGCAAGGTGCTCCTGAATCGTTATATCGAGAGTATATCGATATGGCAAACGAGCAGGGAGTCAAAACGATTCTGGATGCGGACGGCGCAGCTTTCCTCGAAGGAATCAAGGCCCAACCAGATGTCGTCAAACCCAACCAGTACGAATTGGAGCAAGCAGTCGGCAAGCAGCTGCACTCGTTGCATGACACTGTTTTGGCCGCACGAGACTTGCTGGAACGAAGTGGTGTCAAACTGGTCGTGGTGTCGATGGGTGGCAACGGCGCGATAGCTATCACGCAAGCGGAGGGGTATTATGCTAAACCGTTTCCGATTACCCCCCAGTCGACAGTTGGTGCGGGTGACTCCATGGTTGCAGCATTGGCATATTCGTTGCAGGCAGGTTGGACTGTAAGCGAAACCATTCGATGGGCTACAGCGGCAGGCACCGTAACGGCGGCTAAATCCGGCACTCAAGTGTGCACATTGGCAGAGGTACAGCAGAGTCTGAATCGAGTAGAAATCAAAAATCTAAAGGAGGGGATTCTGACATGAAAAAGTTGCTGGCGGTGACCGCATGTCCAACAGGGATTGCTCACACCTATATGGCTGCGGAAGCCCTGCAGAATGCAGCAAAAGAAAAACAAGTGGAGATCAAGGTAGAAACACGGGGTGCAGTTGGTGTGGAAAACGGCTTGACGGATGATGAAATCCGTGAGGCGCACGCGATTATTATCGCCGCTGCCACAGACGTGGATGAAGCGAGATTTAAAGGGAAACCTGTGATTAAAGCCTCACCTGGGGACGCGATCAAAAACGCGGATCAGTTGATCGAAGAAGCGCTGGCCCAACAAGCGACGGCTGACGCATTCGTCGATCAAGTGAAACAAACAAAGTCAGAGCGCAGCGCAAAGCGAACAGGACCATATCAGCACCTGATGAACGGGGTATCGTTTATGATCCCGCTCGTCGTCGCAGGCGGTTTGATCATTGCTCTTTCCTTTGCTTTCGGAATTGAAGCGTTTCAAGAAGAAGGAACACTGGCTGCAGCCCTCATGCAAATCGGTGGCTCATCTGCTTTTGCCCTGATGATACCCATTTTGGCTGGCTATATCTCGTATTCCATAGCGGACAAACCTGGATTGGCTCCTGGCCTGGTGGGAGGGATGCTTGCGTCCAGTACGAATGCTGGCTTTCTAGGAGGAATCATCGCAGGTTTTCTCGCCGGATACATCGCCCGGTTCCTACGGGATGCGATTCGGTTGCCGCGTAATCTGGAAGGATTGAAACCGGTACTCATCATTCCATTTCTGGCAACCCTAATCGTTGGTCTGTTGATGATCTACGTGGTGGGTACTCCAGTCAGCGCCTTGATGAACGGCTTGACTGCATGGCTGACCGGCTTGAGTGGCACGAATGCAGTGTTGCTGGGGCTTTTGCTGGGTGGCATGATGGCGGTCGACATGGGTGGACCGCTGAATAAAGCGGCCTACACATTTGCGACAGGACTGTTGGCCAGCGATGTTTTTGCTCCGATGGCGGCGGTAATGGCCGCCGGGATGACCCCGCCGCTGGGATTGTGGTTGGCCACGCTGATGGCGCCTAAAAAATATACGTTGGAAGAAAGAGAAGCTGGCAAGGCTGCCGGTGTACTGGGCATCTCGTTTATCACAGAAGGAGCGATCCCCTTTGCTGCGGCTGATCCGCTGCGGGTGATTCCTTCCCTGGTGATCGGTTCTGCTGTCACCGGTGCTTTATCGATGGTGTTCGGTGCTGCCCTGCGAGCGCCGCATGGCGGAATCTTCGTTCTGGCCATCCCGCATGCCGTCACCAATGTACTGCTATATGCCCTGTCGATTGTGGTAGGGACGGTCATCACAGCGATTCTGGTCAATCTATTTAAGAAACGACAAGAAGCAGCAGATGCGTAAAACAGGAGGTAGCAACAGATGGACATCACATCATTGATAACAGATGAGACCATTCTTTTGTCCCTGGAGGCAAACGATAAGGCGGATTGTATACGCCAGATGGCTGGTCAGCTTCAGCAGACAGGATTTGTGGCGGATTTGACTGCTTATGTGGAAGCAGTGGAAGCACGTGAAGAAACGGGGTCAACGGGGATCGGCTTTGGCGTCGCGATTCCGCATGGAAAGTCTGCTGGTGTAGGGCGAGCCGGACTTGCTTTTGCTCGTCTCACCAAGCCGATTGATTGGGATTCGCTCGACGGCAAACCGGTAACACTGGTGTTTATGATCGCTGTCCCGGAAAACCAAGCTGGCAATGAACATTTGCAAATCCTGGCTGCTCTCTCCCGAAAACTGATGCACGAACCGTTTCGCGAGCAGTTGAGCAGTGCCGCATCATCAGCGGAGATCATCCAACTATTGCAGGCATAGAATCAGGAGGATACATCATGGTAGCAAGACAGGTTACGATTCAAAACGAAACCGGGCTCCATGCCCGTCCGGCTTCCGAGTTTGTCAAGGCGGCCAATCGATTCCAATCAGCGATTAAGATCAGAAAAGATGAGAAGACAGTAGCCGATGGCAAAAGTATTCTTGGATTGATGACGATGGCCTTATCCAAGGGAACAGTTATTACGATTGAAGCTGAAGGTGCCGATGAACAACAAGCAGTTGACGCGCTGGTTCAGTTGATCGAAAGCAAGTTTGGTGAAGAATAAATTGTACATTTGCTGGCTGCATGTGTAATTGCAGCCAGTTTTTTTCTTCTCAATATTGGCTGTCTGTGCTACTGTTAGGTACAGGAAGCAGTGCGCAAAAAATAGTCTGCAATAGGATCCTTGCTGTAGGTGCCACAGTTCGTGGAAAATGTGAGACCCTTCGCTCCATGCCCACGTGCCATGGAGCTTTTTTTATGTAGAAGAAAAAAATGGCGACCTGGGGCTGATCTAGGACTGCCCGATCAAGCAACGGAAGCATAAACAGGGCGAGGCGGTGTGATCGCATGAACAACAAGACTGACAATCCCATGCAGTGGATAGAACGGTACGGTCACGGGGGTGACGTCTGGACGGCCGCAGAGGTATTTGGAACAAATACCAGCGACTTGCTTGATTATAGCGCCAATATCAATCCGCTCGGACCGCCTCCCGGCCTGTATGACCATCTCCGGCAGCAGTTGTCGGAGATCGTTCGCTATCCAGATCCAACCTGTCGGCGTCTTCGCGCCAGATTGGCGGACAAGCTGGGAGTGAGATCGGAGCAGATCCTGGTCGGGAATGGCGCTGCTGAGTGTATCCAACTAGCGGTGGACAGTCTGGGGGTGAAGAGGGTTGGCGTCATCCAGCCCTGCTTCTCCGAGTACGAATCGGCGGCCCGCAAAGCAGGATGCCATGTCTTTTCACACATTACATCACCCGATCAGTTATTTCTCCCCACTGTATCGGATCTTCTCCCGTTTATCGAACAGATAGATCTGTTATTCCTTGGCTATCCCAATAATCCAAGTGGCAACCTGGTGGAACGGGATGTGCTGCTGGAGATGGCGCAATTATGCGAGCAAAAGGACGTGTATTTCGGTGTGGATGAGGCTTTTCTCGATTTCTTGCCGGACGCTCATAAACGTTCCCTGCTGCCGCAGCTGCAGCGCTTGCCGCACTTGATGCTGTTTCGCTCCATGACAAAAATATTCGCCATTCCCGGACTCAGGCTGGGGTACGTGATTGCTGATGCAGGCTTGATAGACCAGCTCCACTCCCGTCAAACCCCGTGGAGCGTAAACGGATTGGCTCAGTCTGCAGGGGAGTGGCTGCTGGAACAAGAGGCTTTCGTCAGTGAGTCGCAGCGCTATGTGCAGCAAGAGAGGGAGAGGATGGCTGCTACGATTGCGGCATGGCCCGGCGTCTTTCTCTTCCCCAGTGAGGTGAACTACCTTCTGCTCTATATAAAAGGGATATCCGGCCGCCGCTTGCAACAGCGGATGGCGGAAAAGGGCTATCTAATACGCAACTGCGGGATGTACCCCGGACTCGACGACGGTTATATCCGCCTTGCGGTCAAGCAGACGGACCAGAATCAGCGGATGCTTGCCAACCTGCAGGCGGCGATCGCCGAGTGTCGGTAGAGAAAGGAGGAGAACAGGTGAGTATCGTATTGGTCATGGGTGGAGTTCGATCCGGCAAAAGTGTCTATGCCGAAGCACTGGCCAGAGAACGGGGACGCGATTCTGTTCTCTACGTCGCGACAGGGCGAGCGGTTGACGAGGAGATGGCACAGCGTATCGAACAACATCAAAAACGTCGCCCCGCATCATGGGAGTCGTGTGAGGAGTCGATGGTGCTGCCAGCAGCCCTGAAGGTTTATTCCAAATGTAAGGTTGTGCTCTTGGACAGCTACTCAGGCTGGATTGCCAATCTGCTGCTGTCCTATCCTGAACAACAATGGCGAGTGCCTCATGTACAGCAAGAGATCATGCAGCAGGTGAGAGACCTGCTGGGATACTGCCAGGAGCAGTCCGAACAGTGCTGGATTCTGGTCAGTGACGAAGTAGGGTGGGGAGGGGTCGCACCTACTCCGCTGGGCAGAGCTTTTCAGGATACGGTAGGACTAGCCAACCAGGCTGCAGCAGAGATGGCTGATGAAGCATACCTGATTGTCGCGGGGCAGCCAATCTTGTTAAAAGAGGGAGACAGGTAAATGTCCAGGTTGCTTTGGGTGCGCCATGGTGTGACGGCAGAGAACCATAACAAACAGTATCTGGGACAGCTTGATGTGCCGCTCAGCGCACAGGGCAGAATACAAGCGGAACAGTTGGCCGAGCGGTTGAGACACCTGCCGATCAACGCGGTCTACAGCAGCAATCTGCAGCGCTGTATGGAGACGGCCTCCGAGATCTGTCGTTTTCATCCTCATCTAGATATCCATCCATCTGCTGATCTGCGTGAACTGGCATTCGGCAGATGGGAAGGAAAGACATACGAGCAAATCGCTGCAGAGGAAGAACAAGTGATTACGCGCTTTTACGAGGACCCCTGGCGGAATGCTCCACCAGGCGGCGAGACAGTCGAAACACTGGCGTTTCGGCTGCAACGCTTTGTGGAGCAGGTGCTCTGCGCCCACAGTACTGACGAGACGATACTGATCGTCAGCCACAGAGGGGTGATAGGATTGTTCTACGCGCTCTATCTGGAACAGCGTCGAGATGCGTTGTTTTCACTGCAAATTGACCCTTGTGAAGGGTTGCACTGCGCTTTTGACTATCAACTGGGGAAGTGGACTTATGCAACCTCTTAATCAGTGGCTGCTGCCAAAGTGGAGCATCTCAACCAGCGAAGAACGCTTGCTCATCCGCTGTGAAGAACCGTTTCGGGCCTGTTCCAACGCTTTATGGAACGGCGGCTTTTATCAGGGTTATGGCATTTTGAATCAGCGCGTCGACCATGACTATCACTCTTCCGATCCCCTGGCGGATATACAGCGAAGAATCGAGGAGTTGGGAGAAGAACCAGAGAAGTTCATCGGCATGTTGACCGCTGCCCAAGTATCCGCAGCCGGAACAGCTTGCCTGCAGGGGGATCAGTTCCGGCTGTGTGCCGTTGTCACTGCCGGTGTAGGCAATGCTGTGAGAGCCGGACAGGCACAGAAGACGTATTCGGCATATCGGGCTGACACCATCAATACAATTGTGATGTTGGATGCAAACCTAACCGATTCTGCAGTAGTGAATGCACTGGTCACTGCGACAGAGGCGAAAACAGCAGCGTTGCAGGATGCAGGTGTAATGGACGCCTTGGGCAGAACTGCCACTGGTACCTCAACAGATGTCGTGGTGATTGCCGCAAGACGCATAGATGGCAATCTGCCTACTCATCAGTACGCTGGAACAGCGACGTCACTGGGGGATTCGTTGGCTAAATCAGTCTATACCGCCACTGTAACGGCAGTGGAACAGGAGAGGATTCGCGGCCGTCGGAGGGAGACGCATCGATGAGCCCGCTGTTCCCTTACCAGGTTGCCGTTGCTTTCGTGCTCGATTGGCTCGTCGGCGATCCTCGCTGGCTTCCGCATCCCGTGATCGGTATGGGAAAGCTGATCGTCTGGGTAGAGCGAATCGTCCGTCCATTGTACGATGCGTTTTCCTGTGACAGTCGCTCACGGCAGCGTGCCGGCAGATGGCTTGGCCTGCTGTTTCCCCTCCTGGTTGGAGGCGCTTCCTTTCTTTTCGCTTGGCTGCTGGTGCAAACGGCTGCTAAACTTCATTGGCTTCTAGCCGATGTCGTCGAGATTCTTTTGATCTCTACAACGATAGCTACCAAAGGGTTGGCGGACGCCGGGAGAGCGATTTACCGCAAGCTGGTTGAGCGTGATCTGCCAGGTGCTCGGCAGCAGCTGTCCCAGGTGGTGGGACGTGATACGAAGCACCTGGACGAGCGGGAGGTGACACGCGGGGCGGTTGAGACAATTGCCGAAAACATCGTTGATGCGGTGACGGCTCCCCTGTTATTCGCCCTGATCGGCGGCGCTCCGCTTGCCTTTCTCTATCGTGCTGTCAATACGCTTGATTCGATGGTTGGCTACAAGAACGAACGTTACCGTGATCTCGGCTGGGCCTCCGCGCGTTTGGACGATCTCTGCAATTGGCTTCCCGCACGACTTACTTATCTGACCATCCTGATAGCTGCCTGGGTGTTGGGACACGATGCGCGCGGTGTATGGAAGATCGGGAGAAGGGACGCCAGCAAGCATCCCAGTCCCAACAGCGGCTGGGCGGAAGCAGCCGTCGCCGGTGCGCTCCGGGTCCAGTTGGGCGGAACCAACTATTATCAAGGGGTACCCTCGCATCGCGCGCTGCTCGGTGACCCCGCAGTAGTTCTCCACCCCGTTCATATCTTGCACACGATCCACTTGCTGTACCTCTCGACGGCGCTGTATTGCGGGATCGGTCTGCTGCTGTGTTGGCTGCTCTCCTACCTGTTATCCTGAATGTTTTTTCTGTTTGATATGGAACACAGGCAGGAGAGAACAAGTGTGCGTAGAATGTTTTTATGTCGATGAGTTGTTCCTGTCAAGAGATGGAGGGGAAACGAAAAAATGAATCTTCAGGTACCGAGAAAAGTGCTAAACACCCTTGTCCATTTTCTGGCTCCGTATGAGCAAGCGGTAGAAGAATTAAAGTTGAAGCTAAAAGGCATCAAATACGGATTTCAAAAGAGCGGCCGGTACTCCCCGATTGAATTCGTCGTTGGCCGTGTCAAAAAAGCGGACAGTTTGTTTCAAAAAGCACAGGAAAAGGGGATCGACTTTACACGCGATACCTGGCAGGAAGAACTGAGCCGTGAGATTGCCGATATAGCCGGATTGCGCGTGGTCTGTCGATACATTGATGACGTTCGGGAAGTGCAGCAATTGCTGCAGGAGCGAGAGGATATCCAAGTGATCGATGTTAAAGATTACATCACCCACCCCAAGGAATCGGGCTATCGCAGCATTCACATGATTGCCACTTACACCGTCTACCTTGGAAGCGATAAAAAGAAACTGTTCTGCGAGATTCAAATCCGCACCCTGGGGATGAACTTTTGGGCGACCAACGAACATGAGCTTCGCTACAAATACGCCGGAAACATCCCGGAAAATGTGCTGCTGCAGCTTAACGAAGCGGCGATGATCGCCCACGAGCTGGATGTGCAGATGAACAACCTGCGCCAGGAAATCCTAAAACCAACTCCCTTCGATCATTCGTTGGAAGAAAAGCTGGAAGAGATTTTCTCTCTGTTCGTCAAGCAGGATTACGAGTCGGCCGCAGCCTTGTACCGCGATCACCTCAGCGGGTATGAAGGGGCCTTTGTCGACAATCCCAAGTTTAAAATGATTTACGACTTGATCGGCAAGCGTTTAGGCGGTTAGGAGACTGGTCCCGACGTATACACAAGGATCCTACACATGGCGTTGCGGATCGAGATGTTCCGCCAACTGCTCAAGACTCAACCCGGTCTCTCTGCCGGCAATCTCGCGGATCGTCTTCCCTTCACGATACGCTTGTTTGGCGATCTCCGCAGCTTTTTCATAGCCGATCAAGGGGTTGAGCGATGTCGCCAGCGCCAAACTTTGCTCCACATAAGATGAGCAGCGCTGCTCGTCTGCTGCAATTCCCTCGATACAGCGTTCGCGCAGTACACGGAGCGCCTGAGTGAGAATGTCAATCGAAAACAACATATTAAAAGCAATGACCGGCATCATCACATTAATCTCCAGTTGGCTGCCCATTCCTGCTGCAGTAATGGTCGCATCATTGCCAATCACCTGGCTGGCCACCATGTAGACCATTTCCAACATAACCGGATTTACCTTTCCAGGCATGATGGAGGAGCCTGGTTGCACGGCCGGAAGCTGTAGTTCGGCAAGGCCGGTGCGCGGGCCTGAACTTAGCAAGCGCAAGTCGCTGGTGATCTTGATCAGATGAATCGCCAACTCTTTCAGTGCGTGGCTGCTCTGGATAGCAGCAGACGTATTTTGCATAAAAGCAAACCGATCGACGGGCTGGCGAAACGGATGACCGGTGCGGCGTGCAATCTCCTGTACAGCCCGTTGGGGGTAATCAGGATGGGCGTTAATGCCTGTACCGACAGCATTTCCACCGATCCCGATCTCGAGCAGTGCCTTAGAGCTGCGGTGAAGACTCTGCTCACAGTTAGCGAGCGTCTGTGCATAGCCGCCGAACTCCTGACCCAACCGGATCGGAACAGCATCCTGTAGATGAGTACGCCCCGATTTGAAGATCGGTTGGAACTCCTGTTGTTTTTGGCGCAGACTGTCAACCAACTCACGCAGGGTGGGGAGTAATCGTTCAGTCAGTTCCGTATAGGCACTAATGTTTATGGCGACATGGATCGTATCGTTTGTCGACTGTGCCATGTTCACATGGTCATTCGGGTGTACTCGTATAAATTCTCCTTTTTTTCCACCCAGGCGTTCATTGGCCAGGTTGGCGATGACTTCATTGGCGTTCATATTTTGTGATGTGCCTGCCCCTGCCTGAAACACATCAACCACGAATTGATCGTCCCATTTTCCCTCGGCTACTTCTTCGGCGACCTGCTGAATCACTTCACCAATCTCACGCGGCAGGCTGCCCACAGCCATATTGGCTGCGGCTGCTGAAGCTTTGATGATCCCTTGTGCACGGATGAATGCACGCGGTAGGCGCAGCCCACTGATTGGAAAATTCTCCACAGCCCTCTGAGTTTGCGCGTCGTAATAAACATCCTGGGGAATTTGCACTTCTCCCAACGTATCCCGACTTATCCTCATTTCCACAGCCTGATCCTCCTGATTCGTTCTCATTTTCATTTCCTCGTCCTCCTGACTCGAACTCGTTTTGTTGAAAGGTTGTCACTTGTCCCCTCACCCGGTATATTGGTAAGGTGATAAAGAAACGTTTTACGAATCAGAAAGGACAAGTCACCATGCTCCAACATTTACTAAAGCTTATTCTGTGTATAAACGTACTGATCTTACCCTTTTTTCATGCAGGAACTGCCGGTGCCGCAGGGAATGATACCCTCGCACCTGAAGAGATAAACGGAGAAGCGGCGATTCTGATCGATGCTACATCGGGTGATCCGCTGTTTGAAAAAAATCCTGACCAACGACTGTACCCGGCTAGTATCACCAAAATTGCCACCGGCATTTATGCGATTGAAAACGGAAATCCCGACGATATTGTTACTGTATCGAAACGGGCCAGATACGAAGAGGGGACACGTGTCTACCTGGCAGAAGGCGAAGAGGTGACGCTGCGCAAACTGGAATACGGGCTGTTGATGAACTCCGGTAATGATGCAGCGACCGCCATCGCGGAACACTTGGCGGGCAGTGTTGAGCGATTCAGTGAGCAGTTGAATGAATATTTGCAGGAGAAAACCGGAGTGGAGGATACTCATTTCACCAACGCTCACGGATTGCACGATCCAGACCACTATACTACCGCATCTGATATGGCCAAGATTACCCAATACGCGATGAAAAATCCAACATTCCGTGAGATTGTGGGGACCAAGACACTCCCTTGGGAGGGTGAGGAATGGAATACGGTAATTGTCAACCACAACAAGATGCTTTGGCGTTACGAAGGAGCAACTGGTGTGAAAAACGGTTTTACCGATCAGGCCCGTAACACACTGGTCGTTTCGGCCAAGCGAGGAGAGACAGAACTGATTGCCGTCACCATGAAAGCTCCATCAAGTGAATTGGCATACAGCGATGTAACCAAACTGCTTGATTTCGGTTTTGCTCACTATGAAACGAAGCAGGTAGCCAAAGCAGGCGAAACGTTTGCTTCGACCACAGTGGACCAGCAGGGACGCCACCTGCAGTATTTTGCGGAACACGATCTGTACGTCGCAGCTCCAATCGGTGAGACATATCGGAAAAAGGTGACGGCAGACGGTCAACTGCTTCTCCAGTTTTCAGGAGGAACGGAGTACCGACGATCATTGAAGCCAAAGCAGCTGCCTCCTGTCCAGCCAGCCGCATCGAAACAAACGGACAAGCAGTCGGCACCATCAGCCGGCCAACAAGCAGCCAAGTACGCGATTTTTGTCACCTGGTTTCTCCTCAATCTCTTTCTCGTTTTCTACCTTTATGCAAGGCGGAACAGAAAGAGAAAGATGATGAAAAAATGGTACAACCACTCATTTTTAGGTAAAAATTAACACGGATAGGGCACCCACAGATCGAAGAGGGTGCCTTTTCACAAAACAACCGGAACGAATCCGGTTGTTTTTCATTTATTGGATTATTTCTCTATTTTGTAGTAGAAATGTATCCATTTTAAGGGTAAATTGGAAGTGTAATTTTTTTTCTATAGGAGCAGCGAAGCTGGTATGTTTCCGAATGCTTACTTACCGACTTGATGCTACTACCCAATATTGTTTTGTTGGAGGGGGAAATGTCATGCAGAAGCAGGATTACCTCACACGATTAAAAGAACAAATCGATTCACTAAAGGAAAAGAAACGAAATATGACAGTACGATTTGCTACAGAATTGGCAGCAGTAGATGAAGAATTAAATCAAAAATTTGATGAGTATTATCGACTGATGACTGGCGTTGTCTACCCTAGCCACTCATCCGCCAATCAGGCACGGACTAACGATCATCCCAGTCTCTCCGTTGCCTCGGCAGACAGGACAGTGACAGTCGATGAGGAGCCTTTTAGGCGGGCTAGACCCGATCTGCATGTTAAGTATCAACGTCCGTACTTTAATGTAGAAAAAGATATCGTTCCCAAAGTGGAGCATTTTTTAAAGCAGTTGGGGCGACCTGCTACGAAAAATGAAATCGTTGAGTACCTAAAGAAAGATCACAACATCGCCTATAAGAATCCCTTTATCATTTTAAAAAAATGCGAACAGGTGAGCGATCATGTAGAAAAAATCGGCAGAGCCCTGTACAAATATTCCGAACAAAAAGAACCACAGTATCTTCGAATGGAAAAACAGAAAAAGAACAATTCATTTAAAACAGATGTTCTCCCCCTGATCATTGAGATCATGCGCGAGAGAAACCAGCCAGTGACCGGCAAGGAAATTTTTCAAACCCTTGAACAGAAGCACCAATTGGTTTATCTTAATTACACGCTTACGATGAACAAGGTCATCAGCCTGGACGATCGCGTCCGAAGACTTGATCGTGATCAGTACATATTGGTAGAGGAGGAAACAGGGCCTGAGTCATCTGAGTCCTAGGTATGCTGATCTTCCATTCGTTCCTGCAGCTATTGATAACCCATGCCAGCGCCTTGGCGCAATATGGATCAGGCCTTGTATCGGCTAGGAGCTTAGTGGCAAACATGGAGAAGATACTTTGATGGGAACCGGGTGCATCGATCACACCCGGTTTTGTTTTTTGGGTCCTCGCGGAAAACAGCAATCGATAAGAAACTATACGAATTGTTCCCTGATAGAATGGGGGAGTAGCTTGCGTGTGAGCACATACGCACCATGTAAAGAAGTTAGATAAAAAATCGATAGGGTGAAGAAAGGAAGCAGACAGAAATGAAAACGACGGAGAGCAGAACCATATCTGAGGCCGACTCTTCTACCTTGAAGAAAAGTGTGCCGTGGATTTATTACGTGATCTTTTTTGCTGTACTCAATGAATCGGTATTTAATGTATCCACTCCAAGCATTGCGGAGCAGTTTCAGCTGGATGCTGCCGGCGTCAGCTGGGTCGTTACGATCTTCTTTATCGTCTTCGGCATGGGTATGGTGATTTTTGGCAAACTGTCCGATATGCACAGCGTCAAAAAGCTGATTACAATGGGCATTGTTCTCTACAGCCTGGGGTCTGTACTCGGCTTTGTATTGCAATCTTGGTACCCCGCTGTCATCTTATCCAGAGCGATCCAAGGGGCAGGTGGATCCGCCATCCCGGCATTGGTCTTTGTCATGGTTGCCCGGTTTTTTACACAGGCAGAACGTGGGAAGATGTTTGGCATCATCACCTCGACAGTCTCTTTCGCGATCGGTATTGGTCCGGTGCTTGGCGGATACGTAGCCGGCTCATTACACTGGTCCTATTTATTTCTCATTCCGCTCCCGGTACTTGTCGCCATTCCTTTTTTCCGCAGCTATTTGCCGGAGGAGGCGCGCAAACCGGGAACACTGGATATAATGGGGGCGGTGCTGCTGGGTGTTGTCGTGACGGCGCTGATCTTGTTTACCACAAAATCAGAAACCCTCTATTTACTCGCAGCTGTGATTGCACTGGTCCTATTTGTGATTCGCATCCGCAAAGCGAAGGAACCTTTTGTTGATCCCGCGCTGTTTGCCAATTCGCTCTACAGAAGTGGAATTCTCATCGGCTTTCTCATCTTTGGTACGGTGATGTCCGTGATGTTCGTGATCCCGCTGATGCTGCATCATATGTATCATCTGAACACAGAAACAATCGGGCTTATTTTGTTTCCGGGTGCGATCAGCGCGGTGATCTTTGGAAGAGTGGCCGGCAACATGACGGTGAAAAGAGGAAGCCATTTTGTCGTCTACCTAGGGCTGTTGCTAATCGCGATCAGCCTGCTGCTGCAATCTTCCTCGATCGGGTTTTGGGTGTGGTACATAGGAGCAGCCCTTATCATGATGTACATTGGATTTTCATTCTTGCAGACGGCTTTGGCCGAAAGCATAACGCAAATACTGCCCGTCCACCAAATCGGCGTCGGCATGGGGTTTTTTAATATGACTTCGACTCTTTCCGGGGCAGTCGTGACGGCCCTTGTTGCCAAAGTGATGGAGCAAGAATTGTTCGCATTCCCATTCCATCCTTTTATCTCGGATGCAC
Source organism: Brevibacillus humidisoli (assembly GCF_020923435.1). Classification (NCBI taxonomy): domain Bacteria; kingdom Bacillati; phylum Bacillota; class Bacilli; order Caryophanales; family Paenibacillaceae; genus Brevibacillus; species Brevibacillus humidisoli. The sequence goes on along the minus strand of NZ_CP087263.1, from coordinate 1,854,988 downwards.
GTGCTTACTTGTACGGCAACCTGATTTTGATCTTAAGCTTGGTTGTTGTCACCAGCGCGCTCCTGTATTTCTTTACTTTCGGCAAAAAGGCGCCACAGCCGGCTCAGGATCCGATCTGACCACACCTACGTCAGTTGATCCCGCTTGTCATGGGCAGTTCCATAGAAGTCCTTCTTCTGCACGATAGCGGAGAAGGACTTCTTATCATCTCAAGACGACGAAATCGTCCGGCCTCTGCTGCTAGTTCTTTTCGCGTACAGCACCTGTCCTAGCGTAAATCCCTGGCAGCACGAGCAAGCTTACCAACACGAATACTCCCCCGAGTACGCCAAAGACGACGATCGCTTTTAGATGAGCTAAGAACAGTCCGGATATGACGGGGCCCATCGCCATCCCGATATAGCGGACAAAGTTAAACATTCCGATTGCACTGCCTCTATTGTACTCAAACTCATTGGTCAGCATAGTGGAGTACAAGGGGGTGATGACGCCGATCATCATCCCATAGAGCACTAAGGCGAACGACATGCCGATCAAAGAAACCGCATTGGTCACGGCAAACAACAGAATGCCGCAAGCTGCTACAAGATTTCCATAGGTGTATAGGATTCTGAGTTGGATTCTCCGCTGCAAATATTTGTAGATCATGCTGCCGATGATCGTGCTTACAGCCATGGGCAAATAAAGCAGACCTACAATTTCCAGGCTTACATGATACTGATCCGTCAATTTCCTGTTCTATTTGTAAAAACAGCTTGGTAATGGATCAATAACTCGCTTATGTTCCATGACTTTTTCCTATCCACCTGATCCTTGGGGAAATACATCCCGTTTGTCAGAAGCAGCATGGCTGCAATGATGACCAGAAACCAGAAAATACCCGGATAATGGAGTATCATTCGAAACTTTATAAACATAACGATATGTGTTAAAAAAATGATGTAAAGAAAGGCCACCGTCGATATTGCACAAAAAAACGTTGAGAGGTCGTAACATGTCAAAAACAATACTAATTGTGGAAGATGAGCCTATTTTACGAGAGGTCATGAAGGATTATTTGCTCGACGAAGGCTATGCAGTGCTTGAAGCGAGCGACGGGAAACAGGCGTTGTCGTTATTTCAAGAACGCGAGGTACACTTGATTATTCTGGACATCATGCTGCCGGAGTTGGACGGGTGGGCTGTGTGCCAGCGTATTCGCAAAGCGTCGGACGTTCCAATCATCATATTAACAGCCCGCTCGGACGAGGACGATACGCTGCTAGGATTTGAACTGGGTGCGGATGACTATGTGACGAAGCCCTATAGTCCTCCAATATTGTTGGCGCGGGCCAAACGACTGCTGGAGAGTCGGTATCACCGTGAACGGGAGGGGGATACCCTGTCTGGCGGGGGTATTACGATCCATTTCCCATCCCGCGCTGTTTCGGCAGGAGGGGCCAGCTGCAGCCTGACGTATACGGAATTTGAAATCTTGGCTTATCTGATGAAAAACAAGGGGATCATCATCACTAGAGAGCAATTGCTATCGAAAATATGGGGATACGATTTCGTGGGCGATGATCGAACAGTCAATAGTCATATTCGCAATCTGCGTTCCAAACTGGGAACACATGCGAAGCAGATCGTCACCGTCGTACGTTCCGGTTATAAATTTGAGGATCAGCCATGAACATGAAAATAGGCATTGTACCGAAGCTGTTTCTGTTCACCACCGCCTTATGCCTGTTCATTGTGGCGATCATTTTTTTAGGACAAACCATGTTCTTTAAGCATTTTTATGTGTATCAGAAAGTAGAGGATGTGAAGGAAGCCCTCCAATCCTTTCAACAAGACTATGTAAACATGGCTGGCGATGCACAGGCCGTGGCCAAGCTGGAACAAGATTTTTATCAAAAGCACAACACCTGGGTCACGGCATTAGATGGTATGGGCTATTTGCGAAATGCAGATGATTATTACATGGAGATCCGCTTGGAGCATACGGACAACAACCCGGCTCTTTCTGATCAAACGATATTCGTCCCGCTGTATACAGTAACGAATGTGGAGGACTTCCACACAGACAATCCGTTTCTCCAAAATACGTTGATCCAAGTGGGGCAACGGATCGCGATTGAAGGACTCATGATGCAGGATCAGCTGATTCCCCTGCGGATGGGAAGGAATGTATCCAACCTGAGAGAGGAAAACCGCCTGATTAACCTGCAGTTGGAGAGCAAAGAGTACGAAGTTGTCCCAAGATATGAAAGTCCTACCCAGTATCATGAAGAATACCCCAATGTGCTCGTGTACGGGACCATTACGAAAGTCCAGACACCAGAAGGGGCGCATGTTGCGCGCTATACGAACCGGTTATTTTTAGACCGGATCAAAGCATTTCAAGCAGATCTTCTATACGGAGACTACGACGGGAATTCAAACCAAATCATCAATTATGAAGAAAATCATGTCAATTATAAAATGTTCGTCAACCGCACCCAGGATCAGTCAGGCAATGTTATCTACATTGTCGCCTTGACATCCCTACAGCCTGTGAGTGAAGCTGCTGGGGTGATGCAAGATTACTATGTCTATCTGATTTGATTATCGCCACACTGCTGCTCGCGCTGTTGGCATCGTTCTATTATTCCCGCCAAATTGCCCGTCCTCTACTCAGAATCAACGATACGACGCAAAAAATGGCCGGGTTGGACTTCTCAGAGAAAATTCCGATCTTGACGCAGGATGAGATCGGGGACTTGTCCCGCAACATTAACGCGATGTCGGATCGGCTGCATTCCCATATCACCCGACTGGAGCAGGATATGGAGAAAGAAAAGCAACTTGAGCAGACGCGAAAGCAATTTATATCCGGCGTGTCGCATGAATTAAAGACACCACTAAGCGTCATTCAGAGCTGCCTTTCCATTCTGAAGGACGGGGTTGCGAGTCATAAGCGGGATTATTATTTTGCGGCCATGGAAGATGAAGTGAAGAAGATGGACCTGCTGATAGCGGATATGCTGGAGCTCGCGAAATATGAGTCCGGCACGTATCAGATGAATCTGACCTCGTTCTGGATCGATACAGTCATTGAGCGACTATGTGCAACATTCGATTCGGACATCGCGGACAAGCGATTGCATCTGCAGACTCGCCTCGACCCAGTCGAAGTCGTAGCCAATCAGCACCGCATCGAGCAAGTCATCGTTAATTTCCTCACCAATGCGATTCGCTACACGCCAGAACAGGAATCAATACATGTATGGACTGTTGAGGAGCGAAATGTGGTCAAAGTATGTATTGAGAACAAAGGAGCCCATGTACCGGTCGAACAAATGGAGAAAATATGGGATCGTTTCTATCGCGGCGAAAGTTCCCGCCATCGTGCAGAAGGAGGAACCGGCCTGGGACTGGCCATCTGCAAGCAGATTCTAGAGCTGCATAGGGTGCCGTATGGCGCGGCCAATACCGACGATGGCGTGATCTTCTATTTCTATCTGAATAAAAAAGGGGAAGTGTAGGACTTCGGTTCTGCACTTTTTTTATTTACTTTGGATGTCATCTGCACATTATCTTTATCTCGCTCTTTTATTCTTCTTGAGTGGGGAGGGCCGACGGTGAAGAGCTAGCGTCACTAAGGCTCGGCACACTGATTTTATTCATAAAAAGAGAGGGATTATGAAAATGATGAAAAAAATCGCCGGAATGTTGCTAATCGGGATCGCTGCACTATCGTTCGCGGCATGCGGGAATCAAGAGAGCTTTCAGGAGCCGGCTTCCGCGCCCCATGGACACGAGAAGGATACGGCAGCATCGTCACAAGCTTATATTTCAAACAAGCGTATTTCTCGGGGATTCGATTACGGAAGGGCTGTCGTATCACGATGTGCTGGATGAAGCCAATGTGCTTGCTGGCGCGGGAAAAACGGCCGAATTCGCGCTGGAAGATATTGATGAGTTGATCAAGCGCAGCCCGAAGCATATTTTTATCCATTTGGGGTCGGATGATATCTTGTGGCCGACGGACGATCCCAAGGAATATTCATTGAAACACTATGCTACATTGATCGGCACGATCAAGGAGAAGCTTCCGGAGGCAAGTATAACGCTGCTGGCGGTTACTCCGGTGACAGCAGAAGTGGAGAAAAAAGAACCGCGCTATGGCAATATTGAAGCTTACAATCAGGGGCTGCAAGAATTAGCGACCCAGGAACAGGTCGGATTTGTCGATCTATCCCCGATCCTTGCAAACAACCCCGATCTGTATGACACGGACGGCATCCATTTTAAAGAGGCGTTTTATCCGCTCATGCTGGATGAATTAAAGGATCAGGTGAACTGAGATCGGCCCTGCAAAAGACTACTCGGGAGGTGACGAGCATTGGTTTTCAGCAGTCTTCTCTTCCTGTTTCATTTTTTGCCAACTACCCTTTTCGCTTATTTAGTGTGTCCCCAAGGGCTTCGCAATGCCGTATTGCTCGTCGCAAGTCTCATATTTTATGCCTGGGGAGAACCTTTCTATATTTTCATTATGATCTGTTCAACCTTATTCAACTACGTCAACGGGTTGTTGATCGATACCTACAGGCATCGCAAGCCGGTCGCCAGAGCGGTCCTCATCGGTTCGATCGCCGGCAATGCAGCCATTTTGTGTTTCTTCAAATATGTCGGGTTCGTCGTGGACAATATCCTGTCCGCGAACCTGGTCTTGCTGATTGCGCTGGCATTGTGGGCGACTCCACTTCCCCGGAGAGTTTTCTCATTGCTTCAGGAAAGAGGGGGGAGGGCAGGCGTTATCGCCGTTCCGGCTGTTTATTTTGTGATGATGGTGCTGTCCACGGCTTATATGGTTACGGAAACCTATAATCCCTTCCTATACTTTCGTTTTTGAAGGAGGAGGACACTCTGAATAGATATGACAACCTCTACAGAAGAATCATGGCTTTATTGCTGCTGCTGTTTATAAGTACAATGGCCATTCTGCATTTGGTGATGCCTGATAGGGCATTTTCGGAACCGGAGAATCGGGTGCTAGAGGTGCTGCCGACATTTTCGCTGCAATCGCTGCTCTCAGGGAAGTTTACGTCCAACTATGAGAAATACGTGTCCGATCAAATTCCCTTCAGAGACGTTTGGATCGGTATGAAAACCGATGCAGATCGGGCGATGGGGAGAAGGGAGAGCAACGGCGTCTACCTAGGTAAGGACGGATACCTGATTCAATCGTTTACTCCGCCGACAGACGGGGATATGGAGGAGAAGATTGCAGCCATCCATTCGTTTGACAGCGCCACCCCGAGTGTTCGCAAGCATATGATGCTTGTGCCGACGGCCGCGTCGCTGTATAAAGATAAACTTCCGGCATTTGCCCCGGTCGCCGATCAACTTATGTACCTGGATCAAGTTCGGCAAGCACTTCGTCCGACGATTCGCTTTGTCGATGTGTATCCCGCACTGAATGTCGAACGGGAGCAGTCTATTTTTTATAAAACCGATCATCATTGGACGACCAAAGGGGCCTTCTATGCCTATCGGGAGTTATGCAAGAGTATGGGGATCGCTCCGAAAGACGCAGAGGATTTCAACATTCGTCTTGCCACAAATGAATTCTATGGTTCTCTCTATTCGAAGAGTGGATTCAAACATATTGAACCTGACAGGATTGAACTGTACCTACCGAAGGATAAAAAGAAATATAGAGTGGAGTACGTTGACGAACGGCAAACCTCGAATTCATTGTACGAGATGGAACACCTGGACAAGAAGGATAAGTATGCTGTGTTTCTTAACGGCAATCATGGACTTGTCAAAATCACAACGAACCATCCGGAGGGAAAAAAACTGCTAGTAGTGAAAGATTCGTATGCCAATAGCTTGATTCCCTTTCTAGCAGAGCACTTTAGTGAAGTGTATGTCGTCGACCTTCGGTATTGCGAGGAAAATCTAATAAGTTTCGTGCAAGAACACCGAATCCCTGACGTGCTGCTGCTTTACAATGCCAATACCTTCTTTGAAGATTCCTATATCAAGAACATATCGGAGGTGTCCAAATGAAACAATGCAGAGGTGGAAAAGGGGCGTTTTTATCCACTTTCGCCGCGGTTGCCATGGCGATCGGCTTCTTAGCCGGATGTTCTAGCCAGGAAGACAGGGCCACAGAAAATCTTTCGGCCGCCCAAATAGGGGAACGAATCCAACAAGCGGTAAGCCTGGATGATATGAAACAAGGAGGTAGCGACAAGCTGCAAAAGTTATATCATATCGATGTCGGGGAAGTTGAAGATTTTATTCTTTATACGGCTTCGTCAAATGTAAAAGCAGACGAATTGGCTGTGATCAAAGTAAAAAATGCGAAACAGTCGGAAAGCGTCAAAGAGAAAATAAAAATATTAGAGAAAATAGTGCAGAGAATCGATGCGCAAACGGCAAAGTTTAAAGACTATCGCCCGGACGAATATTATCTGATCAAAAAACATGTTTTAAAATCGAATGGCCCATTTATATTTTTTGCGGTCTCAAAAGAAGCTGATCAATTGGATTTGGCGTTTGACGAGGCTTTTAAGTGATAAATCTGCAGTAAAAATGGTCGTCTGACCGTACTCAATGACCAGGTCAAAGAACCCGAACGAAGCTTCGCGTTTTGGACCTGGTCATCTTTTGAGATTTTATTGAGTCCGATAATATATATTATGTTAACTAATAAAAAAGTGAAATTACATTTGGTTACATGTATGCAAATGATGATAGACCGCCCCGATCATACCTGCCTGGTTTTGCAAACGGCACACGTCCAGGACAAGATCCTTTTCGGAAAGACCTAGGTAGCGCAAATGACGCCAAAGTTCATCCAACAACGTCGCTCGCGAAGCAACGGCCCCGCCTAGCAATATTTTTTGCGGATTGAGGATAAAGGAGAGATTGTACAGACAAATGGCCAAACTCTGGAACAAACTCTCCACATAATAAACGGCCATCGGTTCTTTCCGATCGTACGCGCGAAACACGTCCTCGCCTGTCACGTCCTCCAAAGAGCGGCCCGTTGATTTCGCATACTTTTCACGCAAGGGCAGGATAGCGCCGATCCGGCTGATCGTGCACTCATCCGGCGTGTTGTTGTGCAAGCCTTGTGTGATCATGTAGCCAAACTCGCCCGCGCGAAACTTATGGCCTCTGTACAGTTTGTTGTCTAAAAACAGGGCGCCGCCGACTCCGGTTCCGATGGTGAGGCAGAGAAAATCCGTATCGTCCTGGGCATTTCCCCTCCACTTCTCCGCTAAAGCCACGCAATTGACGTCATTTTCCACGGAGACCGGGACTTCCAGCTTCTGTTCCAGATACGCTTTCATAGGGAAATGATGAAAAGCGTGGACCGCTCCCCCTGTTTCCATGTAACCACTCACAGGGTCGATAAAGCCGGGAGCGCTGATCGCTACCCCCTGTATGGGTGTGGGGCAGCGTGCAAACTGCTCCGCAATGCCTTGCAAGACCGTTTCACCGTCTGCCTGGTTGGACGAAAATCGGCCGTGTTGCAGGATATTCCCCTGTTCATCAATACTTCCATATTTGACATCGGTTCCCCCGATATCAAAGGCTAAATATACGGCCATCGTCTTCACCCGCTTTGTCTGGAAAGGCCATTTTGCCTGATTACGTCTCGATACCAGTAGAAGCTTTTCTTCCTGATTCGACGCAAATCCTTTTCTCCCTCTTCGTCCCGATTGACATAGACGAAGCCATACCGCTTCTGATAGCCGTTCAGCCAGCTCAAGAGGTCAGTAAAAGACCAGGTGCAGTACCCGAGCACCTCTACACCGTCACTGATGGCGCCCTGGATCTGTTCGATATGGCGCTGCAGATATGCGATGCGATAATCATCGTTCACCATATCGTCGGGTTCGAGCGTATCGAATTCCCCTAGACCATTTTCCGTGACAAGCACCGGCAATCGATAACGGTTGGCGATACGGCGCAGTCCGACGCGCAGGCCAACCGGGTCGATCGTCCAATCCCAGTTGGTTGTCTCTAGGTAAGGATTCCGGTTGGTCCGAAATATTCCCGGCACACCGGAATCCTGAGAGGTCCCCTTCCTCCCTGTCGTATTCATCGCGCCTTCCCCGATTCCATCCAATGGATTATGGCTGACGGTCGTGGTCTGGTAATAATTGACCCCCATGAAATCAGGTTTTGCGGCTGCAAGCAGCTCTAGGTCTCCTTCCTCCAGATCAGGCGCCACCCCTTGTTCCTGCAGATAGCTCCACATGATCCGGGGATATCTACCCCATGCGTATACATCCATCCACCAGTGATTCATCAGTTCCTCCGCGTTTTCAGAGGCGAGGATATTGCCGGGATGACAATCCAGCGGGTAGATCGGGCTGTAGGCGAAACTTGGCCCAATCTTTCCGTCTGGCACATGGTTGCGAAACGTTTGAATTGCCCTGGCGTTGGCAAGGTTGGCAATATGATTGGCTTGATGCATGCGCTTGACATCCCTCACCCCGGGAGGATGGATTCCTGCGCGATAGCCCAAGCCGATGAAGATATTCTGCTCATTTAACGTAACCCAGAGCTTCACCCGATCGCCAAAACGCTTGTACAAGGTGACGCAGTATCGGTCGAAGTCTTCGATGATCTCACGGGATTCCCATGCCCCGTAAGCATCCATCAACGCTTGAGGGACGTCCCAATGGTAGATGGTGATGATCGGTTCGATCCCTTTTTCGAGCAATTCATCGATGAGATTGTCGTAAAACTGAAGCCCTTTCTCATTCACCTCACCGCGTCCCAGCGGGTAAATGCGGCTCCAGGCAATGGAAAAGCGATACGCCTTTAACCCCATCTCCGCCATCAGCTGGACGTCTTCCTTGTATCGGTGGTAATGGTCAACGGCGACATCGCCATTTGTCCCCTTGTAAGTCGTGCCTGGAATTTTGCTGTAGAGATCCCAGACGGACGGACCTTTTCCGTCTTCGTTCCACGCCCCTTCAATCTGGTAGGCAGCCGACGCTGACCCCCATAAGAATGATTCCGGAAACTTCTTCCATGATGAATGTTCCATCTCTTCACTCCTCTCCACTGTTCTCGCCGCATGACCCTCGAACGATCAGCTCCGGTTCCACCATCAGCGAGCGCACTTTCGTTTCGCCGTTGATCAAATCTTCCAGCAGACGGGCGGCCAGCTTGCCGATCCTCGCTTTATCCTGCCGCACGGTTGTCAGCGGCGGATCGACATACCGGCAAGCATCCAAATCGTCGCAGCCGATGATCGCAATGTCCTGGGGGATGCTCAGCCCCTTCTCCCTGATCGCCCGGATCGCTCCAAAAGCCATCTGGTCGGAAGCGGCAAAGACAGCGGTAGGCACGCGCTCCCCTTGCAAAAGCTGCTGCATCGCCCTGTAGCCGCTTTCCTCATAAAAATCACCGTACGTAATCCACTCTTCACGTTGCGGGATGCCATAGGTCTGGAGAGAATGTATGTATCCTTCCTTGCGTATATTCCCGATTGTGGAGGATGGCGTCCCGCTGATATAGGCAATGTCCCGGTGCCCCAATAGATACAGATGCTCGACCGCTTTTGCCGAGGCTTTGTGGTTATCCGTCATGATGTAGCCTGAGTTTTCCCCTGTTAGCTGGAGATCGACGCCGATACACGGTATTTCGCTCTGTTCCAATTCGAGAATGGAGGATTGGATATCATCCCCGTTGATAAGGATACAGCCATCGACCTGATAATAGCGGCATCGGGCCAAATAATCTTCTTCGCCTTTGGTAAACTTCTCGTTGGAAAAGAAGAGCAGGTCATATCCTAACCCGCCAATCGTTTTTTTGAACGAGTTTACCACTTCAATAAAAAACGGATGGTTGAAGCTCGCATTGATCTTACCTGCATAGATAACCCCGATCAGGTTCGATTTTTTGGTGGCCAAAGTATGTGCCGTATAGGTAGGACGATATCCGGTCTGTTCGATGATATCCATTACTTTTTTTCGCGTCGATTCGCTGACATCTTCATAATCGTTCAGGATCTTGGAGACCGTAGCGCGTGAGACGCCCGCCATTTCCGCGATTTCTTTGATTGTGATCTTCATACTTCGCCACCTGCCGTCATTAACTTCGTACTACTATTGTAACCTTCCCTGGGAGAACGGTGGTAGTTCGACATCCATGCAATTAGCTTCGCGAAGTGGTTCACGACTTCACGGCTCCGGCCATCGCTCCGCTGATAATATATCGTTGGATGAGCACATACAGCCCGATGAGCGGCGCTGCCACGATCGAGATGCCGCAAGCGAGAAGCGGCCAGTTGTTGCCGTATTGACCGCGGAACTCCTTGAGGCCGGTCGTGATGGGGAAATTCTCAGGACTGGTCAGATAAAGCAGCGGTCCGACGAAATCATTCCATGTCCCGATCGCGGTCAGAATCACACCCGTGGCGATGACAGGCTTCATCAACGGGAACAGGATTTGGAAAAGGTACCGGACATAGCCGCATCCGTCGATACTTGCCGCCTCGTCCAACTCCCGACTGATCGATTTGATGTGGCCGACAAACATCATGAAGACGACGCCCGTTCCCGTCGCTTTCAACAGAATGTAACCCAGCTTTGAATCATAGCCGATCAGAGGCATATGCTCCTTGAGGCTTAGCATCAGTTTAAACTGTGCCACCAATGGATTGGGCAAGAATTGAGCCATGATGAAAAAGAGATAGAGAAACCCCGCCCACTTCACGTATCCTCGTGCAACCGGAAAAGCGGCTAAGAGCGAAATGATGACCGTAATGATCGTGGATGCCGAGGTATACAGAATGCTGTTCCAAAAATAGCGGGAAAACTTCCCCTGATTCCAAGCCTCGACGTAGTTGGACAGCTGGATATCGGTGACGATGCCCATCGGGTTGAGCAGATACTCTTCAAACGATTTGAACGAGACATTGAACACAATCAGCAAGGGAAGAACGTACACGACGACCAGAAGCAGAATCAATGTGTAGGACAGGAATTGGGATATTTTAGAATCCTGCATCAATGTTCCACCTCTCTCTTGCGCAGGAAATGTACGGCGAGCACCACAAAAACGAGAATAAACAAAAACTGGATAACCGAAAGCGCTGATGGCAGCCCCATTTCCAAAGACCCGCGGAACGTTTCTTTGTATACATCGTAGGCCATGGTCCTTGTATTGAATCCTCCATCTGTCGTCGCCACAATGATATCGAAGGTTTGCATCGCGCCGATGATGGACAGCAGCATATTGACCGTAAACGCTGGGGCAATCATCGGAAAGGTGATATGGCGAAAGGCTTTCCAACTTGTCGTCCCATCAATATACCCGGCCTCATACAGTTCCTTGGGTACCGATTGGAGGCCAGCAAGAAAGATCAGCATGGAATAGCCCATATACATCCAGATCTGGACGAAGATGATATATTCAAACGCATGCTCGAAGCTGCCAAAAAAGGTATCGGAATATCCGAATAGCTGATAGATTTGATTGACAGGACCGCCTACCGGATCAAACATCATGGTCCAAATCAGAGAGACGACCGCTACCCCAAGGACCACCGGAAGGAAAAAAACCGCGCGGAAAAATGTATCGCCCCTCAGCCTTTTGTTGATCAAGACGGCAACGAGCAGCGCCACCCCGTTTTGCACGACGGTTACAACCAGCGTAAAATAGAGCGTCCGGCCAATCGAGTCCCACCGCTCGCTCGCATTGCCAGAGAAAAACAAGTCCCGATAGTTGTCCAAGCCGACGAAATGGTAATCCTTGCCGGGAACATTGGTTATATCGGTAAACGAATAAATGACTGTAAAGAGCGATGGCCCAGCATAAAATATGACGTATTGCGCAAGGGGAAGCAGCAGCAGCAAATAGGGCAAATATCGAGCAGGTCCTTGGCCAAAAGGATACAAGCGATCTACCTCCATTCGAGCAAGTCAGGACCGAGCAAGTCAGGACATGGAAAGGGCCTGTCTTTCAGACCCTGGTTCTCCATGCTTTGTTGTCATAAACTACTTCTCGGGGGCTGCCGCTTCCCATTCCTTCTGCTGCACATCCGCAAGTTCTTTTGCCGATCGGAATGGACCTCCTGGCGCAAGGAATTCGGTATGCACACCTTCTGCCGCCAGATGCTCGCCGACATTTTCGCGATTGATCATGAGAATCTCATACGCCAACTGGAATCGATCCATATAGGGCATCACTTCGTTGTCTAGGAAGGCGCTGTTCGTTTTTACGTTATCCATCGTCGGCAGGAACCCTGCAGCTTGCACGAATTGCTGATAAATCTCCGGCTGCGAGAAGAAGACGAGCCACTTGAGCGCTCCCTCTTTGTTCGGCCCTTTCTCTGCCACATACCAGGTCATGTCGTACTTTCCAACCAGGAAGTTGTTTTTAGCAGGATCTTCGGTGCCTGGCAGCGGGAAGTAGCCGAACTTCAGGTTGGGATTCGCAGCAGCCACAGTAGGGGCTTCCCAGACGCCGTTTGGCATCATGGCTACCTTTCCGGAGGCGAAGTAGGAAGGGAGTGTGTTGTAGCTGATTCCCATAAAGCCGTCGATGGTATAGTTGTCCTGGATGGTTTTCATTTTTTCCAGAACCTCTACCGCGTCCGGGTCATTAAATTTCGCCGTGCCTTTCCAGACGCCTTCAATCCACTTGCTTTGATCCCCGCCCGCCAGGATTTGCGCCTGCAAACTGAATACGGGGAGCTTAAGCGGCCAAATATCTTTGCCCGCCATGGCAATCGGGATAACGCCATTCTTCTTGAGCGTTTCGGAGACGTTGACGAACTCTGTCCATGTTTTGGGTACCTGGAGGTTATACTTTGCGAAAATTTCCTTGTTGTAGAACAGTCCAGACATGGCTACCTTGCCCGCGGGAATTGCATACACTTTGCCCTTATATGTACCTGCCTGTGCGATATCGTTGGCATTCCAGTTTTTGACGAATGCCTCATTAGAAAGGTCGGCGATCAGCCCGGCATCAATCCATTGCTGCCAATCCGGTACCTTGGCGCCTGGCGTCCAGTCTTTCGGTGACAGTCTCATACCCGACAGATCGGGAAAGATATCCAGATCGCCAGCGGTAATCCTTGACCGCATCGCCTGCTTGTATTCCTCATCCGGCGCTGTCGTCGTATACTCCACTTTATACTCCGGATATTTTTCCTCGAACTGCTTGTTGATGGACTCGATAACCTTGTTGATGTTGTCCTGTTTCCAGTGGAGCATCTTGATCACTTTTTTCTCACCGGACGGTTCATTCTTATCCGTTTCCGTTTTCGGTTCCGGTGTCGCTTGGCCGTTCGTGTTGCTGCTGGAGCAAGCAGACATCGCAAACATCAGCACAATGCACAACATAATGGAAAGCCTTTTCATTTTTTACTACCCCCATCGCCCAAAATTTTTCATGTTCTCCCACTGCGGAAAATGCAAGCGCATACATTATTCGAAACCGGTTTAGGTAATATCATTATTCAACATTTTCCTGTTGTTGTAAATACTTTTTGTTTAAAAAATTCAGAAATAACGAGAAACGCATGAAAATTCTATGTTTTCACCGATTTGATGAGGTTTCGCTGCACGTTCCTGCAATTCTCATCTGGCAGATAAAGAGATTGATGCGTGTACCTTTTAGCCGATGCGATCGCGTTTCGATCGTCATTTTTGCGAAACCGGTTTCGGTAAAGAAATAGTTCCCCCATATCACATACCACAAAAAAACGTGTAAACCTCGTACTTTGTAGTACGCTGTCTACACGTTGAGCAAACCTACTTCTAAGAATAGGTTTGGTTGATCGTGTGGCAACTGCCGCATAGTCCGTTGCCTATACCTTTACGTTGTGAATGTTAGTCCGCTATGCATGACGTCGGTCTATGCGTCCTCTCGACCCGGCGTCTTGCTTTAGGTAACGTTTCTGCCAAACCAGGGTGGTTACCAACGTTACTACCAAAAGGACAAGCCCTAAAACGAAAGGATACGTGATCTCAATGTCATATAACGCACCAGCAAATGTGGGGCCTAATACGTTTCCGATACTCATATAAGCATTATTCATCCCCATGGCAAACCCTTGTTCGTCTCCAGCCATCTTGGAGATAAGCGTATTTAATACAGGACGAAGTATCGAGGTCGCCAGAAATATTAATAAGGTAATACCAAAGAACAATGTGTAACTGGAAGCAAACAACGACAGGAGGAAACCAATCGCTGCTACACCTAAAAAGATGTTCAGAACGGCTCCTTCTCCATAACGACGAACCAAGCGGTCCACAATAAAGAGCTGCACAATCACACTAACGATGCCAGTTGCCGTAACCATAAAGGCAATTTCCTGAGGGCTGGCACCGAATTGTTGATCGACGAACAGACCCAGGACAGATTCATACGCCATCAAACCAAAGCTCATTACGAGTGTAATAATGAGCGGAACGAAGAACGGCATCTTCACAGACCGAACCAATTTCTTGGCCATTGATTCATCATCTTGCGCATACATGTCTGTTGAAGTCTGCTTATTTCCACTCTCTTTAAGCACGGCAACAGAAAATACAACCGCAAGAAGCGATACGACGGCGGAGATCAAAAATGGCGTTTTCAATCCAAAGTCAGCCAAAAATCCTCCAATACCGGGCCCTATGACGATCCCAAGAGACATAGCGGCGGATACCCAGCTATTGCCTTTTGCCCGCTGATCCAACGTAGTAATATCAGCAATATAGGCAAATATAGCCGGAATCAAGAGAGCTGCTCCAATCCCTCCGATGACACGTGAGGCATAGAGCCACCAAATGGAATCAAAAGCATAAAAAACGAACATGGAAAGCGTTAAGCCGGCAAGTCCGTATATGATCATCTTTCTCCGGCCATATTGATCCGCCCATTTGCCGGCAATCGGAGAAAAGATGAACTGAGAGCCTGCAAAAATGGCGATCATCAAGCCTGCAGCAGTCCCTCCCTGATTGATTGACTCCAAATATGCCGGTAAGATCGGGATAATGATCCCAAAGCTACCAATTGCAATAAACATATTGATCATCAAGATGATCATCTTTTTTCGTTGTTCTGCTGACATTTTGCATCCTCACCTTCTAAAGATCACTACTAGGTTTTCTTCGAGATTACTTGTCGTTTTTAGTACATAAATCTTGTCGTGAACGCTTGTGGAGAACGGATAACAAATAAACCGCAGGGATAGCCTGCGGTTAGGTAATCGGAAACAGATCGCATATAAGCAGAAACTCCAAGCTTGTTCACCCATGGCCTGTTATCAGACGGAGAGGACCATAAAATAGCTTGCTTAACGCATGGATCTGGTATGGATTGTTTTTTGGCATAGAAAAAAGAGGTTGAAATCCCCTCTTTTTTGAACGCTCCGAATGAGTTGCATCAAAAAAAGGCATTCCGATCCCGATTACTCTGCACACGCAGGCAGAGCCCATTAAGCACTATTTAATTAGCAGCTCCAAGGTTCAATCGGACTCGAAAAAATGCCACGGGTAACCCCTCCATTGCCATAAGTAGATATAGATTATCATATTTATGATCGGTTAGCAACTCCGTATTTCAGGATTGATGTACGTCTGTGATAATGAGCGCTATTAACCCTAATAGGATTATATTAAGAAAGTGGATTTGATGCATTACAACAAGTATCTTCCTGTGATCGACTGCTCCGCATGGATGATCTGCGGAGGTATACCCTCGAACACCACCTGGCCACCCTTGCTGCCTCCATCGGGTCCCATATCGATGATCCAATCCGCTTGGCTGATCACATCGAGGTTGTGCTCGATGACGATCACCGTATTGCCGGCATCCACGAGGCGGTTCATGATCCCCAGTAGATGACCGATATCTGACATGTGCAGGCCGGTCGTTGGCTCGTCCATCACGTAGATGCTGCCCTTCTTGTGCAGCTCGCTTGCCAACTTGATGCGTTGGCATTCCCCGCCCGAGAGCGTGCTGAGCGGCTGGCCGAGTGTAATATAGTTCAGCCCCACATCACTCATCGCCTGGAGCTTGCGCACAACCTCTTTTAGCTGAAAAAATCCAATGCCTGCTCCACAGTCATCTCCAGCACTTCTGCAATTGACTTGCCGTTCAGCTTGTACGCGAGCACCTCTTCCTTGAACCTTCTACCTCCGCATACTTCGCATGGCAGCTTCACGCTGTCGAGGAATGCAAGGTCTGTATACACAACCCCCAGCCCTTGGCAGTTCTCGCAAGCTCCCTTGGAGTTGAAGCTGAACAAGCCTTGGTTGACCTTGTTCGCGGAAGCAAACGCCTTGCGCACATCATCCATAATGCCCGTGTAGGTCGCGGGATTCGAGCGTGTTGACACGCTACTGCCGATTGGTCGATGACGATCGCATCCGGATGCTGACTGAGGAATACTTCGTTAATCAGCGTACTCTTGCCCGAGCCGGCGACACCCGTAACTACTGTCAGCGTACCTGACTCCAGCAGGCCTTGGAAGCTTCCTTCATACACGATGGTACCGCCGCGGCTGTCGGCGTAAGGCCCGACGTCGACGATATGATCCGCCACCTTGATCACATCGGGATCATGCTCGACGACAATCACGGTATTGCCCTTGTCGCGCAGCTTCTGAAGCAAGCCATTTAACCGGTGTACATCCCGGGGGTGCAAGCCAACGCTGGGCTCATCGAATATGTAAGTGACATCCACCAGACTGCCGCTCAGGTGTTTCACCATCTTGACGCACTGCGACTCGCCGCCGGACAATGTATCCGTCTCGCGGTCCAGCGTCAAGTAGTCAAGTCCGATATCCACCAGATGCTGCAACCGCTCCGCGAGCGACTTGACGACCGGCGCAGCGGACATCGCATCGGCTCCCTGTCTCATGTCTGCGTACATGATCTGGTACATGAATCGCTGATTCTAACGGAACAAGGTTGCACCTACCGAGCGTTTCTGTTGAGAACGCTGAGCGAAAACAGGATTCCTTTTCAGATCACGTTTGAATTCGGGAGCCTCGACGCAATCAAACAATGCGTGATGCATGGCTGGGGAATCGCTCTGCTGCCGCGGTTTGCCGTGGAGGCAGAATCAGCAAATGGCAGCGTGATAGCGATTCCTTTTCACCATCCCACATCAGACTTTGCTACTCAGGTCATTTATTTACAAAACAAATGGCTGCCGAAAGCGTTTCGATTGCTTTTACAATGGGTCTCCGCCCCATCACTGAGTCAAAGAATGGATCAACGATGACGGACATTTCACCTGTGCGATCACCGGTGGACCCGCTCATCCGCACTTCTCCACTTGTACCCGCCCGGAGAAAAACACGGCTCCGCCACCCATGTCCGCAATCCGGTCGGGTGTCAAGGTGTTGACCGGTTGACCGTTGGTCTCCGCGTCTGACCGCAAACCTTGGCACACGACGACGCCTGGGAGAACGTCTGTCCCCACTGCGGCCGTAAACTCACACTGGCCCCGTTGATTCCAAACTTTTACCTTGTCTCCGCTTACAATACCAAGAGGAGCCGCATCCACTTCGTTCATGTACAGCGTTGGTGTTTTCTCCATGCTCACATGCTTTTCGTTGTGGGCAAACGTCGAGTTCAGGAAGTTATGGTTGGGTGCCGGAAGAAACTGAAACGGCAATTCGCTCTCCCCGTCTGTCGGAAGCGGCACATAGGTGGGCAATGGTGGATAGCCTTTGTCCGCCATCTTTTTGGAGTAAAGCTCAATCTTCCCGCTTGGTGTACGCAGCCGACCTGGAAATAGAGGCTTTACTCTCCCTTTCATAAATTTTTTCTCCTGTAGAGCTTCAAAAGTGATGCTTTCAAGTGCCGGATTGGCCGGATAGTCGAGCGCCTGCCGGATCAGTTCCTCGTCGCTATCCTGCAGCGCTTGCTCTTCGTATCCCAATGCTTTAGCAAGCAGGCGGAACACTTCCGTATTCGACTTGCTTTGCCCAAAAGGCTCGATAACGGGCTGTTGAAGCTGCACATAATGATGCCAATAGGAACGGTACAAGTCCGTATTTTCTAACGATGATGTTGCCGGCAGCACAAGATCGGCGTACAAGGCTGTTTCGGTCAAGAACAACTCGTGCACGACCGTAAAGAGATCCTCCCGCGCCAGCCCCCGCCGTACCTTGTTGGCTTCTGGTGCGACGAGTGCTGGATTGGAGTTGTATACATATAGCGAGCGAATCGGCGGGTCTAGCTCAAGCAGGGCGCTGCCGATGAGGTTCATATTAATCTGCCTGGTTTGCTTCTCAAGCAGGTCCGGGCGTTGAAGCGCAGCGGCATTATGGGCCAAATATCCGCTGTTTCCTTTGATTGCGCCACCTCCCTGCTTCAGCCACTGGCCGGTCAGCGCCGGTAGACAGGAGATCGTCCGCACGAACATACCGCCGTTATCGTGATGCTGCGGTCCGTTGCCGATCCGGATAAACGATGGGCTTGTCGTTCCATACAACCGTGCAAGGCGGTAGATATCTTCTACCGGTACGTGCGTGATCGCAGAAACCGCCTCAGGGTCGTACTGCCGGACATGTTCGCGCAGTTCCTCCGCCCCGACCGTATACTCCCGCAGGAATACTTCATCCACCATCTGCTCGGCAAATAAGATATGCATGATCCCTAGCGCCAGCGCCGCATCCGTCCCCGGGACGATCGGAATGAACCAATCCGACCAGCGGCCAGTTTGATTCCGGTGGGCGTCGATTACGATGATTTGTGCACCGTTCTTCCGCGCTTTCTCTGCCAGCATGACCTGATGCATATTGGTACTCGCCGCGTTGATGCCCCACATGATAATCAGCTTTGCCTGCACGCTATCTTCCGGATCGATCCCAAAGCTGCCGCCCATCGTATACCTGTAGCCTTCTGTTCCGGCAGACGAACAAATCGTATACATCAGCCGGCTTGCGCCAAGCCGATGGAAAAAACGACGTCCCATCCCTTCAGCACTAATCAACCCCATGTTGCCATAAAAGCTGTAGGGAAGGATCGACTCCGCTCCCGCCTCATCGATCAATCGTTTCCAGGTGGTTGCTATCGTATCGATTGCTTCTTGCCAGGTGATCTGCTTGAAGCGGCCTTCGCCTTTCCTGCCGATCCGCTTCAACGGATACTGGAGTCGCTTTGGATCATAGAGGCGGTGCGCCATCTGGCGGACTTTGTTGCAAATCTTCCCCTGTGTGACAGGATGAGCAGGGTCCCCTTCAATTTTGACAATGTTGCCCGCTTCTTTATGGATAAGCAGTCCGCACTGGTCGGGGCAGTCCAGTGAACAGACAGACGGAAAGACTCCGGACGGACGATTGGTAAAATCCCGGTTCATGCTTCTCCTTCCTTCCTCTTCAAACGATTCTGTCATATTCTGTCATGATACCACAGATGGGTAGCAAGATCATTGAGTAATCTGTTGTTGCTTTTTGATAGTTGGAACATTCATGATCACTTTCTGGTTTCCTCTGGATCCGATTGGACATACTACCAAGGGAATCCATTTAACCGATAGGTGTCTAATCATGAATCCCAATCAGGGTAATCTCACCATCCTGCACATTGCTATGTTGATCATCACGGCTGTTGGACTGATCAACCATGTGATCATCATTCCCGTTCTGTTGAACGTGGCCGGAAGAGATGCGTGGGTATCTGTCTTGCTCATCGTCATCCCATACCTCCTTTGGATCGGACTGCTTTTGTCAATCGTCAAGAGGACCAAACAGAAGCCGATTATCAGATGGCTCCAGGATCACTATGGCAGAATGGTTGCTCGTATCGCATCTGTCATGTTTGCAGGCCAGTTTTTGCTGCTGGCTCTGGTCACCCTGAAGGACTTGGCCGATTGGACCCATGCCTCCTATCTGCCCAAAACCCCTGTTCTGCTGATCAGCCTCGTCTTTTGGCTGTTGTGCATCCTTGCTGCGATGACAGGTATTCGCTCACTGGCTATTGTAAACGGTATATTGCTTCCATTCGTGGTCTTGTTAGGGTTCTTTGTTGCGAGCTCCAATCTGCCCAACAAAGATTACAGCCTGCTTTTTCCTGTGTTTGAAAACGGTATCGTTCCGGTAATGAACGGTATGCTCTACGCTGGAGCGGGGTTGTTTGAGATCGTGATCCTGCTCAACCTGCAACATCGATCGAAATCGCCTATACGCTTTCGGTCCATTGCACTGACGGCTCTGTTTCTGCTCTACATGACGTTTGGTCCCATAACGGGTGCCATTGCCGAGTTTGGACCCACGGAAGCTGCCCGACAGCGATACCCGGCATTCGAAGAGTGGCGCCTGGTGACGATTGGCCACTACGTGGAGCATGTCGATTTCCTCGTGATCTATCAGTGGATGTCCGGAGCATTTGTCCGCATCTCGCTCTATCTGTTCCTAGTTCTCGAGATACTGGCGGTGCGTCCCACGCGGACGAAAGGGAGCTGGATCCTGCTCCTGTCACTGACCGCTCTTATGCTGTTTGCGATGTATGGAGTAGGTAGTGATATTCAGTTTTTACGGTTGTTGAATGAAGGAATACTACCCTTTTCCTTTGCCTATTACATTACGATTTCCCTGGTTCTCTTTGCCCTGGTTAGACTCCGAACATCAAGAAAGGGCGATGTTAAATGAATCATCACGCACGGACTACTGCCCAGGCAAAAAACAGAGAGGTATCCCCCGACATACACGAAAACGAACACTGGATCAAGCAAGCTTTTACCCGGTGTGAAGATGTCAAAATCAAGCAGCACCCTCCCGGCAGAGCGCCCGAGCATTCCGCTTTGCTCATCTACTGCAGCGGAATGATTAATTACGAGAAACTGGAAACCGATGTTCTCCCGAAGTTGGATGCCTGGTTGCTGAAAGAAATTGCAATTGAGACGTCCACCTCCACTCACCCCATACCTGTGTTTATGGAAAACTGGGAGGTCAACCAGGGGACGCTGCTGGATGACATTGTGCTGCGGGTGTTTAGCGGGGAATTGGTTTTGTTTGTGGATGGGATTGCGACTTATTATGCTATCAACATCGCCAAAATCCCGCAGCGAGACCCTGAAGAAACCAAAACAGAGATCTCTGTCAGAGGACCGCGGGACGGTCTGATCGAAGAAATCGGGGTAAATGTTGCCCTTATCCGCAAACGATTGCGTACCGAATCTTTTAAATACGAACAATATGTGATCGGCGCCCGCAGCAACACCAAGGTGGGGCTGCTCTACATCGATGACATCGTCAATCGGGACATATTGCAAAAAGTGCGTGATCGGCTCTCCCAGATCCAAACCGATGCCCTTACCAGCATTGTTCAGTTAGAAGAGCTGTTGCTGCCCAGCAGCTATGTGCTCTTTCCGATGTTTAACTACACCGGCCGACCTGATTTTGCGGCAAGCAGCCTGCTCCGCGGCCGATTTGCGATCGTGATGGACGGCGCCCCAACGGCGATTATTGGTCCGGTCAATCTGCTCTTTCTGCTGGATAGCGCAGCTGATAAACAAATGCTGTTTTTCATTCCGGCGGCTGAGCGGCTGATTCGAGTGATCGGTCTGTTGATCTCTCTACTTTTGCCCGGTTTTTGGATCGCGCTGGCTACGTACCATCAGGATCAGATCCCGCTCAGTCTGCTGGCGACGATCGTGGAAGCGCGCAAAGGGGTACCATTTCCTACGCCACTGGAGGCGTTCTTGATGCTGGCATTATTTGAACTGTTTCGGGAGGCAGGACTGAGATTGCCTGCTCCTGTCGGCCCTACTCTATCTGTGGTAGGTGGTCTGATCATCGGCGATGCTGCGATTCGCTCAGGTTTGACCAGCCCCGCTATGGTGGTGATCTCAGCCGTCACAGCCGTTTCTTCCTTTACCTTGGTCAATCAATCATTGAACGGTACCATCACACTGCTCCGATTGGTTGTCCTGCTGGCTTCATCTGTCTTGGGTCTGTTCGGCTTTCTCATCTCGTCATTTGCCATCCTGCTCTACCTGGCTGCGCTCCGTTCCTTTGGCATCCCTTATCTGGCACCACTCTCTCCGATTAGTTGGACCGATCTGATCAAAAGCGTACTGAACGTACCCACGAAAAAAATGAATCGACGCCCTAACCTGTTGATGGTGAGGGATCAGGATCGACAACCCCAGAGGTCATCCGATGAGTAAAATGCTGCAGGTGTTATGCTTGCTACTTCCCGTCGCCCTTGGAGGTTGTTGGGATGCAAAAGAGTTGGATCGGGTCTACTACGTTCATGCAATCGGTGTCGAGTATAACCATGGACGCTTTGAGGTCTATGCACAGATCCTCAACTTTGCCTCATTGGCCAAGCAAGATATTGCCGGTCAATCCGCGGAACAGACAGCATGGGTAGGAAAAGGCGTGGGAAAAACCTTGGACACGGCGATTCACGATCTCTATGCGACATCACAAGAAGAAATCTACTGGGGCCATCTAACGGCAATTGTACTTCACGAATCAACTCTGGAGCAGGGGCTAAAGCAGGTTTTGGATATTTTTACACGCTTTCATGAAACCAGGTACACGATTTGGATGTTTGCTACTCGGTCATCCGTGCAAGAGATCCTGTCCGCATCGCCGATCTTGAATGAATCCCCCGTCTTTTCGCAACTAGGCAACCCTGAAGATATTTACGATCAGCGATCCTTCATTGAACCGATTCGCATGCACCGCTTCATCGCAGACTTGCAAGAACCGGGTAAAACATCGCTGCTCCCGTATCTGACAGTGGCAAAGGAAAAATGGTACACCCGGGACAAAGCGATGTCCGTCTTAAAAATGGAAGGAATAAGCATCCTCAGAGACGGACGGTTGGTTGGCTGGCTGCCTTCTGAAAAGATTCCAGGACTTCGTTGGATGACCAGGGCAACTAATCGAGCCAGCCTGGTTGCGACCGAACGATCAGAGCCGGTTGCGGTCATCTTGCTTGGCGATGCACGCCCTGCCATTATCCCAACCGTAAAAGGGGATACGATTTATTTTTCTCTGTCTGTAGAGGTAACCGGAGAGATTATTCAACTAATGAGAAATGCCTCTGAGAAAGAAGTAACCAGACTGTCAGAACAAGCAATCAAGCGGGAAATCGAATCAACCTTCGCAAAGGGAGTCGAGATAGGTGCCGATTTGTATCAAGTTACCCATTCTCTCTATAGAAAGAAAACAGCAGAATGGAAAAGGTTAGACAGCCGAGGCCACTTTCCGCTGCGAAAAGATTCCCTGAGGACGGTAAAGGTGAAAGCCGATATTTATTCCGCCAGAAAGACAAAGCTGGAAGAGTTTAAGATAGAGTCCGATTAACCGTCTAACGCTCATGTATACGATAAAGAGGGGGCTTTCTCCCCCTCTTTTTACAGCCCATTTGTCTGATCGTTACGATTTGCCTCTTAGTGCTTTTTTTAACTCCGCGCAATCAAATGCTAAACCGCTCCCTTGTTGACGCAGCGCGTACTTTTGGATGCGCTGTGTGGCTGT
Source organism: Brevibacillus humidisoli (assembly GCF_020923435.1). Classification (NCBI taxonomy): domain Bacteria; kingdom Bacillati; phylum Bacillota; class Bacilli; order Caryophanales; family Paenibacillaceae; genus Brevibacillus; species Brevibacillus humidisoli. Next base: position 1,831,545 of record NZ_CP087263.1, on the reverse strand, counting down.
CTTCGGCAATTCCTCGACCACCTCAACATAGCGTGGCACCATGTAATAGGCCATGCGTTCCTGGCAAAAAGAAAGGAAGTCTTGATAGTCCAGGGAATGGTTGGGCTGAAGCGTGAGCACCACCTTGACGTCCTCCTCTCCTACTTCAGATGGAACGCCAATCGCAGCAGATTCCCGAACACTAGGGTACTTGTTCACCACTTGTTCGATCTCGTACGAAGAAATATTCTCTCCGCGATACCGTATGCAGTCTTTTAATCGGTCTTTAAAATAGAAGTAGCCGTCCTCATCCCGGTATCCTCGGTCTCCTGTATGGAACCAACCATCCTTGATCGCTTCTTCGGTCTTGTCAGGCATCTTGTAATAACCACTAAACTGCGTATGAGGGACATCTTCCCGGATCGCGATTTCCCCCACTTCATTTGGGGCCGTTTCCTGGTCTTGTTCATTGACCACTCTGATCGAGATATGGGGCAGCGGCTTCCCAATAGAACCGACACGAATCTCCTCCAAGGAATTGCAAAGGCATACAGTGGCTGACTCGGTTAAACCGTATCCCTCGACTATCGTCAGGCCAAATCGCTGCTCGAACTCCCTCCAGATTTCCTTTGGTGCTCCTCCTCCGAACACGCGGGTTATCGTATTGTCTTGATCTGTCAATTGTGGAGGCTGCTTCATCAAAATCGTCAGCATCGATCCAATGTAATTAAAGATCGTCGCTTGCGACTGACGGATCTCCTCCCAAAAGCGGCTTGCACTGAATCGTTCGGAGAGGACGAGCTTCGCCCCCGACAGCAACGTAGACATCACCGACAACTGCTGTGCGTTGCAATGAAACAATGGCAAGCAGGTATACAAAATATCGTCTTTCCGGATCCTCATCATCACATCACGAAACATGAGCCCCGTATTGATATAAGAATAGTGGGAGAGTACGACTCCTTTTGGACGTCCTGTCGTACCCGAGGTATAGATAATGGAGAGGGGGTCCTCCTTCCGGATCGCTGTATACGGACGATGCCGCCCGCTTTCTTTATGGGCCTGCCTCATCAACTCATCGCGATGCAATATTTGTTGCAGCTGTGTCAAATCCGTCTTAATTTTCACTATTTCTTCGCTATACTCCTGGTCAACGATCAACATCACCGCGTCCGAATGATTCATCGTGTAACAGAGACTCTCGCCTTTCGCATGCACATTGAGCGGTATCATCACAGCCCCAAGCTTGGCGATGCCAAACCAGATCCACAGATAATCTGGATGATTCTTCAGCATCAAGGCGATATGATCACCTTTCCGGATTCCTCGCGCAGCTAAGAGATTGGCCACTTGATTTGATTTTTTCTCTGCATCGGCGTAAGTGAAGCACTCGTTTTGATATACCAGGAAGGTATCATCGGGAATCCTCTTTGCTTGCTCCCCGATCAGTTCAACCAGATGAGAAGTCTGTCTGTTCATATTCTCTCCTCCCCGCGTACATTAAACCAGTAACCAAAAGCCCAACGATCCAATCAGAATATAGATGATCCCGGCCAGCAAACAGTACCCCCAGATATCGCGAATGCCCAGCCCGGCCACTCCTAATGCGGGAAGGGCCCAAAACGGCTGGAACAGGTTCGTCGTCACATCCCCCATCGTTACCGCATTGACCACGGTTGCTGGGTCCACGCCAATCGTCTTGGCTGCTTCCACCATAACGGGTCCTTGAACGGCCCATTGACCACCAGCGGAAGGGACGAAGAGATTGACGAGACAAGCCGACCAGTACGTAAACAAGGGAAGTGTACCGGTGGTCGAGATGGAGCTAAACCAGTTGGAAATCATCGTAATTAAGCCCGCGCTTGCCATCATCCCCATGATCCCGGCGTAAAACGGGAATTGCAGCACAACGCCAGCAGAGGCAGGAATCGCCTTTTCGATTGCTTTGATATAGTTTCGGGGACTGCCATGAAGCGCCAAACCTACGATGATCAGGAGAAAGTTCATAAAATTGATGTTGAGATCCAAACCTTTGGTGGCGAAGTGATAGATGATCCAAGCGAGCCCGCCGGCTACGATGAGATAGCTAAGAATGGAGTTATTATCCATTCTATCGGCAAAAGTGGGCGCTGCCGCCGCAGCGGACTCATCGACAGAAGTCTCTTTGCGCTTCTCCTCGTTTTGGACGAATGGAATCGTCTCTTCCGGCTTCGGGTGCATCGCTGGAAAAAGGAAAGCAAAGAAAAGCGTAACCAAGATGGAAGGAACCAAAAGCATCGGACTGAAGATCGTCTGCTCTAGCGAGATCAATCCGATCTGTTCTTCCAGGAAGTGTCCAGGCGTGTTGACCAACAAGGGAGCCGTGATCGACAAGGATGCGGGCAGCATCGCCATCGCCCCGCAAAAAGCGCTGGCGATCAGTACCCGATAATCAACCGTGCGAAGATTTCTGGACAACTCACGCGCAAAAATGGGTCCCAGCACCAGTCCAAGGCCCCAACTTAGATAAGCAGCCACTGCACTGACGATAACGGTACTCAAGACAGCTGCGGTTGGACTTCTGGGAATCTGGGCCAGTCGTTGGACGAGCTTCTGAACGGCAGGAGCCAGCGCTAGACAGTAACCTGCTACCAGTATGACCACCATCTGCATCGAGAAGGAAAGAAAACTCCAAAATCCACCATACCAGTATTCAATCATTTCAAAAGGACCCTTCCCTGCTACTAAGATGCCCACTAAATAAACAATAAGAGTGAGGACGATAGCGAAAACAAAGGCATCAGGCAGATACTTCTCTACCCCGAACTTAAACCGGTTGACCACTCGATGAAGCATACCATCACTCCTTGCAGTTTTAGAAAACGCTTTCATAATGCTATCAGCAAGATTGATGCCAAACCGACGTCTGTCATATTCAAAGGCATGCAGCAGGAAACAGTAGGTTTATATGTATTTATGCATATGTTAGAATACAAATAATATTTGCAAAAATGCATAAAAAAGATGAGGTGTAGCTACTGATGAAAACCTCTCATTATTTTCAAAGCAAATCAACGGAAGAGATCGCCGCTTTCTTTCATTCCATCTTTAATATCTCCTCCGACGGGCTCTATATTTGTGATGATCAGGGGCATACACTGCTGTTTAACCATTCCTTTCTCGAAATCTCCGGCATTCCTGAAGAGCTGCTGTGGAAATACAGTGTGTTCGAGCTAGTCGAGATGGATGCCGTGCCAAACTCCTGCGCAGCGGTGACGATCCGCACCTTAAAGCCACATGACACAATTATTGATTACTACAACGGAAAAAAGGCGATTCTCACTTCATCTCCGATTTTTGAGGATCAAAAACTGGTGTGCGTCGTTTCCAATGTCCGAGACATTACCGAACTGAACCGCCTTCAACGGGAATTAGAGCAGACAAGACAGATGAACTCCAAGTTTCAGGAGGTTTTGCTGCAGATACAGGGAGACTATCAGTCCTCCCAGCAATTCGTTTACCGCAGCAAGGAAATGCACACGATTACGTCTCTAGCTGCTCGATTTGCCAAAAACGATTCGCCTATCCTCCTCCTTGGGGAGTCTGGGGTAGGAAAAGACGTGCTTGCTCATTATATCCATCAGCAAAGCGGACGAGTTGGTTCCTTTGTCAAAATAAACTGTGGAGCTATTCCCGATCATCTCTTGGAGTCTGAACTGTTCGGCTACGAAAAAGGAGCGTTTACCGGTGCCAACCGACCGAAAGAGGGTCTCTTTGAATTGGCCGATAAAGGGACCATTTTTTTGGATGAAATCGGTGATCTACCTTATGCACTGCAGGTGAAGTTATTAAATGTTTTGCAGGAACAGAAGATTCGCAGGTTGGGCGGTGTTGAGACGATTGAGGTTGATATGAGGATTATCGCGGCGACCAATGTCGATTTGGAACAACGTGTCGAAAAGAAGAGATTTCGGCATGATTTGTATTACCGATTAAATGTGTTATCTTTGACTATCCCCCCGCTGAGGCAACGAAAGGATGATATTGCTGCGCTGATCTTTTATTTCCTCGATAAATTAGAGCAGAAATACGGAGAGAAAAAAAGTATGGGTGCGCATGAACTGGAAAAGTGGATTGCGTACAACTGGCCTGGGAATATTCGAGAATTGAAGAACATGGTTGAACGAGCGTATCATATGAGCGACCATTCCCGCATTCAAAGTGATGTCCTGCATTACTCTGCGCGACAAAACAGGGATACATCCTTTTCCTCACAGTTTCAGCACTTGTTTGATCAGCCGCTTGCCCTCAAGCAGGCAGTCTTGCAGTTTGAGCGGGATTACATCAGACAAGCACTAGCCAAATCAAGGACAATGAAAGAATGCGCTGACAAGCTAAATATCGATATATCCACTTTGGTTCGCAAAAAACAAAAGCTCGGGTTATAGGAGGCTGTCGGTTACCGGCAGCCCCCACTCGATTGTAGCACCAAAGGGGACTGTGGAATTCGGCGATCGCCATGTATGGCAACAACCTTGCGATGGACGTGATCAACCGCTACACTTTTGCCTTCTCTCGAGCAAAACGCTTGGCTACCTCTTTGGCTTGTGCAATGGCATTTTGCTTAATCGTTTCCGCTTTATCCGGCATTTGGGCCATACCTTCCACGATAATCGATTCAGCGTCCGTTATCCCGATAAACGAAAAAATGGCACGAATGTAGCGATCGCCAAACTCGAACTCTATCGCAGGACCTTCCGAATACACACCGCCACGCGCTTGGATGTGAACAGCCTTTTTATCAGTCAAAAGACCAACTGAGCCTTCAGCGGTATACTTGAACGTTTTTCCTGCAATACAGATGGTATCAATATACTTCTTCATCCTGGGTGGTACACTGAAGTTCCACATCGGGGTTACAAAAACATATTTGTCCGCAGAGATGAACTGCTCTGTCAGTTCGTTAATTCTCGCTACTTTGGACTTTTCGTCTGCTGACAGTTCCTCAAAAGCTTTACCCTGCTGCAGTTTTCCCCAGCCGCTAAATACATCGGTATCGATATCGGGAATCTCTGTCTGATACAGATCCAGTTCAATCAGTTGATCGTTTGGGCTTTCTGCACGGTAAGCTTCGAGGAACGCTCTTCCTACCGAAAGACTATAGGACTGTTCCTCCGATTTTGGATTCGCTGTAATATACAAAACCTTCGCCATTGCTATCCCATCCCTCTCTAAGTAGTTATTCCGCTTCGCTCACAGCTGCGTCCGCATCTTTGTCAATCTGTGATATTCTCAAGAGGGATTTCTTTCCCATGCATGTACATAAACTCTTTCTTTTCGTGACCTCCCGCATCATTGCGTGAGACAACAGAGGTCTCTGCTGTTACAACGTCCTGCAAGGGAATATCTTGACCGTATACAAACAACCCTTCTCAACCAGTACCCTTATTTTCACCTGAGAAGGTATTTTTAGTCACAACCAAATGAAAAAGGAGCTTCCCTTGCCGAGTGTGTTGAGACGCTGTCCAACAAAAAAAGACCAGATTATGACTTGGATGTACAAGTCATAATCTGGTCTTTTCAACTCAATTGTTGCTTGCTCTTGTATACCTGTGTTCCGGATATTAGTCCTCTTGCTTCTGTTCAACTACTTGCAAAGGTCCTGATGATTCCTCCAGGTCGTCGGTCTCCACATAGCGCCTAAGTGCAGTAATTTTATTTTCCCAAAACCGTTCATAGTAAGCGAGCCATCGCTTTAACTCCTGCAGCGGTTCCGGTTCAAGCCGGTACCGTGTCTCCCGCCCCACTTTCCGTTGTTTGACGAGCCCGGCCTCTGACAGAATGCGGAGGTGCTTGGACACAGCCGTCCGGCTCATCGGGAAGTGGTTGCTGATCACTGTGACAGGCATCTCCTGATCTCCCAGCAATCTCAGCAGCTTGCGGCGGGTAGGATCGGCGATCGCTTGGAAAACGTCATGTTTCAGTGCAGCAGCCATCTCAAGCCTCTACGTAGGCGCCCAACTTCTTGACAAGACCAACCCAGCCCTGGTCCATCCGGTCACGTACAATCTGGTGAGTCTCCCCGAATTCCGTCACCTTGTCCGGATCCCAACCTGAGTGAATCAGGGTAAATTCCGTTTTTCCATCAAGATCCTTTAATTCAAAGGTAATGGTCCAATCTTTATCCCAGTTAAAGGAGAGGCGATTGGGCGGATCGATTTCGGTCACTTTGCAGGGTGACTTGCCATATGGACCCGCGTTAAGGTGGAATTCATGGCCGAGTACAGGTTGAAAGTCATTCGGCATGAACCAAGCAGCGATGCCTTCCGATGTGGCAACAGCCGCCCATACTTTCTCGATGGGAGCATTGAATACAGTGGTTTGCCGGATGTCCGGCAGTGTATGTTGGTTTTTGTTTTCCATCTTTCATCCCTCGCAGTCCGTAATCGATTTACTTTCTTGCTTTCGCTTTGTCCTGGGGACGGAAGCGCAAGGCTGACCACTTTTCGTTAACCGCTACATTACTGACGGCTCTGTATGGTGATTGATTCTGCACCATCTGAGCAAGACTGTCCCGGTTGATATCGGTCTTGATCTTGGTACTTTGCTTTGGATATGTGATCCAGAATACGGCATCCTCGTTTAGCATCCCAATCACCTTGGGCAGCCATTTCTCAACTTCCGCCGCGTTGTTTACAAAAAGTTGGACAAAATCATACTTCCCGTCTGTTTCATCACCGAATACCTCATCGGTTTCAATACCTAATCGATATCCGTCAGGTGCATTCAGAACAACAGCTCGACCTGACTTATAATGCATTTTTTTCAACAACTCTGCTGACATGGGATCATTCCCTTCTTGCTGTAATGAAACCGATCAGTTTCGTTTTGCATTATACGAAACCAATCGGTTGCGTGTCAAGTTCTGTTCGATGACTGAATTGTTTTTTCCTTTTGTTGCTGCTGATCCCTTTTTTTCTTGAAATGACGGTTGGACCAAAGCAGGCGTGGTATTGGTAGGCATTAAAAAAGAACAGGGATGTGGGCTCACTCGAACCCATATCCTTGTTCCTCTAAAAAGGAGCGCATATGCTGCCGTGTTGCTTGTCTAAACTTTTCGCTCATCTCCTGAGACCATGTCGTATCCCGCTTTCCTCCCGTGCGGTGGCGGTAATATTCTCGCATCACTGTATTATACTCCTCAATCGCCTGATCAAAGCGCTGAGTGGAATAGACGTTTTGATGGTACACCGCTTCGAGAGGAAGCCGCGGTCTCCGATCCGGGTCTTGATCGGGATAGCCGAGACACATCCCAAATACCGGATAAACCAGTTCCGGGATCTGCAGCAAGCGAGACACTTCGCGGGGGTGGTTGCGGATACCGCCGATATAGACGATGCCTAGGCCCAAAGACTCTGCGGCGATGGCCGCATTTTGTGCTGCCAGCGCCACATCGACAGTAGCGACGATGAAGTTTTCCATCGTGCCGTGAACCATCTCCACCTGCTCCCTCTCGCAAGAATGACGCAGCCTCAGCAGATCGGCACACCAGACCAGAAACAGCGGGCACTGTTCGACGTACGGTTGGTTGCCGACCAGGATTGCCAACTCCTTTTTCATCGCCGGATCGGTAACGCCAATGATGCTATAGGCCTGTACATTGCTGGAGGTAGAAGCAGACTGTGCACTGCGCAAGATCAAATCTACCTGATCAGGAGGAATCTGATCCGGTTTAAATCGTCTGATGGAGCGGTGCTGCTGCATCAATTGGATAACGGAATTCATCTTCGATCACCTCTTCTCTATCCATCCCTGACTATTATCGACTGATTGGACAAAGGATACAAATGATCTGGCATAATCCAGGTCATCGTTTGGCGTATAGTGCCTCCGGTAGGTTTATACTTGGTACAAGCCCTGCTGCTGCCGCTCTGCCTAGCAGCGCGGCAACTGCTCCATACCCTTCTTCACCCAGGTTGGCGGTAAACGAGTTGACGTATAAGTCGATATGCGCTTGTGCCACTTCTGGGTCCATCTCCTGGGCATGGTTCAATACGTATGATCTGGACGCATCCGGGTTGGCCCATGCGTACTCGACAGAGGTACGAACCCAGCCGGCAATCGCATCCAGGTCGAGTGAACGGCGAGCGATGATGGCTCCCAGCGGGATTGGCAGTCCGGTGTCTGTTTCCCACCAACTGCCCAAGTCAGTCAGCATGTAAAGACCGTAAGAGGGATAGGTAAACCGCGCCTCGTGGATGACAAGCCCAGCGTCGATCTCTCCATCCCGCACGGCTGGCATGATTTGATGAAACGGCATGATCACGATCTCACCGACGCCTCCCGGCACGTGTTGAGCCGCCCACAGCCGGAACAGCAAATAAGCTGTCGATCGTTCACTGGGAACAGCGACCCGTCGGCCGGACAAATCCCTCGGATCGCGGATCGTCGTACCATTTGTCAAAACGAGTGGGCCGCATCCTCTGCCCAGCGCACCTCCGCAAGGGAGCAAGGCGTACTCCGACAGAACCCATGGCAGTGCTGCATATGATATCTTGAGAACGTCCGGGCCGGTGCCGCTTGTCGCCATACCGTTGGTGATATCGATGTCTGCGTAGGTGACGTCCAGTGCCGGCGCTCCAGGGACCAACCCGTGCACCCAGGCATGGAAGACAAAGGTGTCATTGGGACAGGGAGAAAAAGCGATATTCATGGTAATTCCTCCAGTAATACTGAACTTGCTGCTTCCAACATGGAAAGCGCTTCTTTTATTCGCCAGGAAGTCCGATCGCGTGGGCCAACGGGGTTGGAGATCGCTCTTATTTCCAAAACCGGTACGCCTTGTGCTTGCGCCGCCACTGCTACGCCATAGCCTTCCATCGCCTCTGCAGTCGCACCGGGTATTCGCGTGCTTAATTGATCAGCCGTTGCAGCGGTTCCGGTTACAGTGGAGACACTTAGTACCGGCCCCAAGCTAACCGGCAGTCCCGCTCTAATCAGTTCCTCAGTCACTCTGCTGGCCAGCTTTGCATCGACGGGAATCCGGGTCGAACCAAAACCCAGCTTGTCCAGACTGCAGAAGCCTTCCGGGGTCTCCGCTCCCAGGTCGGCCGCGACGATTTCGCTAGCGACAACAAGCGAGCCGACTTCCGCCTTGCCCGCAAAAGCGCCGCCGATCCCAGCACATACGACCAAGTCATATGGGGCGGACGTCAACGCAGTTGCCGTGCTGGCTGCAGCAGCGGCAAGGCCGACGCCCCCTACCAGAACGTCAAACCGCTGAGAGTCACCCAATCCTCGTCTGACCGCATCTGCTTCGGCGGACACCGAAGTCACGATAAGCGCTCGCTTGATTGCCGTCAGGTGATCAAGCGGAGCCCCGCTCGTTTTCCGGGTTGCATCATTTTTCACAGTAAAACTCCTTTTTTCGGTGATCCGGATCTAGTCTATCCTTTTCAACGGTATCCTGAATTCCCTTTCATGTAAAGAGGCGGTGCGATCTAAATGTGTTGAAACTCCGGGCTGTGGTTACGTGCAGCAGCGGTTGAATCAACATTTCACTGCAGGGTAGTCATGAGTCATTCTGCCATGTTGCCGGCCATCGGATGGTATTGATAATGTTCTAAGCTAACAGTGCGATCATCCATCAATTCGATCCCTTCTCCGAGTAAAAGCAGCTTTTGCAGCGAGTGCATGTCAGGGTCTTGCAGAGCGATCTGCCCCTTGGCATTGATCACTCGATGCCAGGGAAGACGGTGCTTTCGGCTCATGGCATGCAAAATTCTGACCACTTGTCTCGCCCCTCTCGGACTTCCGGCTAGTGCTGCGATTTGCCCATACGTCATCACTCGTCCCGCGGGTATCTGTTTGATGATCTCTACCACTTTTTCTGTAAAAGGGTTCATTCGTTACCTCCCGAAGGGTCTTGAATCATTCGCGTACGCCAAACATGGGATCGCTTCCCACGCGATGTTGCCGCTCTGCCTCGTCACCAAGCGGCAAGGCATTCGGACCTGATAAGCTATATTAAAGTCAAGTATAGCAAAGGCAGAATGAATGATGCTGAATAAGCGACGATTATCCGCCCATGCTGGACTCACAACAACCAAAACAGCATCCTTCCGCGGAAGGATGCTGTGGCAGAATTGTTCACTTCTTATAATCGCAGCATTGACGAGGCTTATAATTGAGAAGGGATAAGGGTCTTTAAACTCTTCTTTGGACGGACTTGTTTCGTTTGAAAGCAGGGACAGCATAAGTGCGACTGCATCCAGCCCCAAGGGCATACGTAAAGGCGCTGCTCCCCTAGCTGTCAGAGTAGGCCGCGAACTTGCCGAAGTCCGCAAACTCATCTACAACGGAAAGTGGCAAGCTGCCATCTGCCCCTCTCCCTGCTGTTGAAGAGTAGGAGCCTGTTCCCGACATATAGCCTGTACATATGGGCAGCGGGTATGAAAGGAGCAGCCTTGCGGCGGATTGGCCGGATGAGGCAGGTCTCCCTGCAGGATGATTCGTTCTCCTCGCTGGGTAGGGTCCGGGATCGGAACCGCCGAGAGCAATGCTTGGGTATAAGGATGTTTAGGGGTGGCAAACAGTTTGTCGCGATCTGCCAATTCGACTATTTTCCCCAGATACATCACCGCGATTCGGTCACTAATGTGCTTGACCGCTGGGAGCCCATGGGCGATAAATAGATACGTAAGCTGTCGTTCTCTTTGCAATGTTTTTAGCAGATTGAGGATTTGCGACTGAATCGAGACATCTAGCGCTGATACCGGCTCGTCACAGACGATCAATTTTGGTCTGAGTGCCAATGCTCTGGCTATGCCGACCCGCTGCCGCTGCCCGCCACTAAATTCATGTGGGTGACGACTCATGTGATGTTCACCCAGTCCGACCAATCGAAGCAATTCGGCCACCTGCTCCCGCAGTTCTCTTCCCTTGTACAAACCGTGCACCTTTAAGGGCTCGGCAACAATATTTTCCACCCTCATCCGCGGATTTAGCGACGAGAACGGGTCTTGGAAGATCATCTGCAAGTTGCGCCGTACCTGACGAAGCTGTTCCTTGCCCAGCGTTCGCAGATTGTTCCCTTCGAACCAAATCTCCCCTGCTGTCGGTTCCAATAACTGCAGTACCATTTGTCCAGTTGTCGACTTGCCGCACCCTGATTCCCCCACAATTCCCAGCGTTTCTCCTCGACGAACGGCAAAATCGACACCGTCCACTGCCCGCACATAGCCCATCTTTCGCGAGAATATCCCCCGTTTGACGGGAAAGTGTTTTGCTAACCCTTTTACTTCGAGCAGTGGTTCCACAAACTCTTGTTGCCGATTCACTTACACCCCTCCTCCGGCAAAAAAGCAACGCACCCGATGAGCTGGCGCAGCATCGGTCAGCTCCGGCTTCTGCTCTCTGCATGACTTGGCAGCCAGCGGGCAGCGTGGGTGAAAAGTGCAGCCCTGCGGCATCGCCAGTGGATGAGGGACGGTGCCAGGAATCGCGTCCAATTGATCCCGCTGTTCATCTAGTCTGGGCAGAGAGGACAGCAGTCCTTTTGTATACGGATGACGAGGATTCGCAAACAGCTGGTACACGGAAGCTTCCTCCACCACTTCTCCGGCATACATGACGAGGACGCGGTGCGCCATCTCTGCCACGACACCTAGGTCGTGAGTGATCAGGATCATGCTGGTGGCAGTCTGGCTGTTTTGCTGTTTCAACAGGTGGAGGATCTGGGCCTGGATCGTAACATCAAGAGCGGTCGTCGGCTCGTCAGCAATCAGTAAATCAGGGTTGCAAGCCAGTGCCATGGCGATCATGACCCGCTGCCGCATGCCTCCGGAGAGTTGATGAGGAAACGAATCGACGACCGATTCCGGATGGGCAATACCCACCTGAGCCAACATCTCAATACTGCGCAGCCGTGCTTGTCGTTTATCCAGCCTCTGATGAAGGCGAAACACTTCCCCCAACTGGCTGCCAATCGAAAAGACCGGGTTTAAAGAGCTCATCGGCTCCTGGAAGATCATCGAGAGTCTCCTGCCCCGTAGTTTGCGCATCTCTCGCTTGCGCAGACGAAGCAGATTAGTGCCGTCAAACAGGATTTCTCCCTCCGTCACCTCTCCAGGAGAAGAGACGAGTCCCATGATGGATAGCGAGGTGACGCTTTTCCCGCAGCCCGATTCGCCTACGATCGCCAATATCTCTCCTTTTGCGATCGAAAAGGTGACATCATTTACAGATGGTACAATCCCCGCCTCCGTTTTGAAAATGGTTCGCAGGTTTGAAACCTGCAGTAGGATTGCTCCCACCACATGTCCCTCCTCTCTGTTCGGTCTATCTGGACATTCCTGATTTCAGGCGTGGGTCCAGAATGTCGCGCAGCCAGTCCCCCAAGAAGATGATACCGAGTACCGTGACGGTGATGGCAATGCCGGGGAAAGTGGCTACCCACCAACTGGTAGCCAAATACTGCCTGCCATCGCTCAGCATCCCGCCCCACGAAACAGTCGGCGGCTGAATCCCCAAACCTAAGAAACTCAGGGAGGCTTCCAAGATAATTGTCGTAGCCACGCTAAGTGTAGAGACGACGATAAAGGAAGCGGCAACATTGGGCAGAATATGAGTGAAAATAATCCGCACATCTTTTGCGCCAACCGAACGGGCGGCCCTGACATAGTCACGTTCCTTGATGCTTAACACTTCTGAACGCACGATCCGCGCATAGGTCACCCAGTTGGTGATCCCCAACACGAGGATCAATGTTGGCAAGCTAGGCCCCATTATCGTCAGGACTACCAGCATAAACAGGATGTTGGGAATAGCTAGAAAGGCATCGACGATCCGCATGATCAGATGGTCGATCCATCCCCCGTAATAACCGGAAACAAGCCCGAGAATCACACCGATGATACCCGCAACGACAACAGCACAAATGCCAACCAGCAAAGAGACCTGCGACCCGTAGATGATCCTGCTCAGTACGTCTCTGCCCAGATTGTCCGTCCCTAAGGGAAACTGAGCCGCCCCCCCTCCAGCCACATCGGCGGCGTAAGTCGTTTGGCCGCATTTGTTTGGACCGGGTCATATGGGGCAAGCCAATCGGCAGAAAGCGACATCAACATGGCCCCGATGATAATCAGCAATCCTAAGCTGCCCGTTTTGCTTTTCCAGAGTTGGCGAACCGGCACCCGCCAACCGCGATGCGGCGCTGCGGCCGGTTGGCAATCGGTCACACCCGTTTGCGTTTCCGTCGTTGCCGACATTGTTTGCTCCCCCCTCGCTCAGTCGTATTTGATGCGCGGATCGAGATAGCGATATACCAGATCAGCCATTAGATTGCTTGCGATCACTAATAGGGCAATCACAAATACAGCCGCCTGTACAATGGCCATATCGCGTGTGTTGACTGCCTGAATCACCAACTGCCCCATGCCCGGCCAAGAAAAGATCGTTTCGGTGATCAAGGTGCCACCGATCAAAGTGGAGGTCTGCAGGGCCATGATGGTGACGACCGGGATCAACGCGTTGCGAAAGGCGTGTTTATTGATCACAATCGCTTCTCGCAGACCTTTGCTGCGCGCTGTGCGGATGTATTCCTGTCCGAGAATTTCCAGCATGCTGGAGCGGATCAGACGAGTCATCTCAGCGGCAATGCCAGTCCCCAGCGTCAAGGCGGGAAGAACCAGGTGAAAAAGCGAACCACGTCCGGAGACGGGAAAGGCGCCAAGTTCGACGGAAAGCATCAGGATCAGCATAATTCCCAGCCAAAAATTAGGCATCGCCTTGCCCAGTACGGCCCCCCCAGTGATAAACAGATCAAATATGCTGTTACGCTTGGTTGCCGAGAGGATGCCAAGCGGGATAGAGATAACGGTAGCGACAATCATCGACGCGATCGCCAGTTCAAAACTGGCTGGCAACCGCTCCAAGACAATGGGCAGAGCGGGTTGATCGTAGCGAAACGATTGGCCAAAATCGCCTTGCAGCAGATTGGACATAAATCGGACGTACTGGACGTGCAGCGGCTGATCCAGACCAAGAGCTTGTGTCAGAATTCGCCGATCTTCGTCAGTAGCCGTATCAGCCAGCATCAAATCGACCGGATCACCCGTCACGTGAACCAACACAAAGACGATGAGCGTAATCAGAAACATGACCGGAACTAGCTGCAGCAGCGCTTTTACCAGGTACCTCTTCACCCTGCTTCACCTCCGAAATGGTCTGTGTAAAAAGGAGCGCAGTACAACGCCCTATCTCCAGAGATGACAACGTTTATACCTACTGCAGGCTGATCTCGTCGGCTAACAGCATCTCGTCGAGTCGCGGCTGAAAACGAATCCGGTCACTCACCCCATAGTTGGCATCCATCTGGAACAAATAGATCTGGGGACGCTCGTCGGCCACGATTTCCTGAGCCCGCTGGTACTGCTTCTCCCGTTCCGCTGGATTCATATTTTGTTCGGCCTCCGTTAACAGCGCATCTACTTCCTCATTGTTGTAGTCCGTTTCCCCTTTTGCCCGTTCGGAGAATAGACGGTCAAACGCCAAGGAAGCGTCAAACATCGAGTTGCCGTAGGCGATCATAAACAGTTCATGAAATGTCTTGGACTTGTAGCGGGAACTAAAACTGCTCCATTCCAGCAGTTCCAGGTTGGCTTTGATGCCTACTTCTCCCAGCATCGCCATGATCAACTCGGCTGTTTCCTTATCCTTCAGGTAGCGCCCGCTGGGAGCACTCAGCGTCAGTTCCAGTCCGCTTGCATAGCCCGCCTCTGCCAGCAGTTTTTTTGCCCGTTCCGGGTCGTACAGAGATGTATCATACAAATCAGGATGGCCCCCGAAGTTGCCGGGGGTGACCCGGGTTCGGGTTGGCGTCCCGCCGCCCGCCAATATGTTCCGGACGATCGCCTGCTCGTCGATAGCTAGATCAATCGCTTCTCGGACGCGGTGATCGGCGGTGACCGCACCGTCCGTCATACGAACGGCCAACAGCATGACGCGTTGTGTCGATCCCTGCACAGTATGGGTTCCCTGATTCTCCTCAATCCGCTGCAAATCGCTAGGCGGGATGTTGACGGCTAGATCCACCCCGCCAGTTAACAGTTCCGCAACACGAGTCGCGTCCTCCGGAATGGAACGGAAAATCAGTTTGTCCCATTTTGGCTGATCGCCAAAGTATTGATCGTTCTTCACCAGAATCAGCCGATCATCGCGAATCCACTCTGAAAACTTGTAAGGGCCAGTGCCCACAGGCTGGGATAGAAAGTGATCCCACCCGTTTTCCTCGATGTAGGTGGACGGCAGCATACCTGAGCCCAGTCGGGACAGGCGGTTGAGCAACACGGGTTCTGGTGCGTGGGTGATAATGTCTACAGTATGTTCGTCTACCACTTTCACTTCTTTGATCTGTTTGTAGTTGCCATATTCCAACAGCTTGTTGTCGCCAGCCACACGCTCCAATGTAAACTTCACGTCGGCAGCGGTAAACGGATCCCCATTGTGAAACGCGACCCCCTCCCGGAGTTGAAAACGCCATGTTGTCTCATTCACGGTTTCCCAGGAAACAGCTAAATCAGGTTGGATCTGCTGGTTGGCATCCTTTCGCACTAGGTAATTGAACATATTGACGTGGACAGCTTCCGTCGATGTATTGTTGTGATCGTGGATATCAAAGCCGACGATATCATTTCCGCTGGCAATCGTCAGGACCTTTTCTCCGTCGTCCATTCCCTGCCCATCCGCTTGACTGCTGTTGCCCGCTGGCTGGCTGCAGCCTGCCGCCAAGGCGGACAACGCCAACAGAAAGACCAAACTGATCATCGAAACACGCTTCATGAACCTGCCCCCTTTTCTATCGTTCAAAATGGACCCAAAAACAGAGCGGATGCGGTTGCCAGACTATCTGTTACGACTTGCCGAGGTAGGTAAGTGCCAGCTTCGACAACAAGGCTACACCGATTGGCAAGGCATCTTCGTCAAGATCAAACATCGGGTGGTGCAGTGGATAGCGGGCATGCTGCTCATCTCCTACACCAAGCCGGAAAAAAACGCTTGGAACATGTTGGGTATAGTAAGAGAAGTCTTCGCCGCCCATGGAGGGTCTGTCCATGCGATACTTTCCCCTCCCCAGCACGTCATCCGCCACCTCCAGCAGCAGGTCAATCATCGAGACGTCATTGACCACAGACGGATAGCCCTGTTGGTACTCCAGTTCATAGGCGGCGCCATTAGCTTCCGTCACGCCTTTGACCATCCGTTCGATCTGCTGGGGAAGCTGTTCTCGCAGGGCAGGGTTGAGCGTTCGAACCGTGCCCCATAGGTTGACTTCAGGGGCGATCACGTTGCTGGCAGTTCCTCCCTCAATCTTGCCTATGGTAATGACCACTGAATCGAGTGGGTCAACCTGACGGCTTGTGATATGCTGTAGAGCGGTGATGACTTGGGCCGCGACAGCAACGGCGTCAACCGATTGATGCGGCCGAGCGGCATGACCGCCGCTGCCAATGATCCTGATGAATAGCGTATCTGCCGCTGCACAGCTTACACCTCTAACGGCAGTAATCTCTCCTGTAGGCACACCTGGAAATACGTGCAGACCGGCCATCGCCTCAATCCCGTAATCGCGGAGCAAACCGTCTTCGATCATCAGGCGTGCTCCTCCGTGGTTTTCTTCTGCCGGCTGAAAGACAAATACGATGTTTCCCCTCTCAGGTGGTCGCATCTTGGCGAGAAACGTCGCTGCTCCCATCAGCATGCTGGTGTGGGCGTCGTGCCCACAGGCGTGCATTTTTCCATCGATCGTAGAACGATAGGAGGTTTGCTTTTGATCCTGAATCGGCAGGGCATCCATATCTGCGCGCAACCCAATCGTCCTCCCCGGATTGCTTCCCCGCAGCACTCCCACCACGCCTGTCCGGGCCAATCCCTGTTTCACCTCAAGACCCAATCTACGCAGATGGGCGGCTATCACCTCAGCGGTTCGTTCCTCTTCCAACCCCAGTTCCGGATGCCGGTGAAAGTCGCGCCTCCAGGCGGTCACTTGTTCTTTTAGTGCACTTGCTTCAGTCAGGATGGCCGAACTTCGATACAATGCCGCGACGTCCTCCACATTAAATCCCCCCTCCCTATAGTCACGACTGACGTGAAAAGTCTTCAATGATGGCTGCTATGTGTTTAATGCCTTGAATAAAATCGTCAACCTTGATGTTTTCGTTTGGGGCGTGGTTGTTGGAAGCGAAATGGCCGACACCGACCGAAACGGCTGGAATGCCCAAGCTCTGGCACAACAAGAACATAGGTCCGGTCCCCGGCGACATTGGCATAATCGTCGGCCTTATCCCGTACACTTCCGTCGCGGTAGCGACGACGGAGCGCGTCAAAGGATTGTCGAGGGGAGTACGTGCGGGGTGTTCCAAAGTGTATGCGTCAATCTCGATGTCGGAAAAACCGTGCTGATCCAGGTGTTGTCGCAGCCGTTGAATGATGTCATGCGGATCTTGGTCTGGGACAAGCCGAAAATCCAGCTTCACCCGCGCTTCGGCAGGCAGCACTGTCTTCGCTCCCTGGCCGGTATAACCGGATTGAAACCCGCAGATCGTACAGGTTGGTTGAAAGATCAGTTTCTCTTTTAGCGGAAGTCCGGATAACTGCAGCAAAAAGGAGCACAGGTCCAGTTTTTCCAATGTATGTTCCTCGTTGTAGATCATCTGCTCCAGCACGATACGATCGTCGTCAGCAAGCGGGCGAACCTTGTCATAGAAGCCGGCGATGCTGACACGTTCGTCAGGTGTCTTCAGCGTAGACAAGGCCCATACCAGGCGCCAAGCCGGGTTTTCAATGATCGCGGCATTTGCCGAGTGCAAATCGGTATTGGCTCCCCGACAAATCAACTCGACATAACACATTCCCTTTACACCTAGGCTGACCTGCGGACGACCATCCGCGTTCTTATATCCGAATTCCCACAGACATCCATCGGCTTGCAGCAGATCCCGACTCATCTCCACGAATTCCGGCAGATGTACGCTGCCAATCTCTTCTTCTCCTTCCACTATAAATTTGACTCGCAGCGGCAGGCGGCCACGCACATTCAGGAGGGCGTCGACAGCAGCCAGACGTGCGATCAGGTTGCCCTTGTTATCAGCCACGCCACGGGCGTAGATATACCCATCGCGAATCTCTGCGGCAAATGGCGGAGAATCCCACAATTCAAGCGGATCTTCCGGCTGCACGTCGTAATGGTTGTAAAAAGAGAGCGTCCGGTCACTCTCCCCCGCAAACAATCCGTACACAACCGGAAAACCTGACGTGTTCACGAGCTGAACCTCCCCGCCCAACTGTTTGAGATACCTCTCCACCATGGCCGCTGTCTCTTTCATGCCCCTGTCTTGCGCGGCAACACTTGGCTGTCGGCAAATTTCCTGTAGCCACTCCACATATCTGTCTCGATGCCGGTCGACATACGCATAGATATCCTTCACCCAACCCCTCCTTTACGGAAAATTTCCTAAAAGATGCTGTTATTTAAACACTATAAGAGATTGGTAAAAAATGTGTCAACAACCAATTTAGAAAGTTTTGAATTTTTTGTTCGGTTCATCCTGTCTATTGGTTTAAATCTCGAAAAATACGCACTGATTTGTTCTTCAAGCTGTCGAGATTCTCGGTGGTCCCTTGTACTATACTGGCATCTAACATGGCATTATTTGTGGATTTGAGCAGGAATTTTGTGTAAGACGTCAAAATAACTACGATATTCAGAAATTTTCCTAAATAGGACCTAAAACATAAACAGCAAAGGAGCTTATGATGACTACTGATATTCAACACCATGTTAATCAGTTGTACCCTACCCTTGTGCAATGGCGGCGGGATTTTCACAAGCATGCCGAAACCGGCTGGCTTGAATTCCGCACGGCCAGTCTGGTTGCCCAGCGCTTAGCCTCTTGGGGTTATCTTGTGCAAGCTGGCCGCGAAGTGATTGACGAGCACGCCAGGATGGGCGTTCCGACACAGGAGGTGCTCACTCGTGAGGAACAGAGAGCTCTTGAACAAGGAGCGGACCCGAATTGGCTGCCCTATTTTTCGGGCGGTTTGACCGGGGTGGTCGGCATCCTGGATACGGGACGGCCAGGTCCGACGATCGGCTTTCGCTTCGATATGGACGCTCTTGATTTGCACGAGTCGGCCGATGAGTCTCATCTGCCTGCTGCATTGGGCTTTCGCTCCATCAACGAGAACATGATGCACGCTTGCGGACACGATGCACACACGACGATTGGTCTAGGGGTGGCGCATACTCTCGCTCAGATCAAAGATCGTCTGTCTGGACGAATCAAGCTGATCTTTCAGCCCGCCGAGGAAGGGGTACGCGGGGCCAAAGCAATGGTAGCAGTTGGTGTGGTTGACGATCTGCAGCTCTTTTTTGCCAGTCACGTGGGGGTTAACCACCCACTCGGTGAAGTGGTTTGCGGCGCCAATGGATATTTGGCAACGACAAAACTGAACGTTTCCTATACGGGGGCGGCTGCCCACGCCGGAGGCAGTCCGGAAGAAGGGAAAAACGCGCTGTTGGCCGCTGCAACCGCTGCGTTGAACCTGCATGGCATCGCCCGGCACAGTGCAGGTTCCTCCCGGATCAATGTGGGTGTGCTGCAAGCGGGCAGCGGCCGCAATATTGTCCCTGCTTCGGCTCAGCTCAAACTGGAAACACGCGGGGAAACGTCAGAAATTAACCAGTATGTGCTGGATCGTGCTTTACGGATCATTCGTGGTGCGGCTGCGATGTACGACGTTACAGAAACGATCGAGATTGTCGGGGAAGCGCAAACCTGCAACTCCAGTCCCGCGCTCTTTCCGTTCGTCCGGGCCCAGGCCGCTCAAGTGGAAGGGATCCACTCCATTGTGGAGTTAGCCCAGGCTGGCGGTTCGGAGGACGCCACCACGATGATGGCACGTGTACAGCAAAATGGCGGCTTGGCCAGCTACGTATACTTCGGTACGACACTGGCGGCAGGGCACCACAAAGAAACGTTTGACATTGATGAAAAGGTGTTGGGGATCGCCGTCAAAACCTTGTCCTTGTGTGCTTTGCACGCTGCGCAGCTTGAGCGCCAAGACGGACAAGCCGCAACCGATTGATGATCCCAGACGAAATACCGCGGAGGGACCAACGGATGATCACAAGAGTTGGTGCAGTCGGACCCAGAGACTCAGTAGAGCTGATCTGCGAGGTCGGCCAGGAGTTTAAAAAGCAATTGCAAGTTGTACCATTTATCTACAACGATGTGGAGGAAACCATTGATCTGATCCGGGATGGCGAGCATCAAGTGGATGTATGGCTGTTTTCTGGACAAGCTCCCTATTCCATTGCCAAACAACACCAGCTGAAGCAGAAGGCGTTCGTTCCCCAACTGAACGGCTCCAGCCTGACCAAAGTGCTGCTGGAAATCGTCTACCGCGATGGCCTATCCCTTGATCGGATCAGCTTCGATACGATCAGCGAAGCTCACTTCTATGAGACGAGTTCTGAACTGGGACTATCCTCAGAGCGTACCTATTTGCTCTCCTATCGAGACTTTAAGCCGACAAACGAACTGGTCGCCTATCACACCACCCTTTATAAGCAGGGGTTGGTTGACGCTTGTGCCACCTGTATGCGCGCCGTATACGAGGAGTTGCAAGCCCGCGGTATCCCTGTCTACCGGATCCGCCATAACCGTATGACGATTCGTTCGATGCTTCGCCTCGCCTGTCAGCAAGGAGAAACTCTCCACTTTAAGAAAGCGCAAATCGCCGTTCAAATGATAGAACTGGAGGGTCTCGACAGCTTGATCGGAGAAAAGCAGAATACGTACGAAGTGCGGCGGCTCGATTTGAAGCTGCAGGAAACGATCCTGCACTATGCAGAGAAGCAATCCGGCTCATTTGTATCGCTTGGCAATGGCAGCTTTATTCTATTTTCCACCCGAGGCTCGGTTGAAGAGGACGCCCAAGCCCACACCACGGAGTTGTTGGCCAAGATCTCTTTGTTAACAGGTCTGACCGCCAATATCGGGATCGGGTTTGGCGTGACTGCCCTTGCCGCAGAACGAAATGCCCGACTTGCTCTGCTGCATGCCAAAAAAATGGGAGGCTTTTGTGCCGTCTTAGTCAACGATGAGGGCTTGATCAAAGGTCCGCTGCAGCGGACGGACAGCATCGCCTTCCACTACCGAACGGAAGATATGGAGTTGGCCGAGAAGGTAAAGCAAGCCGGTGTATCCCTTACTACATACAGCAAGATTCTCTCGTTGCAAAACAGTCTCGGCAGTCATTCGATCACAGCGATCGATGTCGCGGAATGGCTGGGTATGACTCAACGCAATGCTCGCCGGATTCTCGCCGATTTAGAGCAGCATAACCTCGCACAGCTGATTGGCGAGGAGAGTCCTGCCAGCCGCGGCCGCCCCCGCAAAATGTTTCGCATCACCCCTACCCCCAACCGGGGGAATGAACAAGACAAGGATGTGTTGGGATGACAGATCTGCTCTCTTTTTGCAAGGTGAACCAGCAACAGATGATTGACGATTTAGAGCGGTTGGTTGTAGCTGAATCCCCCTCCCACGACAAGCGGCTCGTCGATCAGTGTGGGGTTGTACTGCAATCATTGTTTCGGCAGCATCTGGGGGTTGAGGCTGAAGTGATCCCACAAACGACGACAGGGAATCATCTTCGTTTCGTCTGCGGAGAGGGGGCGGAGCAGATTCTCATCATCGCCCATTTTGATACGGTATGGGACGTAGGCAGGCTGACGTACCGTGTGGAAGGAAATCGAGCCTATGGACCTGGCATCTTCGATATGAAAGCGGGCATCATCCAAGCTTTGTGGGCGATCAAGGCTTGTCGCGAACGCGGGCGGCCCATGGACAAAAAAATCGTCTTTCTATGCACCACCGATGAGGAGATCGGCAGCGAAACCAGTCGTCCTTATATCGAACAGGAAGCTCGAAATAGTGCCGTTGTGCTGGTACCCGAGCCGCCGGTTGCCAATAGCGGGGCATTGAAAACTGCTCGTAAAGGGGTGGGACAGTTTCTGCTGAGAATCAAAGGAAGAGCTTCTCACGCCGGCAATCATCACGAGCAGGGCATCAGTGCCGTGGAGGAACTGGCCCGCCAAATCCTCTATCTCCACGGCCTGACGAATTACGCGGCAGGAACCACGGTTAACGTCGGCATCGCACGCGGCGGCACCCGCACCAACGTGGTGGCCGAACAGGCCGAGGCGTACATTGATGTCCGTGTATCCAGCAGCGCTGAAGGGGAGCGAATGACAGAGCTGATACGCGGATTAAAGCCGCAGGCAGCCGACGTCTCCCTAGAGGTGACGGGTGGTATGGAACGCCCTCCGATGGAGCGAACTGCGGCAACAGAGCGGTTGTTCCAACTGGCTGCCGGATGCGCCAAAGAGCTGGGCTTTCAGGTTGCGGAAGCTTCTGTCGGCGGCGGAAGCGATGGAAACTTTACTGCTGCTCTGGGCATCCCCACTTTGGATGGCCTGGGAGCGATGGGCGACGGACCACACGCTGAGCACGAACACATCCTGATCGACCAGCTTCCTCAGCGGACAGCGCTGTTCACCACACTGCTCACACGATTGTAGATATAGTCGCAACCCGTTGTAGGCCCTGTCGCTTGCAGATTATTCTGCCGATGCCTCATATCGCAACAAACGCCTGACAAACACGGTGAAAATCAATAAGGAAACGGCTACCGATACGGCTGTCACGACAAACATCACCTGATATCCCGTGTACTGTGACACCCAGCCGAGTATGATGGAGCCAAGTCCGATGCCTAAGTCAAATGCGGTAAAGAAAGAAGCATTGGCAACCCCTTTCCGATCCGGAGGAGCGAGACGCAGCGTGGCCGCTTGCAGGGCTGGCTGTGCCGACCCGAATCCCACACCGTACATAATGGCTGCCACGATCACGCCAATCAACCCGTTAGAGAAGCTCAAAACCAGCAGGCTTGCGATCGTAATCAGAAGCGCTGGCGCGATCACAAATGGTTCCCCGTACCGATCCGAATGTTTTCCGGCGATGGGGCGGATCAAGGTGAGTGCCACAGCGTATACGAAAAAAAATGTGCCGGCATTTACCTTGATCGATTCTGCAAACAGCGGCAAAAAGGTGGTAATCCCTCCATAGGCGACGGATAGAAAAAAGATAGCCACTGTAACGGACAAAACCGATTGCTCGATCAATTGGATTCGCCCTCCGGTGGGTTTCGCCTGAAACGGGATGTTCGTCAAATAGGCTAAAAGCAGGGCTATAATGGAAAAGCCGGCACCTACCAGGAACAAACTGTGAAACGAATGATTCTCGATGGTCCAGATTCCCAGCATCGGGCCAATTGCCATCGCCACGGTCATGGCCAGGCCGAACCAGCCCATGCCTTCACCACGACGAGCAGGTGGAATAACATCCGTGATCGCCGTACCAACAGCAGTAGTGGAAAGCGCCCAGCTGACACCGTGGATGACCCGTAGCGCCATCAACATGAAGATGGTGCCGATCCAATCGTACACATACATGGCCAGTGCAAAAAAAAGCAGTCCCCACAGAATAAATGGTCGCCTGCCGTAACGATCCAGCAGTCCTCCGACGATCGGACGGAACACCACGGCGGCCAGTGTATATACGCCGATTACCAATCCGACCTGTGCTTCAGTTCCTCCCAACTGTTTGATAAAAAGCGGGAGCGTCGGCACCAGCAAATAAAACCCCATAAACAGGAAAAGCATGGCCACAGTCATTTGAATAAACGGTCTTGTCCATAGGCGCTCCACCTCTATCCCTCCCAATCCATCGTCGAATTCTGACGTTGAAGTTTTCTCTGACAAGACGGAAGCTTAGTCCGAAGGTGTTTTGATCCGATCGATCTCCTGCCTCACCCACGCGATATCCGCCTCTGCTACGTGTCTGCGGTGATCAAACATGCGCAACAATTGTATCCGCTTTTGCTCAGGAATCTGTTTGCTTCTGATCATTTGTGATTCGGCATTTACGTACCTCAAATTGACATGAAGATACTCCAGATACTGTTTTAGGCAGGCAAGCTGAACCTCTTTCGTCACATATTGAAAGTATGCCATTTTAAAATGAAACATCAGTTCCGCATCCGTGCTGATCGGTATCGGCTCGGCCATCAATTCCAGGAAGCGTTCGCGGCCAGCTGTCGTCAGTTCGTAGATTTTTCGCTGCCTCCTTCTCTGCTGTTCCCCTCCAAGCTGAAGACTGATCCATCCCTTCTTCACGAACCGGGAGAGCAGCGGATACAAAGTTCCCGAGCTTATTCGCCGGATCGGTCCAACGGCATGCGTGAGCCGCTCTTGCAGCACATATCCGTGCGTACCCTCTGTCATCAACTCACCTAGGACAAACAAGTCATACATTACTACACCCTCATTCACATATATCGAACCGATATGTCGTACCGATATAAATGATATGCCTTTATGACATCTAGTGCAACAAAAAAGATGCCACTCTAGCACATTTCGGTTCAGACTTTGGACGTTGGCTCCCACTCATGAAACATTCTCCGTTCCTGTTCGTAAAGAAGATATACGTGTTGTTCGGTCTTTCATCGGGGAATTACCATGTGTGATCGGATATATCGTTGGATCATCAAGCTTGGCAAAAGGAGTGGTATCGGTGTTTCAAGAGCTAAACAACCAGCTGGCTGAGATGAAGATCGCACTACGGCACCAGTTCAATTGGTCCCAGCGATTGCAGCAGTTGAAGGAAGAACTGAAACAGGAGGAGGCGGTCCGTGATCAATGGCACCATCAACTGCTCAAGGAGCAAAAAGATGTTGACCGACTCACGGGTCTATCTTTTGGCGCTCTCTTTTTCAGCTTGATTGGTAAAAAAGAGGACAAGCTGTCCAAAGAAACGGAAGAACTGCTGCAGGCGAAGTTGAAGTATGAAGAAGCTGTTCAAACAGTGCAGGATCTGGAGCAGGAGAGGACCGAATTGGAGCAAAAGCTGTTGCAATTAGGCGATGTAAAGCGGGAGATTGAATCACTACTGGCGGAAAAGGAGCAACTGATACAGCAGCGACACCCTGCGTTGGCCGGCCAATTGGATGAACTGAGTGAGCAGGAGACAGAGGTTCTAGCTAATCTACGCGAGCTGCAAGAAGCCGTTTCTGCCGGGCACTCGGTTCTGAGCGCCTTGGATCAAGCTCGAGAACGGCTCCATTCAGCAAAAAGCTGGGGCACCTGGGACATGCTTGGCGGTGGGATGATCTCCACTGCGATCAAGCACAGCAGGATCGACGAGGCTCGCGAAGCGATACACGCGGCCCAAAGAAGCCTGCGGCAGTTTGAAAAAGAATGCAACGATGTGAGGCGGGACGTCTCTGTTCAGATCGAGATTGGCGGACTGCTCACCTTTGCCGATTACTTCTTTGATGGTTTGATCTCTGACTGGATCGTACAAGGACGTATATCGGAATCACTGCAGCAGGTTGACGAGAAATACTCGCACATAGAGCGCATTGTCAACCACCTGAAGGCGGAGTGCCGTAAAGCGGAGTCGGAGATACTGGAACTGCGCAGTCGATCGGCGGCGTTGATTGAGAACGCATAGGAGGACAGAAGAGCGGCAAACGCATTCAGCTTGGCCAAAATGCCTTTGCCGCTTGTACTATACGAACGATGGCTTACTTGCCAGATTGATTCTTCCGGCGGTAGCGGGCTTATGAATCCCCATTGTTATTTTGGTCAAATAAAAAGAACTCGCAATCAGTCGGGACACCGGCGTAACCCATTTGGCGCAGCATCGCGGTTAGATTGCCGCAGTGATATGTTCCGTGGTTTACAACATGTTGGACGACCTCAGAATAACTGGTCATAAGCTCTCCAAAACGGGGATGTCGGTAAGACGTGACCGCTACCATATCCGATTGACGATGAAAAAGTCCCGATACTGTTCAAATAGCTGGTGGAATCTTGTCTCCATCTTTTCCATGCCGGATTCTTTACCCTCTACTGTTAGTCGATTGATGGTAGCTACTACTTGCTCGTAACTGTCACCGAACATAGTATAGAACTTATACGTTCTCCACCCGATACATGTGAAGGATCGTCTCGGTGACAGACGGGAAAACACTCTGAACTTCCTGGCGATAAATCTCCTCTGGTAGTTCTCTCAAGTGCAGAAAGACCCTTCGCGTTGCCCATACGTGATAGTCATATCGCTGCAGGGAATGATGCTTCATGATAGATACCCCCTTTTTGGTGCCGCATAGGACGCATGAAAACAAGTGCACCTGTGCAGGTGCACTTGTTGATCGGAACCTGCCTGCTGCTCTCCTCTACTGGTTGGTCAATACACCATAGCGTTCACGCAGTTCCCGCTTAAGGATCTTGCCGCTGGGATTTCTGGGCAGTTGGTCAGCAATGATCGCATACTTGGGTGCCTTAAACGAGGAGATCCGCTCCTTGCAAAAGGCCAGAATCTCGTCTGCTGTTAGCGACTCACCCGCCTTGGGCACGACCACCGCCGTAACGGCTTCGATCCAGTAAGGATGGGGTACGCCGATCACCGCAACCTCTGATACTTTCGGATTTTGATAGATGATCTCTTCTACTTCTCGGCTGGCTACATTTTCTCCTCCCGACTTAATCATGTCTTTTTTTCGATCGACGATGGTAATGTAACCTTCTTCATCCATGATACCGAGATCGCCACTGTGGAACCAACCACCCTTGAATGCCGCCTGTGTCTTCTCTTCATCGCGAAAATAGCCCAGCATGGCATGACTCGTACGATGGACGATTTCCCCAATCGTTCCTGGCGGCACCTCGACACCGTCATCGTCTACGATCTTGGTCTCCACATTTAGCGATGGTTTTCCAGCGGAACCTGCTTTTCGCAGTTGATCGTTAGGTTTTAGCACCGTAGCCAATGGCGCCACTTCCGTCTGACCATAAAAATTATAAAATGCTGCATTGGGCAGACGAACATTCAATTCTTTTAAAATCTCCACCGGCATAATGGCCGCTCCATAATAACACTTTTTCAAGGAAGACAGATCCCGAGTAGCAAATCCGGGTGAACGGAGCAGAGCAATCCAGACCGTCGGCGGACAAAACAACTGGGTTGCCTGGTAGCGTTCAACCGTCTCCATCATCAGATCGGGTGTGGCCTGCTCCAGTATGATACCGCTTCCACCCAAATAGATGTAAGGTCCTAAGAAACAGTGCAGCTGTGCACTGTGAAATAGAGGCAAGGCATGCACCGCTATATCGTCTTCACTCATTCCCCCATCAATGATTGTACTGACGTATTCGGAAATCACGTTTTTGTGTGTCAGCATGACGCCTTTTGGCTTCGATTCCGTTCCACTCGTATAGAGAATGTTTACCACATCATCGTCATCCAGTTCCACTTCCGGGGCTTGTGGGCCAGCGTGTTGGATCATCTCGCGGAATGGCTGCCACTCACCCTGCTGTATGGCAGGTCGGGAGATGATAGACAGCAATTGAGGTTTGCAGCCGGATTGTTTGATCGCTTGCTCTGCCGTCGATAAAAACTCCGGCGACACAAAGCAAGCACTAACTTCCGCATGTCCCAGGATGAACGCCACATCATCCGAATTCAGCATGTAATTGATCGGGACCATGATGACCCCTGTCTTGGCCAAGGCGAAGGTCAAAATCGCAAAGTCCATCGAATTTCGGGACAGCACAGCAGCACGCTGCCCTTTTTGCAATCCGTGGGAGATAATCGATTGCGCCGCTTGATTCACAATCATATCGAATTGTTCGTATGTAAATTCCTCTTCTTCGAATCGGAGGGCCATCTTGTTCGGAAAGCGTCTTCTGCTCCGCTGCAATATATCGCCTAGCGTGTTTCGACGTGCCCGCTGAATCTCACCCATCACTATTCCTCCCTACCGAATTTTCTTTTATTATACACGATTTGTCTGTATAATGGGCAAATTCTGACTTTATTATATGCATCTCTTCCCCGCCCTCTTCTTGATGTTCCTGTGCAGATTGCGTTACTGCCCCATCTGGGATTGCGTGATTTGTCGTTTCTTTTGGGCATGATTCACAGACATGATCCAGACTCCCACCAAGGCCATTAGTGCCGCCACTCCATAGGGGGCATGAGGAGACAGGCTGGCTCCAATCACTCCAGACAACAAGGGAGCAATCGCTGCTCCCAGCCAGCGAACAAAATTATACACTCCCGAGGTAATGCCGCGCGCATACGGGGACAATTCCATCACAAGACTGGTAAACAGGGCATTGTTTACGCCAGCAATCAAACCGGAAACAACAACGAGTGCGATTTGCAGCCAAGCGATGTCTACAACCAGCAGGCCGAACAGGATCACGGTAAAAGAGAGCAATCCAAGCCGTACGAGTGCAGCAGGATGCATCTCCGTTCCAGCTGGTGAGAAAGAACGGCCGAACCGTAGGCCAGACAAAGACCCCAACCGAAAAAAACAAGACCCAACTGAATCGATGAGTTCGCCATCAAGATCTATGCGATCTGGTTGACGGACCCAGAAAAAGCCAGACGCTTCCTGCTGGAACGGATGGAATCGATGGAAAAGAGCATTGCGTATCGGGATGCAGAGATTGAAACTATGGAGCGGGAATATGGAGGCGATCTATTGCAGCTCGGCTCGAAACACTTTGGACGCTACCTGCTCTTTGAACGAAAACGCAGGCTGGAAAAAGAAGAGGTTGACTGGTGTCACTGGGTCATCTCGCTCTTGGATAAGAGCTCATCGTCCGCTAACCAGCAGTAGCAACCAGAACGATGGTCATGATTCTCTTCACCAGTACCGGCATCTCCTATCCCTCCGACTCTTTTTATCATATTGAAAGCAACATAAAATGGTTGTCTAAGCAACACAACCAGATGTAAAAACAGAAGCAGCCGGTCTGCTGCGCATCACTGCACAGGATCGGCTGCTTTAGGTGACCACAATGATTTATTTGCTCGATGTGGCAAGAACCTGCTCTTTCGACGTTCGCTTTGACTGCTTTGCTGTGTGCTTCTTTTGATTCCGTTCGAAGGCGATCGGGATCGCTTCCTGGCGCTGCACTCCTGACTGTTCCAGTTCCTCAATCGTGTTGATGATCTGTTTGTAGTCCTTTGGTATGACTTTCACGATTTTTGATACGGTTTGCTCCCACTGGTCGAGCAGTCGTTGCGCGTGCTTACTTCCTGTGTTGCGCACGTGCTTCTCGATTAGTTGTTTCACTTCTTCGATCTCACGCTGCTCCTCCAGCGCTTCAAGCAAAACCATCTCCTGGTTGCACAGCTGGGAGAAGTGAGCGTGATCCTCGGCTAGCACATAGGCGGTACCTCCGGACATTCCTGCTGCGAAGTTTTTGCCCACCGGTCCGAGGATGACAACGCGCCCACCTGTCATATATTCACAGCCGTGATCGCCTACTCCTTCGACAACAGCAGTCACACCGCTGTTTCGAACACAAAAGCGTTCACCCGCCATACCATGAATATAGGCTTCACCGGCCGTCGCCCCATAAAAGGCCACGTTCCCGATGATCATGTTCTGTTCTGGAGCATACGTGCTGCGTGCGGACGGATGGATGATCATTTTTCCGCCGGATAACCCTTTGCCGACGTAGTCATTTGCGTCCCCTTGGAGATGAAGTGTGATGCCTCTCGGGACAAATGCGCCAAAACTTTGTCCGGCCGAACCTTGGAAATGGAGGCGAATGGTGTCTTCGGGCAGACCATGCTCACCAAATCGCTTTGTCACTTCGCTGCCCAAAATCGTCCCTGCCACACGGTTGGTGTTGCTGATTGGCAGAGTGGCTTCTACCGGGCGACGCTCATCCAGAGCTGGCTTGCACAAGCGCAGCAGTTCTTTGTGATCCAGCGTCTCCTCCAGCTTGTGATTTTGCTGGCGTTGATGGTATCTGCCCACATCCTCCGATACATCCGGCTGGTGCAGCAACGGCGTCAAGTCGACGTGTTTCGCTTTCCAGTGCTCTTTTGCCTTCTCACTCATCTTCAGCATCTGGCTTTGCCCAATCATGTCATCCATGGAGCGGTAGCCAAGCTGAGCCATGATTTCGCGCACCTCACGAGCCACAAAGCGCATAAAGTTGACCGTGTGCTCTGGGTCGCCCTTAAATTTTTTGCGAAGATCCGGATTTTGTGTCGCTACCCCTACCGGACAGGTGTCTAGATGACATACGCGAGCCATTACACAGCCGATCGAAACCAGCGGTGCTGTCGCGAAGCCAAACTCTTCAGCGCCGAGCAGGGCGGCAATCACCACGTCGCGTCCAGTCAGCATCTTGCCGTCGGTTTCCAGTACGACCCGGTCGCGAAGCTGGTTGAGCAGCAGTGTTTGATGGGTTTCCGCCAACCCCAATTCCCACGGCATTCCAGCATGCTTGATGCTGCTCTTGGGAGATGCGCCCGTTCCGCCGTCATGACCGCTGATCACAATCACATCGGCCAGCCCTTTGGCGGCACCTGCTGCAATCGTACCCACGCCTGCCTTGGAAACCAGTTTGACACTGATTCTGGCACGCGGGTTGGCATTCTTCAAGTCAAAGATCAACTGGGCAAGGTCTTCAATCGAATAGATATCGTGATGCGGTGGAGGCGATATCAGTCCCACCCCTGGCGTAGAAGCGCGCACTTCCGCAATCCACGGATACACCTTGCTGCCAGGCAGTTGACCCCCTTCACCTGGTTTTGCCCCTTGCGCCATTTTGATCTGGATCTCGTTGGCATTGACCAAGTAGTGGCTGGAGACGCCGAAACGTCCAGATGCAACCTGTTTGATCGCACTGCGGCGAGAATCTCCGTTGGAATCCGGGATAAAACGCTGGGGATCCTCTCCCCCTTCCCCACTGTTGCTTTTTCCGCCCAGGCGATTCATGGCAATTGCCAGTGTTTCATGCGCTTCCTTACTGAGCGAGCCGTAAGACATCGCACCCGTTTTAAAGCGCCGGACGATCGAGTCAACCGATTCAACTTCACTGAGCGGTACCGGCGGACGATCGGATTGGAAGTCGAGCAAATGGCGCAGCAGCGTGATCTGCTGTTGATTCACCTGCTCGGAATACAGTTTATACTGCTCGTAATCTCCCTGGCGGCACGCTTTTTGCAGTGCGTGTACCGTTTTGGGGTTGAACAGGTGATATTCACCGTCCCGACGGAACTGAAACTCACTTCCAGGCTCCAATGCTTCCTCTTGATGCTCCGCTGAGAAGGCTTTGCTGTGACGCATCAACGTCTCTTTTGCGATCACATCCAGCTTGATTCCGCCGATTTGCGAGGAAGTCCGGGTAAAATAGCGATCAATCACGGATTGGTCAATGCCGAGCGCTTCAAAGATTTGAGCGCCGCGATAACTTTGGATGGTGGAGATCCCCATCTTGGACATCACCTTCACTACACCCTCTACAGCAGTGCGCAGGTAGATGGATGCGGCCTCCTCGTAGGCAAGATCGCCAACTTTGTCTTCGTCAACCAACTGCTTGATCGTCGCGAGTGCCAAATACGGATTGATCGCATCTGCACCATAACCGATCAACATCGCAAACTGATGGACATCACGCGGTTCGCCGGACTCCAGGATCAGACTTGTTTTTGTACGCGTTCCGGAGCGAACCAGGTGATGGTGCAGACCGCTTACAGCGAGCAGCGCAGGAATCGGTGCCATCTGTTCATTCATCTCCCGATCAGAAAGGATCAGGAGGGTATAACCGTCCGAGATAGCTTGATCAGCCGCCGCAAACAACTGGTCGAGCGCTTGCTCCAGTTCCGCTTCACCACCGTCGACAGGGAACAGGATGGGCAGTGTTTTCGCCGGAAACTCCGGATGCGGGTTTTGGCGAAGTTGAGCCAGTTCCTTGATGGAGATCAGCGGCGTGTTCAGCTTGATCCTGCGGCAACTCTCGGCGCTGGGAGCAAGCAGATTTCCTTCCGCACCCAACATCGTCAAAGTGGATGTGACGCATGATTCGCGAATCGCGTCAATCGGCGGGTTGGTCACTTGGGCAAATGCTTGTTTAAAGTAATTGTACATTAGCTGAGGTCGATCGGACAGCACAGCCAACGGCGTATCCACTCCCATGGAGCCAACAGGATCTTTTTGCTCCGTCACCATCGGGGCGAGGATTTTGTTGACTTCTTCCTGTGTATAGCCGAACGCTTTTTGCCAGGTCAATACGCCCTCTTCTGGCAGTTCTTCGCGGTACTCCGCTTCCGGCAGTTCCGTCAGCGAGAGCAGGTTCTCGTCAATCCATTTGCGATAAGGTTGCTCGCTGGCAATCTGCTGTTTTACTTCCTCATCGGAAACGATGCGTCCCTCCTCC
This sequence comes from Brevibacillus humidisoli, assembly GCF_020923435.1. Taxonomy (NCBI): domain Bacteria; kingdom Bacillati; phylum Bacillota; class Bacilli; order Caryophanales; family Paenibacillaceae; genus Brevibacillus; species Brevibacillus humidisoli. Next base: position 1,799,207 of record NZ_CP087263.1, on the reverse strand, counting down.
AGATCAACGAGCAGCATCCGGCCCGGACTGAGTCGTCCTTTCTGGACAACCTTTTCTTCCGGAATGTCGAGCACTCCTACCTCGGAGGAGAACACAATGGTATCATCGGAGGTTACATAGTAGCGTGCCGGTCTGAGACCGTTGCGGTCCAGGATTGCCCCTAGCTGTCTCCCGTCGGTAAAGGCAATCGCGGTCGGACCGTCCCACGGTTCCATCAAACAGCTATGGTATTCGTAAAACGCTTTTTTCGTATCATCAATCTGATCGTCCCGGTCCCACGGTTCCGGGATCATCATCATCGCCACATGCGGCAAGGAACGGCCGGCCAATGCGAAAAACTCCACGCAGTTGTCCAAAATCGCCGAGTCGCTTCCTTCCATATCGATCACAGGCAGCACCTTTTGCAGGTCCGTACCAAACTCTTCGGACTGGAACATTTTCTCCCGGGCTCTCATCCAGTTGATGTTCCCCTGCAGGGTGTTGATTTCACCATTGTGGATCAGGTAGCGGTTGGGATGTGCTCTTTCCCACGTCGGAAAGGTATTGGTGCTGAACCGTGAATGTACGACGGCAAAGGTGGATGCGTAATCCGGATCACGCAAATCAAGATAAAAAGCGTCCAGTTGTACAGGTGTCAGCAAACCTTTGTAGACTATCGTGCGGCTGGACATCGATGCAGCATAAAATCCGTCTCCGGCTGCCAGTTCCATCTGTTTGCGAATGACGTACAGCTTTCGTTCAAACGCCATTTGATCGCTCAGATTGCGGCTCGCACCGATAAACACTTGTCGGAAAAAGGGCTGGCTCGCCGCTGCCGTTTTGCCGAGCTTGCTTTGGTCAACGGGGACCGTTCTCCACCCGAGCAGCGTTTGCCCCTCTGCCTCGATAAGCGCTTCCAGTTGTTTTTCATAAGCGGTACGACGTGCTTCATCCTGCGGGAGAAAAAGCATCCCCACGCCGTAGTTTCCGGGGGATGGCAGTCCAAAGCCTAACTCTTTGCAGACCTTGCGAAAGTATTTGTGCGGAATCTGCGTCATGATCCCTGCTCCGTCACCAGTCTCTGGATCGCTCCCCTGTCCGCCGCGGTGCTCCAGATTGCAGAGAATTTGCAGCCCGTTCTGTACCATCTGATGGCTGGCTTTCTGCTTCAGATTGGCTATAAAACCGATCCCACAGGCATCATGTTCAAATATCGGATCATACAATCCCTGTTTTTGCGGCATTCCTGTTTGTATCATAACCCTCCACTCCTTCTCCCTGTAGTCGTTTTCTCTCTGTCTGGTTTCACCATACTGACGACTCTTTTTGTCTTGAATATTTCGTCTTTTGAGACGGATAAATCGTTACATACAAAGACCCGAACAGATTACCTGTTCCCATTGTTTAAAAATGAGAAGCTTTAGTTAACATTTTAGTTTGGTGAATTGATATAAACAATATATAATTTAGTTAAGAATCATCTCGTTCTGAGATGAATAGGGAGATGGAGGATGGAATGGAATTACGACAGATTCAATATTTCATTGAAGTGGCCAAGCGGGAACATGTTACGGAAGCAGCGCACAACCTGCATGTAGCCCAATCCGCAGTGAGCAGACAGATCGCCAATCTCGAAGCGGAACTGGGTGTGCCGCTCTTCATCCGGGAAGGCCGCAATGTCAAACTGACTTCTGTGGGAAAGATTCTTTTGGAGCATGCAGAGATTGCTCTCAACGAGATTGAGAAGGCTAAGGAGAAAATCGGAGAGTACCTGGACCCGGAACGCGGTATTATCCGGGTTGGGTTTGCCAGCAGTCTGGCCGCCAATCCGCTGCCCACCGTGATCTCTGCTTTTCGCGCCAGATATCCCAACATTGGCTTTCAATTGAAACAAGGCGCCTACAAACAACTGATCGAGTCGGTCATCAAAGGAGAGATCGACCTGGCTTTTTTAGGTCCCGTACCAACACAGGAAAAGGATGTTCGCAGTCACATCTTTTTTGCTGAAAACATCGTCGCCTTGCTCCCTACCAGGCATCCACTGGCAAAGCAACCGTCGATCCGCCTCAATGAACTGCAGCAGGATACGTTTGTACTGTTTCCACCCGATTTTATCCTGCGAAACATCGTGATGAACGCCTGTGCCCAGGTTGGTTTTGAACCAAAGGTATCATTTGAGGGAGAAGATATCGATGCGATCAAAGGGCTTGTATCTGCCGGCTTAGGCGTTACCCTCTTGCCGGAAGTAACACTGATTGACAACGTGCCCAGGGAAACGGTCAAGATCCCGATAAGCGAGCCTACCGTAAAGCGGACTGTGGGGATTATCATCCCTAACAACAGAGAACTACCGGCTTCCGAAAAACTGTTTTATGATTTTCTGAAAGAGTTTTTCTCCGTGCTGAACAAGTTTAGTCAATAACGGGATGACCGTCGTCAGCCCCGTCAAAATGCACAAAAAACCCGTATCGCATACTGATGTGATACGGGCGCCGATGATAGCTTTCTTGACGGATGATTGGGTGGGATGGCGGTCAACTAGAGCAGACTGCCTCCTGCAATGAACCGCAACTCCCAAGCCGTACCCCGGAAATCAGTTACTTTGACTCCACCGGCTTTTTTACTAAAGGTGTGCAGCAATTTGTTGTCCCCCATATAGATAGCCACATGGGTAACACGCTGTTGTTGTCGATTGATCCCGCTGTAATCGGACTCATTGGAACCTCTGTGACTCATGAAAAACACCAGGTCGCCCTTTTTCAACTGGCTGATATCTTGCAGCAAGATTCCGTTTTGTTTGACGTACTTTAGCTGGGTTCTCGAACTGCCTCGGCCCAGATCCAGTCCTGCTCCCTCACGATAAGCCCACATCACGAATTCGGAGCAGTCCATCGTGCTCTTGGAAGAGCGGGAGGAGCCGAATTCATATGGCGTTTTCAGGTACTTTAACCCAGCACTGATCACGTTATCGCGAGCAGAACCTTGATTGGTTCGCTTTGCACCGTTGTTGTCGGATACAGCTCTCTCTTTTTTGGGTGCAGTTGCGTCGGTGTTGGGCGCTTTCTCTCTTTTAGGTGCATTTGTGTCGGTATTAGGAGCTGCCTTTTCTTTTTTAGGTGCGGCCTCGTCATTGTTGGACGCCCCCTCGTCCACTCTGGGCGCTGTCTCCTCTGTGTCGGGATCTGCCGTTCTGGCTGGAGGAGCAACGTCTCCTTTTCGTGCCAGGTACTCATCATAAGAAATAGCGTTCTGGTATCCAGAGTTGTTTTGGCCGTCAGGGGCCGCCGCGTAGGAATGCGGGGCAAAACCGGTTGTTAACAAAAAGGCTGCCGTTATCGTCGCAGCAACGTACTTTTTCATTTGCTTGTTTCACTCCTCTGTATTGATTGGCTTCGCAAAGACAGGTGTCCATCATCATTTTCGGTGCTTCTTTTCGGTCTGGTTTGCCCACGACACATGGGTCGGAACCACCGAATCGGGCCTAAATGCTGCTGGTGTTTTGACAGGAGCAATCGCTCCTGCTACACGTTGTACCGCTTCGCAATAAGTCAGTCAAAGCAGAGAGTGCTTTATCTGAATATTACAAAAATTATAGGCGGTTCAATACACAGCATCACATCATGCTGCCCATTCACAGCGTATACGGCTCTCCATCTCGTTTTCTTATCTATATATTATAGAGGGAAAACAGTATCAACTCACGGGCCAAGCGACTATGATGTTTTGCTTAAGAGGCAATCCCATGATAACATGATGTCGCTGTAAGATCATTGTAAAAAATATGGAAACAAAATGGAGCCGATGCTCCGGCTCCATTCGTCTTTCTATCGCGATGTGTTTTGGTTGTGGAAGGCTGCATACCAGCCGAAACGGAAAGAATCATGTAGAAGAGACGATCACGTATACAAGTCAAACATGTTGATCTCATGTCCAAGCTGTTTCATGTAAGTGAAAAGTTGAGCACGATGATGCTGCATGTGTGTGACGATCTCGATCAGCCACTTCGCTTGAGCCGTTCCGTGGTCGAGATAGAACGGGGTTGTCATCTTATGCAGAAACTCATCATGACTCAAGCTATCCATATAGGCGCGAAGCTCTCCCACACCTCGCTCCATGGCAGCGATCCATTGCTCTGCTTCATCTACGGCGGAGAACTGACTCTCTAACTGACGTACCTGAACCTGACTTCCTTCTTGGAGAATCAGCAAATCCACAGTAGGAATCGCTACCAGATGTTCTGTTAGCTCCTGCAGTGTTCTCATCTCTTTGACTGGTCGATAGTTCCACTCCTCGGGCTTGACCTTGCGGATCAGATTGGCCGACGTCCTCACAATCAGTGCAAGCTCCTCAAATAACATTTGCTTCATCTCGTTTACTGCACTCATGTCCTGTTCACTCCAATTCAATCGTTTTCTTCCTTGGTTCCTGGTTTCATTCTTTCTTACATCCCGATCCTACCATATAATAGTGACAGGTCTTGTCATAGTCATAGAAATAATGAAAACGGAGTTTTTCAGGATGTCCAAATCAAAACGGCTCATCGAGTTGATGATGACGATCAATCGAAAACGAAAGTTTACAACCAAAGAGCTGGCAGCTGAGTTCGGGGTTTCTGTTCGAACCATTCTGCGGGATTTGCAGGAATTAAGTGAACTGGGCGTGCCGCTCTACTCAGAAGTGGGGCCGCACGGCGGTTATCAGGTTCTGCATGAGCGCATGCTTCCCCCGATTGCCTTTACCGAAGAAGAAGCTGTGGCACTCTTTTTCGCCTGCCACGCCCTGCGGCATTTTTCATCACTCCCCTTTGAGGCAGAGACCAACTCTGCTCTGCACAAGTTTTTCTCCTATCTGCCTGGCGACGTGAAAGATCGTATCGATCAGATGAAAAATCGAGTGGATCTCGTGCAACCGACGCGGGAACAATCTACTCCGTATCTTTCGATTCTGCTGGAAGCAGCGATTCGCCAACAGATCATCCAGATTGAATACGATTCCCGCCAAGGTGTCTCCTCACGAGACATCCAACCGATCGGGATCTATGCCAAAAATGGTTTTTGGTACTGTCCCGCTTACTGCTTCGCGCGTGACGACTTCCGACTGTTCCGGGCCGACCGGATATACTCGGCAGCGTACAGCACATCTGGCTTAAAACCGCGGGAATTCTCTGCAGTCAACCTTGCCAATTGGGAATCGTTCGTGCGAAAGGAACAGGACTGGATCAATCTTCGCGTTGAACTAAGTCGGGATGGCGTACGCCGTTGCCAGGCAGAGCTGTCACCCTTGCCGAAACTGAAGATTGAAACAGATGGGACGGGTATACTCTCTGGTCGCATACCCAGGAGTGAAATCTCTTATTTTGCAGGATTTTTTATGGGGCTTGGCAAAGAAGCAATTGTAGCAGAACCTGCAGAGCTAGTCACGCAGATCACACAGCGGATGAAGGAAATGATCGAGAGGTATGAAAATCATGAGGAACAAACCAGATAACGTGCACAGTGGAAAACGGGTCGCTTTCCTGACCGGAACATCCAGCGGTTTGGGGTTGCTATCAGCAGTTGCACTGGCTCAAGCAGGCTATCATGTGATTGCCACCATGCGCAACGTACAGCAACATGAGCAACTTCTGAGAGAGGCAACAGACGTAGGCGTACAGCAGCAGATAGACTGCAGGCAGTTGGATGTAACTAATCGAATAGCGATTCAAGAGGTGGTGTCAGAGATTCTTTCGCACTATGGGCAGATTGACGTCCTCGTCAACAACGCGGGCTTTGCCCTTGGCGGTTTCGTAGAAGAAGTCTCTCTGGACGATTGGTCGGAGCAGATGGAGACCAACTTTTTCGGACTTGTAGCGGTGACGAAAGCGATTTTGCCTCATATGCGGGCCCGCAGGCAGGGAACAATCATCAATGTCAGCAGTATCAGCGGGCAATTCGGGTTTCCCGGATATGCGCCCTACGTCTCCTCTAAATACGCAGTAGAAGGATTTAGTGAATCCCTTCGTCTGGAAATGCTTCCATTTGGCGTGCATGTGGTACTGGTGGAACCGGGAGCATACAAAACGTCTATCTGGTTGAAAGGGTTTGAACAGATTGGGGTAAGCGAATATTCGCCCTATCGACAAAGACTGGCTGCTATTCTCCACTATTCACGCAAATCAGCGGAAACGGCAGGCGATCCGACTGAAGTGGCTCGCACGATAGTGCGGATCGCCGAAAGCCGTGGTCCAAAACTTCGCTATCCCGTCGGAAAAGGGGTAAGGTCCACAATCATCTTAAAGAAGCTCTTGCCGTGGAAGTGGATCGAAGCAGTGGTGCTGAGTAAGCTTCGCTGAACAGTTCGGGCTGGTGGCGGTGACGACAGCCGATTTATTTTTTCTCTATTATGCTTTGTCTAACGCTGTGTAGTGTTAGGTTGGAATGTTGTATTGTATTTTTAGATGTTGCCGAGGTAGCATCTCCGAGATGATAATTCTTTAATATATCCGTATCCTTTAGAATATTTCCCGTCAAGATGCATAATACCGATTCGTCTTTGGCAATCAACTGCTTGGAAACTAAATTGCGCAGTCCCGCGATTGTTGCTGCTGAAGCCGGTTCGCAGCCAATACCACTTCTGTCGATAGCAGCTTTAGCGTCAAGAATTTCCTCATCCGTTACCGAAATGGTAACTCCTCCTGTTTCTCTAAGAGTATATAATGCTTTTTTCCAGCTTGGAGGATTGCCAATATTCAACGCGGAAGCTTGAGTATGCGGAAAGAGCTCGGGAGTGAGTTCGTTTTCTTCTCGAGAATCATCTTATGAAATGGGCTGGCTCCCTCTGCTTGAACGATTGCAACGCGCGGCATCTTATTGATCAATTCAAGCGTAAATAAATCATGCAAGCCTTTGCCTAACGCTGCTGCATTACTTAACGCTCCACCAGGTACGATGATCCATTCAGGCAATTCCCAGTTTAAATACTGTGCCACTTCATAAATGATGCTTTTTTGCCCTTCAATTCGAAATGGATTGATAGAATTACATACATACAATCCGAGCTCACCGCAGCGATTGATCAAGTAGTCAATTATCAAGCGGAGATCGCTTTCATGGGCGGGAGTCGAGAGTTTCATCCGTTCATTAACAGGACGGAATTATTTGAAGATGATATGTGGTTTGTTGTCCATAAAAACCATAAGTTTGCTTCGAAAAAGGTTACGTTAGCTGAAACTGTCCGAGAGCCTTTGTGTTTCGGGAAGAAGGTAGTTCTTCACGCGAAAAGTTAGTTTCGCTGTGTAAAATCCACAACGTACATCAGCCGACTGTTGGATTGCAGATGAATGGATTGCATGAAACCATTCGATCTGTTATGGAAGGGTATGGAGTTGCATTTGTTTCATCGTTAGAAGTGAAAGAATATATTGCCCGTGGCGATTTGGCAAAAGTAGATGTAGATGGAATTGAGTTGAAAAACCCTATCTCCATCTGCACAAGAAAAGAAGATGGCCTTTCGACGCCTGCACTTCATTTCATCGAAATGGTTATGAATGAGATTCATAATGAATTCACATTTTAACTTTAAAAACGGGGCGATTGTAAAAAGGGAGAGGATATACAAAAGGGGCCTTAACAAAAGACCCCTTCGACAAAATGGAGCAGATGATGGCTCCGATATCCGACTACTCCCGTGGTCTCCTCCACCGATTGCTTAGACGATCAGTCTCGAACTGCCCCCCTACAACGGATCGTCTTGCATCTCGATGCGCCGCGGATAAGAAATGGTGACACCGCTTGCTTTCAGTTCACGCAGCAATCCCTTTCGCATCTCTTTTTCGGCTGTCCAGTAATGTTCATCTTTTACCAGTGCGACGACCGTATATTTCGCTCCGAGAGCGTTGTTTTCCACATCCGTGATCCCGTATAGTTGAGGCGGCTCCAAGACATGGCCGCTACTATCCTGTATAAACAGGTGGGACTGGGTTTGCAGCAATTCCTCCGAGACAGCATGCACGGCCTTCTCTACTTCGGCTGGCTCCGTCTCATAGGGAACCGTGACACTCACGATCGCTCGCATCCGTTCACGGTTGTAGTTTTGACTGATCCGAATCTCCGAGTTTTGAATCACGACTACGTGTTGAGCCCAGGTGCGGATTTTGGTCGCCCGAAGTCCAACACTTTCTACTGTGCCATTAATCTGCCCATTGTTAATACTCACATAATCACCGACGGAGAACTGGTCCTCAAAGATGATAAAAAAGCCTGTGATCAAGTCTTTGACCAACGTTTGCGCTCCAAATCCTACGGCCAAACCAAGCACGCCGGCCCCTGCAATGATCGGGCCGATATCCAGTCCAAGGTTGCTCAAGATCATCAAGAACGAGATGATGAAGAAGACATATTTGGTAAAGGAAAGCAGGAGGGATTCCAATGTGTTTTTTTGCTTCTCGTCCAGCCGGGTAAAAGCAAAGATGCGAGCGATAAGTATTCTTCTTGCTTTGAGCGCTAACCAGGTTAACACGATGATCAAAAGAATCATGACAGAACGATTGAGTAAAAGCGATAGATAAGGGGACCAGTAGTCCCACTGCAGGTACTCTTCAAGCAAAGGGATGTCAAAGGCTGCCACGCTAGGATGATACCTCCTCCGTTCAGCAATCGCTCTTCCGCGGGACCTGTTGCAAGTATACCATGCTCCCTTCCAAGGGCCAACCAACCATCCGTGATACGGTGGGGCTGCGTGCTGCTCGTTCCCCTGTTCCCGGCAAGCTACGATTTGGCCGCATACGAGCAGTGCCGGACCTGCAGCGAATCGGACAATTCGACCAGCCCGTACGTATACAAGGGCTGTCTCCGTTTGTCGGTCGGAGAGCCAGGATTAAACAACAAGATCTCTCCATGCGGTTCCAGCAGCGGGATATGAGAATGACCGAATATAAGCAAATCTAGAGACTCTCCAGCGAAGGCGTCTAGAGCTCTGCGGCGGGTCGTTTTCCCTTTTCCGTCTCCGTGTACGACGCCGATCTCATACCCTTCCAGCCGCAGCACTTCTTTCTGTTTAAAATGCTGTTTTACCTCCTCGTCATCCGCATTTCCGTATACGCCGACAACAGGAGCCAAGCACGCTAGCTGTTCATAGACCTGCATCGTAGTCCAATCTCCGGCATGTACAATCAGGTCAACTCCGTATAAACCGGCCACGAGCGGCTCCGGCAGTTTGCGGTCGGGTTTTGCGATATGGGTATCAGCCACAACTCCGATGATCATCCGTTCGCCCCCCCTCTCTGCATCACGGCCACCTCTTTCACTGACCATCACGTATACAAGCTGCAGCGTCAATTGGGCTTGCCCTCGCCCTACTTTGCCTGCACGGTCACTTCTTTGTGCTCATGCAGTTGATCGCCCTTTTCCACATGAACAACAACGGTATAAACCCCCGGTGAGGAGATGGGAACGTCAGCTTGGTATACGCCTGGGTCTGCTTCTGTCGCATCGACAAACTGGTGTTGCTCTTCATCTCCCCGCCAGTACTCAAAGCGAACAGTCGCTTCGCGGAGCGAATCCTCTCCTTGCTGGATATGTGCCTTAAATGTGTTCACCTGCTTGGCCGTGATCTCGTCGCTGGTCAGGAAGTGGATCGCGATTCCGCTACTGTGCTGATGTTCCGATCCAGGGGCAGCATGCTCTTCGCTGTGGTCGGCTTCTTGTCCTGTACCTGCTGAGACATCCCCCTTCCCCTGGTCCTCAGGCTGCTCTCCCTCTGCTCCCATGACTGAAAACTGCTGCTTGTCCATGCTGTGAAATCCTCTGGCCGTCACATGGTACATCATGTGATAGGTTCCCGGTTGAGCGAACGACTTCTCTGCTTCGTATACGCCGTCGCCTTTGCTTTTTGCATCGACAAACGCATGCTCCTCCTGCCCTTCTTGCCACAGTTCAAAGCGGACCTCCTTGGCATCGTCAACTGTTGCCTCTCCCTGTTTCACCGTCACAGAAAACGTGACTGGCTGTCCCGTTTCAGGCGCTGACGGATTGATTTCGCTTGATACCTGAATCGGAACGGGAACTTCCAGATTTGCTTCTTCCTTGCCGCATGCCGGCAGCAGCATGATAGCCACCGCCAGCCAGACCCTGTTCCATGATTTCATTGCTCGCTACCTTCCTTTATCAGATTTTCCATATCGTTTCGTACTTGTTCTGGGTCGAAGTCGCCGCCCATCCCGTAGGTTTTGTAGATGTGGTTCTGCTGATCGATCAGATACGTAATCGATGAGTGAGCGACCAGCCCACTTTCCAGTTTTTCCGTATAAAACTGAAAGGCATCCGTGATTTGGCTGGTCTCGTCCTCCGATCCGCGCAAGATCGCCCAGCCGTCGGTGTCGATTTCCAACGCCTGGGCGTACTTCCTCAGCACGTCGGGTGTATCGTTGAGTGGATCAATCGTGATCGTCACAAATTCTGCTTGCTTGCCAAAGATCCCTTCTTTGCGCAGCTGCTGCTGCAGCTCCACCATCTTGATCGTGGTAGCTGGACAGATGTCCGGACAGCGTGTATATATAAACGAGAGCAGGCGAATGGGTCCTGCCTGCTGTTTTAATCGATACGCCTCTCCATCGATGGTGGTCAGGGTAATATCGGGCAATGTGATCCGCTGCTTGGCTCCCTGAACTCCCCACCAGAGCCAATAGGCCAACAGACCAATCAGCGCCACTGCCGCCAGCAGTATCAGCGCATCCGTTTGTTTGCGCGCTCTGCTGATATGGTGTTTGACCGTCACGGCCAACTCCTCCCTCCGTCGCATGACTCTCCTTCGCATTACTCTTTTTGCGGATCAGCCAAATCCGTCAGGTCGTCTTCGCGCTCCCGGCGGAACCAGCGAAAGAAAATATAGGCTAGGGCTGATCCGTACGTAACTTCCTGGACCAGCTTCATCATGACGCCGCCCAATTGTTGATCGTCTAATGTGCTGATGACGCTCAACAGCTTCGGCCCCTGCAGCGGAACGGCGTAAAACGGCGTGCAAAACAGGGCGGTTCCCTTGATATAGGTATCATACAAGGGGACCCCAGCAAAGATGATCAGCGCACAGGCTGGTGTCAGCAGCACCCCGTTGAGAAACATATACCCCATCTTGCGCAGGTCTGACAGCCGCTCAAACTCCGGCAGAGGGGCGATGATCGGCAGCCACATCAAAAATGCTGTGAACAGCAGCGCTAACCGGAAAAAGGTGGTCAAGGCAAAGCTTTGCATCACCGCATCAAAAATGCTTGGCATGTGATAGAGCGAAAAAAGTCCGTTAAAAAGCACAAGTGTCAGGACAGGGTGGGTAATCACTGGTACCAGCTTTGACAGAAGCGGCAGACGAATAACCAACCCTATCAACCAGTTGGGCGTACCCAACAACAGCAATGGAGGCATGATCAAATACAGCATCGCTTGCTGAAGCATGTGGACACTAAACATAAAGTGGCCAATCAGACTCAACGGACTGCCCAATCCAAGATAGAAGAAAACCAAGCCGCTCAAAAACAATAGTTTTTTACCTAGTGGGACGGGGGACGCCTCAGTCAGATAGAGGCGGAACCGTCCCGTGACCAGGAGGTATACTGTTGCCAGCACCACTGTGAGCAGCAGCACCTCAGGTGTCCAGACAAGTTGAAAATCGTAGGCTGACAAGAGAGATTGCAGCGACATAAGACCCTCACTTCTTCACTCGCAGTATGATTTGATCCGCCGCCGTCCCGTGTGTATGAGTGACTGGCGCTCACGTCAGTCCAGTATAGCGACATTGCTACTGCAAGGATTTGATATCGTCAATGATCGTTTCATCCCAGCTTTGGTTTGGGTGAGGAGGTGATCCCCCCTGTCAAGAGGAGGATCGCTCCCGCCACAGCCGCTATTCCCAGTATGCCCAGCCAGACCGCTCTTTTGCTCACGCTCGCTATCGCCAACACGATGTGTCACCTCTCTTCTCTCTATAGGTCAAGTGTAACCTCGTAGAGGCTAGAAGATGATGACCCGATTGAGCTATCTTTCACCTCGTACGAGAGACATGTCACATAAAGTTCGCTTTTTGGCGTTTGCTACGCTCTTACGTCCTTCAATAGAAAGAGGCGGCAGCTTTCGCGTAGAAACTGCCGCCCCTTTGCAGCGGGAACGATCCTTGCTGGTAGACAGGAAAGTTGACGAATATGAGTGCTAGCGAAGGCGATTGGTCTGTTTGTCATAAGCCAACCTAGCTCCGCTGACAAATTTGTACCCTAGCCCGCGAATCGTGACGATGGATTTGGGGCGGGTAGGATCTTCTTCTATTTTCTTGCGAAGATTGTTGATATGTACCTTCACTGTTCGCGCATCGCCGTAGCTCTGCGTACCCCACAATGTTTGAAAGATCTCCTCTGTGCTGAACACCTTGTCCGGGTGGTTTGTCAGAAGCAGCAGCAACTGCAATTCTTTGACAGAAAGGTGGACAGGCGTACCATGTAACCTGACCATGCAGCTGTCGACATCGATTTCCAATCCTTCATAGATTCGCACAGCTCGTTTGACCTCTCCTTTTCTTCTGAGGCGATCACGGCGGAGATGCGCTTTTACCCGTGCTACGATCTCTTCCATGCTGGCCAGTTTGGAGATATAATCATCTCCCCCAATAGCCAAGCCTAACATCTTTTCCTCGTCTTGATCCTTGCAGCTCAGAAATAATATCGGTACATCGGTCCATTCGCGTAGTTTGCGGCAAAGCTGAAACCCGTTTAGTCCCGGCAACAGCACATCGAGCAGGATCAAGTCTGGCTCCCGCTCTTTCACCAGCTCCAAAGCTGTGTCGTCATGAGCCAGTCGAACCTGAAACCCTTCTCGTTCCAAATACATCGATAACAGATTGCAAATCTCTATATCGTCCTCGACGAGCAGGATCGTTTCTCTGGTCACGAAGATGCCCCCCCTATCGGTGAACCGTGCCCATGACCACGGTACTCTATGCAGTATAGGAAAAAGTTGTGGATTGTTTCCATCTCTTTTACCTATATCATATCACATGTTCTATCCAAGATCACAGGTTTGGCACGTGTTGTACGGTTCACTATAAGGAGGAAAGAGACTCCTTGGCGCGATCAGAAATAGAAAGACTTCAGTACGCAGAGGAACTGAAGTCCTGGGTCGCTCGCCTGTTATCGCTTTTGATCTTCTCTGCTTTAGCTGCCGGTATTCTGCTGGAGTACCTCATCTCTCAAAGTACGGCGCAGTATCTTGCCGACAGCTGTCTTGGGCAAGGAAGTTCGGAATTCAACCGAGCGGGGAACCTTGTAGGAAGCCATCTGCTGCCGACAATACGTGATGACCTCCTCTTCTGTCAGCGTCGATCCTTCTCTAGTGACGACAAGAGCCTTCACCGTTTCGCCCCGATAGCTATCGGGGATACCGATCACGACCGCTTCCTGGATGAAAGGATGCTGATAGAGCACTTCTTCCACCTCGCGGGGATACACGTTGTAGCCACTGGCGATGATCATATCTTTCTTTCTGTCGACAATGTAAAAGTAGCCTTCATCATCCACTCGGGCAATGTCTCCCGTGTACAGCCACCCATTGCGGATCGTCATCTCTGTCTCCTGGGTCATGTTCCAGTAACCAAGCATCACCTGCGGTCCACGTACGATCAGTTCACCTGCTTCACCTGGCGGAACTTCTGTCAGACCTTCATGCAGGTCGACCACTTTCGCTTCCGTAGACAGCAGTGGTTTGCCGATTGATCCTGGTTTTCGCTTATCCATCGGATTGAAGTGGGTGGCGGGAGCAGCTTCCGTCAGTCCGTATCCTTCCAGTATCGTCCCGCGCGTTTTGGCTTCAAACTCCTTGATGACCTCGACCGGCAGTGGTGCAGATCCGCTAACGCATAGACGGATGGAGGAAATCCCATATTCCTCCACTTGGGGGTGGGAATTGATCGCGACGTACATCGTAGGGGCACCTGGGAAAATGGTTGGTCTGGTCTCCCGGATGGTCTCCAAGGTCTCCTTGAGGTCAAAACGAGGCAGGATGATCATCTGGGAGCCTCCGAGTATGGCCGCATTCATCCCAACCGTCATCCCGTACACGTGGAACAGCGGCAAGGCATTTAAGATGCGATCCTGCTCTTGCTGTTCTCCACCAAACATGATGAAGACTTGATAAGCGTTGGCCATCAGATTGCGGTGGGTGAGCATTGCACCTTTGGAGCGTCCGGTCGTCCCTCCCGTATACTGCAGAACGGCAACGTCGTCAGCCGTTTGCTGGACTTCAGGAGCATCCTGTTGCCCGGAAGCGATGAGGGATTCAAACAAAATCGTACCTTCCGGATACGGGGAGGAGGCGGGCTGGAAAGCAACAGCGATCTTTTTCAGCGTTTCAGAACCACTTCGTATCTGCTCCACTTGCGGCAAAAACTGATCGTAGACGATGATCGCCTTTGCTGCGGAATCTCCCAGATAGTGATCCAGCTCATTGGCTATCGACATGGGATTCACCTGCACCACGATCCCGCCTGCTGTCAGGATACCATAGTAAGCAATCACATACTGCGGGCAGTTGGGCAGCATGATCGCCACACGGTCTCCTTTTCCGATACCCAGAGCGCTCAAGCCACTCGCAAATCGGTTTACATCAGCCAATAGGGACTGGTAATCCCAGGTGCGCCCCTTAAAAAAGAGGGCATCCCGCTCCGGAAAGCGCTTGCAAGATTGTGCGAGCATGTTGGTCAGCGTTTGATTCCATACTTCAGCAGTCAAACTGTTCGCCTCCTGACTTTTTTTCTTCCAACATCCTGTTGATGATGTGATCGGTACGACTATTATTTTAAAACATTTTGAAAATTCTATCTAGTGCCATCCCTTCTGTTGCGAAGCAATGGCAAACGATTCTACAGGGCATCAATCAGATCGCTGGCAATCAGGGAATAGCTGGTTCCCCTCTGCGCTGCTACCCGGTCGCCTGCCTTCCCATGCAGCCAGACAGCGAGGCAGGCAGCCTGTTCAGCCGTCAGTCCTTGTGCCAGCAACGAACCGATCATGCCGGCCAGTACGTCTCCACTCCCGCCTGTGGACATGCCCGGATTTCCCGTGGGATTGATATAAGTGGTTCCATCTGGCGATGCCACTACGGTCCCCGCTCCTTTAAGTACGACTGTGAGTTGGTGATCCACGGCATAAGTGCGGGCAACCTCGACTCGATTGGCCTGCAGTTCGCTCGTGGACAGACGAGTGAGGCGCGACATCTCTCCAGGGTGCGGTGTGAGGAGGGTTGCTGCTCTGCGCTGGGGCCAGCCGCTAAAATCCGCAGCATCGGACAGCATATTGAGGGCGTCGGCGTCCAGCACCAGTGGACAGTCGCTCTGTTCCCAAATGGTTCTGAGCCAGTTCGTATCGCCAGAAAAACGTCCGATGCCGGGGCCGATTACCACAGCATCACGACCGTGTACCAGCTCACATACTGATTCGGCAGAAGAGGAATCCGTCCATCCACCAGGGATGGCTGCCAGTATGGCCTCCGGAACCAGCCCGATAAGGGAAGGAACCAGCGCTTCAGGAACTGCCCAGGTTGCCAGGCCACAGCCAGTACGCAAGGCGGCTTTTGTGCATAAGAATCCGGCCCCGCTCATCTGCATGCTCCCCGCTACAACTAGCAGGTGGCCATACGTACCCTTGTGTGTGTCACTTTTCCTAGGGAGCGTGGGATCTAAGTGGAGCCGTTCCCTAAAGCATGACTTGCCCAACTGAAAACAACGGATGTCTAATTGTGCCGCATGCTGCGGCCAGATGCCGATCGGGGCGACTGTCACTTCTCCTGCCGTCTCCCGCCCCGGCGATTGAACCAATCCTCTCTTGAGAAAGGCAAAACAGATTGTCTTCGCGGCCTGGATACAAGGATCATGCCTCCTCCCGGTGTCAGCGTCCAACCCACTGGGGATGTCGACTGCCAGAATAGGTAGACCGCTATCATTGACCATACGAATCAGTTCTGCATACGGACCGCGCGGAGCCCCCCGCGAACCCGTACCCAACAAGGCGTCAACAACACCATCGTACGACTGCCAGTCAATCCCCCCAGAGCCAGAACCGTAAACAGACGCCGGAATCCCCAAGCGCTCAGCCGCATCCCGCTGCCGTGCTGCATCTCCCCGCATCTCTTCCGGTGGCTCGGCGTACAGAAGCGTCACGTCTATCCCGCTTTCTACCAGATGCCTGGCCGCAACAAGGCCATCGCCGCCGTTGTTGCCTTTTCCAATCAGCAGGAGCCAGTGGAGAGGGCGGTTGGTCCGCTTCTCCCCTTTCTCACGTGTAAAAGCCACCACTTCTCGAGCAACAGCAGCCCCGGCGTTTTCCATCAGCGCAATCGCCGGTATGCCGATCTGATCGATGACGTATTGATCCAATCTCCTCATCTCATCGGCAGTCACTACGAACATCTGATGGATCCTCCTGTCTCACGCAATCTGTCAGCACATGAGAGAGCCAGGCATTAGAGTTGATCGGCGATCATCTCTCGACTCTCCTTATCCTCATCATAAGAGAAAACCTTCTTCATGTACATCTTCTGCATTCGGATGACCGACACGGCACAACGACACACTGCAACCATTATGAGGCGGAACGCATCGCAGCTGCCTGGGGGGAGAGGAGTACGTGCTCGGATACATCAGCTTTCTCCGATTCGGTTATATATCCAAGTTCTACCATGCGGTTTAGAACCACAGCTTGCCGTCGCATCGCTTTATCCCAATCTTTCACAGGGGAGTAGAGTTCTGGGGCTTTGGGGAGGGCTGCCAACAGCGCCGCTTCACCTAAAGTAATCGTCTGTCCCTCTTTCGAGACGCTTTTCCCAAAATACCAGTTGGCAGCTGACTCGATCCCATACTGTCCATGCCCAAAGTAGATGTAATTCAGGTACATCTCCAAGATCTCTTCTTTTGTAAGCATACGCTCTAGATTGATCGCGATCACCATTTCCTTCAGTTTGCGAGTGACCGACTTTTCATGGGTAAGAAACAGGTTGCGGGCCAACTGCATGGTAATGGTGCTGCCCCCCTGTGATAATTTTCCTTCATTCAGATCAACCCATATAGCTCTGCCGATCCCTACCGGGTCGATCCCGAAATGGTAGGAAAACCGATGGTCTTCAATAGAGACAAATGCTTCCCAGACGTAATCCGGCATCTCCTGCAGCGATACATATGTCCGCTCTCCTCCTTTGACCCTCCCGTCGACCGGTTTCAGATACTCGGCGAGCTTCGCATCATCGATCAGCCATTCTCCGGCTGCAACAATCCCAATCCAACTGATCAAGAAGAGACTGAGAGAGCCAAACAGCACTCTTTGAAGCCATTTCCCCAGCCGTTTCCTGCTCATCTCTGCCTGTTTATCTACTTTCTTCTGCTGACTTTGCTGTCGAGGCCTTGTCTTTGATGTCAGGATATACCCCATGGAGAAGCCCCCTTTCTACATGATAGGACGGACCCGCGTTCCAAAATGTAACGGAGGGAACAGATCGTTCTCTATCTTCATTGTAGAAAGAAGCGGCAGCAGAAACTATCGGTTCGACTTACAGGCAGCTTACAATCTTGTAAGGAAAGCGAGAGCAATCACTCTCCTGTGTCTTTATTTCAACTGATCGATAGCTTGACGGATCCGTCTTGTTTCTGTCAGGATGCGTGCCCGCTCATCAGCGTCGTCAGGCAACTCCTGTCCGATTAAGCGGGCAAGTTGCCATTCCAACTGACGTCGTTCGTTTTCCCTGTGCTGTTCTTCCGTCGTGAGCGGACGAACAGCGCCGGATTCCATGTACTCCTCGTAGGTTCCGGAAAACAACTGCACACTTTCTCCATCTAGGATCACGAGTCGGTTGGCAAGTCGGCGGATCAAGTAACGATCATGAGAAACCAGCACCATTGCACCCGGATATTCTGCCAACGCTTCTTCCACCTTCTCCCTGGTATTGATGTCGAGGTAGTTGGTCGGCTCATCCAACACCAACAGGTTCGCTCTGCTGAAATAAAGAGAGAGAAAAGCGACCCGACATTTTTCTCCCATGCTGAGATCACCGATACTCTTGAAGGCATCCTCTCCTGAAAAGAGGAAGCTCCCGAGGATGGTGCGGGCTGTCGTCTGGGTCATATCCGGCAGTCGCAACAAACTGTCTAGTATTGTCTCTTCCATACGCAAAGCAGATAGCTCCTGTTCAAAATAGCCTATAGCGGTCTGCGGATGCAGGTAGACGCTCCCCTCTTGCGGCGAGAGGTTACCAGTGATCAGCTTCAGCAGCGTACTCTTTCCCGTTCCATTTGGCCCGATCACCGCGATTCGATCCCCCCGGTTCACGGAGAGATTCAGCCCCTCGAACAAGGGTTCGCCGCTATAAGCAAAACGAACCTGATCCAATCGAACAAGGGTATGAGCAGAAAATTCCGTTCCCTGCAACCGCATGTTCAGCCTCCGCTCTTCTCTTGGCTTTTGCACCTGCTGTTGCTCCAAGCGTTCCAGCGCAGATTCTTTCGCTTTCATCCGGGAGACATTCTTTTTGGACTTTGCTCTGTAAAAATCGTTTTGTCCCGCCGCTCGGTGAGCTTGATGGAACCATTGCTGGTATCGGCGGATGTTTTCCAAAAGGGCTTTGCGCTCCTGCTCCTGTTTTCGGTGCTCTACCTCCAACGTCCGCCGCTCCCGATCTTTTTGCTCTTTGTATGGTGTATATCCTCCAGAATAACGAGTACTGCCATCCGCTCTCATCTCGTAGATCGCGTGTGCGACCTGATCCATAAAGTAACGATCGTGTGTGACGAGCAAGATCGCCCCTTTATAGGCGTTTATCCACTTTTCCAGCCATTGCAGTGTCTCCGAATCGAGATGATTGGTAGGCTCATCCATTAAAATAAATGACGGATTTTGCAGGAGCAGCCGAGCCAACTGCACCCTGGTCTTCTGTCCGCCGCTCAGTTGGTGAAACGGGAGTTCCCAGGCCGACGGATCCAGCTGAACCTGGCGCAGACATTTTTCTACTTCGGCCTCCCAGGTATAGCCATCGTTTGCTTCATACTGTTCAAGGAGGCGGCTGTAAGACTCTATCGATTCTTCCTGATCTCTGCCTTCTACCGTCAACTGCCGCTGCAAATGATCCAGCTTTTGCTTCAGTAGATCCATCTTCGGTATGCCAGATTGGACAAACTGGATCGCCGAGTGCTCCGCTTCTCGTCCTACGGACTGTTTCAACCAGCCCCACTTCTCCAGCGGCAGAAAGCGTTGAATCTCTCCCCTGTCTAGTTGTAGTTGGCCGATCAGCCCCTGCAGCAGCGTCGTTTTTCCAACCCCGTTTTGACCAAGCAGGACGACATGTTCTCCACTGGCTATCTCCAGATCAATATTTTCGAACAAGGTCCTGCCGTTCCATTCTTTGCGCAGTCCTGTCGCTTTTACGATCATCATAAACATCCCTCCGCATCATTACGATTTCTCACGATACGATTGATCGCTTCAAGAAATCAAAAAACCGCAGGCTTCTTCCTGCGGTTGAATGCGGCTATCGGGAGGTAGTCACGATGCTTGCCTGCACAAAGGGAAAACAGCACAAATCCTGCTGCCGTCCGTAAGCATCAACATACCCATGTATCATCCCGTAAGGACACACGTATCCCGTACCGCTCTCCCTATCGGAAGAAGCTGCTTGCCTGCATACAAGCTGTACTGAGATCGTGTGCTTACTTCATCGCTCTATTGGTTACCTCCGAAATCATCAATGTGGGGTTCGATCTGAGTATATCACAATTTCTGACAAGACTGCAAAAACGATTGTGGCCCAAGGTACAATTTTTTGGCAGAAAGGAGATCTAGAACAGTTGTGAATAGAAAACATGTATCGGGAAAACAGCAGCGAGTGCACACTGCCGCCTTCCTATATCGTTTGGGAAACGATCGCCTGGGCGATCAACCGGCCGTGATGGCGCCCATTTTCGATAAAGATCGCGTTTGCTTCGTTTCCTGCCGCGATCACACCTGCGATGTAGACCTGCGGCACATTGGTCTCCATGGTGTCTGGATCAAACTGCGGCGCACCGGTTTGCGGATCCGTGTGGACTCCGATGGCAGCTAGCAAGGTTCGATCAGGTCGATAACCAATCAACGTGAACACGTAATCGTTTTCCAGCGTAAGCGGCCCGTTGGGTGTTTCGATCTCGATCATCCGTTCGGCAATTTTCGTCACCTGGGAGGAGTACAGCATGCGAATCCGTCCCTTCTCTACCATGCTCTCAAAGACCGGCCGAGTCCAAGCCTTCACTTTGGGTGACAACTCCGCGCTCCGATAGATGACGGTTACCTCCGCACCTGCCCGCTCCAGGTCCAGTGCGGCGTCTACTGCTGAGTTGTTGCCTCCGACGATGGCCACTTTCAACCCCGTATAGGGATGGGCCTCTTTATAAAATGACATCACTTTGGACAAGTCTTCCCCCGGCACACCGAGGCGGTTGGGATGATCAAAGTAGCCGGTGGCCACAATCAGATGCTGGCACTGATAGTGATGCGTCTCTCCAAAACGGCCTTCGGCGGCAACCTGGTAGAACCCATCTCCCCGCTCCACCCCTTTCACCGTCTGGTAGCTGTTGATGCGCAGATCATGTCGAGTCGCCACTAGCCGATAATACTGCAGGGCTTCTATCCTCGTCGGTTTCTCGTTTGCTGTGGTAAAGGGAATGTCGCCAATCTCCAACAGCTCCGGTGTGCTGTGAAAGATCATATACGTAGGGTAGCGATAGATCGAATTGACAATCGGCCCTTTATCGATCAATAGCGGATCGATGCCGAGCTTTTTTAATTCAACGGCGGCAGACAGTCCACAGGGGCCTGCCCCGATTATGATCACCTGTTCCATGGTATGGTTCCAGTCTCCTTTTGTCTGTAAAAATGTCTGTTCCTATACAATAGTAAGTAATTTTGCAGGAAACCTCAACGGCTTTCCGATACCGATATGCCCGTTCCTATTTGTCCCGGTTCGATTTTATGTTATCGTCTAAAGAGTATATGTCGATTCGCTTCGCACAGATTTTTCTCAAGAAGGTGACCATGTATGAAGGTTCAGGTTTTTTTATTTGCCGCCCTCGCTGAACGCACCGGGCAACGTCAGATTGACGTATCGGTAGCAGAACCGGCCACTGTGCAATCGCTGCTTGAGGCCGTCTCTCGCTCGTATCCAGAGCTGTCATCCTTGTTAGACAGTTGTTTTGTTTCCGTCAATCAGGAGTACGCATCTCCTGCTCATCCGGTTGGTCCGGAAGACGAAGTAGCGATCCTGCCCCCTGTGAGTGGTGGCCAAGAGTTGTCTGAGTCGGAGAGGAAGATTTCCTCACAGAAGGAACGGTTTCGCATCACGGAGCATCCGATCAGTGCTGACTCGCTCATCCGACTGGTATCCAATCCGCATGCTGGCGCCGTGCTGACGTTCGTCGGTACGGTACGCGAGTATACGCAGGGTCAGCGCACTGTCTCCCTCACTTATGAAGCGTACCCGCCAATGGCAGAAGCAAAGATGAGGCAGATCGCCGAAGAGATCAATCAACGCTGGCCAGGAACCGAAGTAGCGATTCATCACCGCATTGGTCAATTGAAGATTGAAGAGATCGCCGTGGTGATCGCGGTCGCCGCTCCTCACCGCCAAGAGTCGTTCGAAGCGGGCCGCTATGCGATTGAACGACTGAAGCAGATCGTCCCGATCTGGAAAAAAGAGATCTGGGAGGACGGCAGTGAGTGGAAAGGGCATCAGCTGGGGCCCTGGAATCCACTTGCCCCATCAGATCCTTCATGAGAGTGATTCATCAGCAACAAAGGAGGGCCCCCATCGTCCCTCCTTTCTGGTTTAACCGCCAATATGCGACATCTCAACTTTCTTCCTCTTGGTAAGTCCGTCTGTATTCTGCAAGCGTTCTTCAGAGTAGCGATCTGCTCTCTCGCGCCATATCCCTGTGATCAACTCCCTCAGTTCACGGTCAGTGGCGCCCTCTCTCAGCGGCTCTCTAAGATCCACCCCTGTAGATGCAAACAGACAGGTGTAGAGCTTCCCCTCTGCCGAGAGTCTGGCTCGTGTACAAGTGGCGCAAAACGCCTGGGTAACAGACGAGATCAAGCCGATTTCCGCGCCTGTTCCCCGGTAGCGGTACCGGGTGGCTACTTCTCCATAGTAATTGGGATCAACCGGCTCAAGCGGCATCTCCGCGTCAATCATCTGTACAATTTGTCGACTGGGGATGACCTGATCGAGTCGCCAGCCATTGCTGTTCCCTACGTCCATGTATTCGATAAAGCGCAGGATGTGTCCCTTGTTCCGAAAATAACGAGCCATCGGTAAAATATCTTGCTCATTAACGCCTTTCTGAACGACCATGTTGATTTTTACCGGCAAGCCTGCCGCCGCCGCCGCTTCGATGCCCTCCAGCACGGTCTCCACCTGATAGCCTCTCGCATTGATTTGCTTAAACCGAGCGTTGTCCAGACTGTCCAGACTCACGGTTACTCGCCCCAGTCCAGCCTGCTTCAACGCCTGCGCATGCTTGGCCAGCAGCGAACCATTGGTGGTCATGGCAATGTCACGTACCCCCTCCACTTCATGCAGCATCGAGATCAAACGGGGCAAATCCCTGCGCAATAGCGGCTCTCCACCCGTTATCCGGATCTTCTCCACACCGAGCGATGTAAAAATGCCTGACAGACGAGTCAGTTCTTCAAAACGCAGCAGTTTGTCTTGTGGGAGAAATTGGTAATCAGAACCGAAGAGCTCAGCTGGCATGCAGTATTGGCAACGAAAGTTACACTTGTCCGTCACGGAAATGCGCAAGTCACGGAGAGGACGTCGCAACGAATCTGTCGTCTGTTTTTCCATTCTTGACACTCTCCTTCAACGCACGAAATTATACGATCAGCAGTTCCATTTGCCCTTTATCATAACATATTGTCATGGGGGCACGAATAGTGTTTTGCACACTTATGTGTGATAATTGTCTGATCGTATCGCTGATGATGCCCAATCCTCAATAGGCATCCCATCCGTATGCTTGGCAACAAAAAAAGACCATGCTCTCTACGACTGTAGATAAGCATAGCCCTGCTTGCGGTTCGCTCCCATCAGCGGAGTGAAAGTGAGTTTTTTATCATGACGCTTCAGTGATCAAGCTTGCTTGTTCATCTCGACAGCAATACTCTTGTTCTCTTTCTCTGCCGTTTTTGTAAAGTTGCTTTTCAGAACCTGGCGGATGATGTACGGAGAAAAGAGTGTGCGCGGACTGGCCACCAAGTTTTGCACCAGGATCACTTGAAAATAGATTTTTTGATCGACGGAAGCCAACTCAAACAGCTTGCCCATATACCAATTGAGCAGCTTTGTTCCGAACGGCTTTGGCCCTTGCGCCTGCGGATAGCGGAAATCTTCCGTAACGGCCGCCAGCCATGCCGCGTCAACGATTTTCGCCACTTTGCGAAAATAGCGACGATGCAGGCCAGCTAAGTTTCCCTTGTTGTACATCGCTTGTTCCTGCAGGCATTCGTCCAAAGCATTAACTCCCATTGCTGTGACGCTCATCCCTTGGCCATACACCGGGTTGAAGCTGCTGACTGCGTCTCCCACTACCAAGAGGCCATCGGGAAAGCGGGACAGTTTTTCGTAGCGTCGGCGCAGACTGGCCGGGAAACGATGGATTTTGATCGGTGTGAGCGGCTTCGCATCCTTGATCGCCTCATATACATCCGGTCTGTCCAACTGCTTGGCATACTCAAGAAAGCCATCCTCGTCGTTCGGCGGATAATCGCCGACACATCCAGCCAAGGTAACGATCCAGCGATTGTGTTCGATCGCCTGTACAAACCCTATTTTAGAGCCATAAGGAGCTTTGGGATAGACTAGCAGAAATTGCCAATCGAATGTTTTATGCTTGGGTGGCTCGTATAAACGGGTAGAATAGCCGATATCGATCTTGACTGCGGCCTCTTCTGGTTTGGGAAAGCCAATCGCTTCCAGCCAATTGGGGGTTTGTGAACCTCTGCCGCTCGCATCTACTACCAGGTCAGCCGAGAGGTGCTCCATCGCGTCAGGATCTACATCGGAGGAGTGACGCTCGGCCGCAGTCATTTTACCTTTGCCTTTCTGACCGATTTTCACACCTGTAACGCGATTGCCGCTCTCATCGACGATTAGACCGGCTACTTCACACTGCTGTCTGATCGTCACGTTGGGCTGGTTGACAAGTTTTTCGCGTATCTTCCACTCAAAATACGGTCGGGTCATCAATGTTTTCGGCATGCCTGTCCGAACACGCAATCGCCAAACACCGTAATGAAACCAGTTGATATCAGCAGAATCAATAACCGGTACTTCGCCTGAGGCATTCAATTCTTCGTAGAAGTCAGGGAACCACTTGGCAATGACCAGTTCGCCAGCCTTCAACATGATATGGCTGTGTAATCCCTGGGGCGCCCCCTTGCGTGCGCCTCCATCGTCGGGCAACTGATCCCGCTCGAGGATCGTAACATAGTCAAAGTGCTCAGCCAAGATCCGGCCTGCCAACAAACCGGCAATACTGCCTCCGATCACCACTGCATGCTTTCCACCAAACTGTGGCACGATCACACCACCTTTCCTTCGTGTGGCTAACGTGAGCGCTAAGGCTTCTCTAAATAGAGATGAAACCAGTATTTTCCTAACTCACGCGCCCAGTCTTTGCCCTGAACCAGACTGTACAAATGACGCAGCGGGAATCCTTCGCCTACCCAGTCCAGCACCTCTCGTTGTGTGGGCAGGTACCCGCCCATTCCGCCAATGCGGCACTCCCACACAGGGATACCGGTTTTGGTGGCCAGCTCGCGAACCTCTGCTTCCGGGATGCCCATCTCCATCGCCAGTTTTAAAAACGTACGGCCCGATTGCGGCGCTGCGTCCAAGATCTGCTCCCGCTGCTCCAAGGGGACGTCCCCGCTAATATCGGCGATATAGACCAGTCCGCCTGGCCGGACAACCCGGTAGGCTTCTTGCAGCCCACGAATCTGGTCGTCCCATAGTCGAAAAGAGAAACAACTGGTCACCAGATCAAAGGAATTGTCAGGGAACGGAAGCTGCCCTGCATCACCTTGGACGAAGCGCAGATCGGTATATTGTTTCTGCTGGGCGATGGTCTGGGCGGCCTCTACCATTTCTTCCGACAGATCCAGACCGCAGCAGAATGCTTCAGGAGACATATCCTTGAGGATGAAAGTAAGCCATCCGGGACCGCAGCCGATGTCAAGCACATCTCCCTTGGTTTTGTGCAAACCTGAGCGGTACAATCCGACCGCGGCCTGCCAGTGGTACGCGCCCCAAAACGCTTCTCGTGAAAAATCGGTATAGTTCTCAACGACAGGTGCATCTGACCAATCAGGGGGAGTCGGTTTCTGGATCATGAGTGGTATACCTCCGCAGAGAAATGAACGTCTTTTCGATTAATCCAAGCTTTCCAGACGATTGGTACTTCATTTAACCAGGCGAGACGGGAGGAACCGGTTCCCGCCCTACCGGTTCCCTCCAGCAAAATCATGTCTGGGTCTTCACTGGGAAGAGAATGACCATTTCGTTCAATGGTGATTTTCTCACCTTGATCAGTCGTGAACAGTTCATGGATGTGGATGTGAACAGTGCCGTCCTTGGTCAGGGCGTAGTCAACTCCGCGCAAGGTACCCTTCAACTGCTCGCCTTCGCAATCCCCCATGAAGTGAAAGTTCTTTCGTTCCCCTCCCGGAATGTTGCCTATCTCATCAATCTTCACAAACCGTCCGCTGATCTTGTACAGCAGTTTTGGCATGAATTCTCACCTTTCCCCGCCGGCAAAATCGATACGAGCCCAGTACCGGCAGACCTCATCGCCTCTCACCACGCACTCTCTTTCTTCCTGTATGTAATTCTTGATGCCAAGCCCGGCAAACCACCCTTCCCGCAGTGCCAGTCCCGGGCATTCGTATTTGTCGAGAGTGCCTGCCTTGCGCAGCATCTCGATCGCAAAATTTCTGCGATTGACCACTTCGAAGCTGTCGGGGCCGAGTATATTTGCTTCGAGATGCACCCAGTGCTCGGGCCACATCTCGGACGCTCCTTCCATGTAGTGGTGAGCCAGGCTTTCGATGGTGGTAATCTCAGACAGATCGATGCCGTTTTCGCGCACATAGGTCTGCATGCCGCGCTTCGCCATGTATCGCAGTGCTTCCTTGTTCAGTTCATTGGCTGCCTCAAAGCCAAACTTCCTGGCGACATTCTGGTACCACGCCCCATCGTGGAACCACCAGTAGCGGTAGATTTTTTCTTCGCATGGTGCTGTATTCATCCTGTCCCCTCCTGGCATCTAGCGTCGTTCTCTCCTTGCCCTTCTTCTCTCCCTATGCTCCTAACCTTCTCTGTCTATGTTCTTTACACGGTCAATCGATCTGCTTCGCTTTGCTCATGAGTTGGTGTGTAACCGTGTATGACCAAATCGGCGGCAATTTTTCCGGCAATGGTGGCGGTCAGCAACCCTCCGGGATAGAGGGCCCAATGTCCGGCGCAGTACAGATTGCGGATTGGCGTAGTTACCCGCTGCTCGGTCAGTTTGACGAACGTCCGTTTGGGATTCCACGTCCACGCTCCCGTAGCGCCGTTCGCATTTAACGTGTACCGTTCGTGCGTCAGCGGTGTAGATGAAAACTGATGGACGATCTTGCTGCGCACCCCTGGGATGACCAATTCGAGATTATCAACCAACTGCTGCTCCACCTGTTTTTTGAGCGCACGGTACTTGGATGCCCGACGACCATCGGCGTTGATCTCCCAGCGGTTCATCCAGTCATAGAAGCTGAACGTCTGCAGGACAACGTTAGATTTTCCACCGGGGGCGAGCGATGGATCGTGCAAGCAGGGTGCAGAGATTTCCATCGGCAGGCTCCCGTGGAACGAGACATCAAACGGTTCAGCAAGTGGCTTGTGTGTGGGGAAAATCCAGCTATGATGGGCGCCTTTCAGGTACTCGTTCAACTCTTCCGGCGACATGTCCAGACCCAGGTAGACGGTGTAGAATGCTTCGCTGAGCGTTGTCTTGCGCATCTGGTCGATCCAGCCCCGCACTGCTTCGTGGCCTCCCAACAGCCGTTCCATCGTCATGCGCATGTCGGCATTGGAGAGGACATGTTCGGCACGGATTACTTTGCCGTTGGCTAACCGAACACCTACAGCGGCGTCATCGTCAACCAGAATCTCTTCGACATGAGTTTCCATCGCCAGGGTGCCGCCGCGTTCGACAAATGCGTCTGCCAGCATATCGACAAACTCCTGCTTGCCGCCCTCATTGTAGTAGTAGTCGTCACGCCACAAATGCCAGAAGATTCCGGTCGAGAGTGCACTTTGGTTGCGATAGCCAAAGTGGGTCAACACTCTCGCGACGCGGCTGTTTCCACCGAGGAATTCTCTCGCTTTCCGCCAGGAGTGAATCGAATCGTAATCCATCATTTCTTCGTAATACGGTTTCGTTTTCCAATAGGCGTGATAATCCGGCATAAAGGACGTGGAGTTAGTCGTGATGATGCTGCCCAGTCCTTCCTCGTTGACCAGTTTGGCTACTTCGGTCACACGGCGATAGTATTGGAAATAGTTGCGCAGACCGGCTTCACTCTCCGGGTACGCTTCCACAAATGCACGCTCTGCATCGTCGAGAGTGTGGTAGCTCAGATCAAGTCCTTCGCTGCTCATGAAGCGATGGTGGCATTGGTGAAACGTAACCCGATCATCCAGCTCCAAGACCTGCAGGGCAGGCAGAATCGCCCCCTTGATCTCGTTAGACTGTGTGCCATAGTCGAAGTAAAAACCTTTGTGCCAGCCGCCTTGCAGGTATCCCCCCACCACGTTATGCCGTTCGATGAGCAGCGTTTTGACACCGGCTTTGACCAGAAAATTG
Organism: Brevibacillus humidisoli; assembly: GCF_020923435.1. Classification (NCBI taxonomy): domain Bacteria; kingdom Bacillati; phylum Bacillota; class Bacilli; order Caryophanales; family Paenibacillaceae; genus Brevibacillus; species Brevibacillus humidisoli. The sequence goes on along the minus strand of NZ_CP087263.1, from coordinate 1,771,301 downwards.
GCAGCGAACAAGCCTCCGATTCCTGCACCGATTACGATCGCATCGTATTTGTTTTCCAATACTGCTTCACCGCGGACCGTTCGTTCTTTGCCGACAACTCCAGATTGTTTCTCCATACAAGCCTCCTCTATTTCGCTCAGGTTATGGAAACGATACCTTTTTACGTAACCAGGCTTTTGCCCAGATTCGTCGACCCTTTGTAATAGGTAGGAAGCATTTTTTCGATGTTGGTAAAGCCAAGCAGGGTCATTCCCCCGTCAATCACGAAGTTTTGTCCGGTAATATAATCACTCATCGGAGTCAACAGGTATTTGACCAGGGAAGCCGTTTCCTGTGGATTGCCAAGCCTGCGCAGCGGAATGTGCTCTGCCCATACTTCGCGAATCTCGCGGGGAAACTTCATCCCTTCGGTGTCAATCATGCCTCCGGTAACCATGTTGACCGTAATATTGAAGCGGGCCAGTTCATAAGCCAACGACTTGGTAAAACCGACCAATCCGCTTTTTGAGGCACCGTATGCCACTTGATAGGGACCTGCGATCAGCGCGCCGCTTACGGCCCCCATGCAAATGATTCGTCCATACTTCTGCCGGATCATGTAATAGGCAACGGCGCGCGAATAATAGTAGACGCTGTTCAGGTTGATGTTCATCTGATCAGCCCAGTCTTCATCCTGCATCATCACAAATGAACGATCCAGTTTGTACCCGGCATTGTTCACCAGTCCATCAATCTTGCCAAAGCGGGCTAATGCCAAGTCAACTACCCGTTTGGCCCCTTCCGGATCACGTGCGTCCTGCTCCACTCCGTCCAACTGCTCTCTGTATTCGCTCAGTTCTTCTCGCAGACTCTCTACATGTTCCTGATCTTGATAGTAGGTATAGTAGACGTTGGCACCATCGGTAACCAATTGTTTTACCAGTTCTCTGCCAATCCCGCGGGCAGCACCGGTTATCAGGTATGTACGTCCGGAAAACATCTCGCTCATCTCGCTCATCCCCCTCTCTCCCTTACTGTTTGCTGGTAACCAGCTCAAAAAGCCGACCGGAAACACGTTCTCCTGGCGGAAGCATATTGGCGAACGAACGGGCTGCCCAATTGGCTGCCTCCTGATTGTGGCTCAGTGCCTCAACGAAGCGATTGTACGCCGCTGGCCTTTTCAGCATCCGGTGCATCTGCCTGGACTGCTCCAGACTTTCTGCCTTTTCCGCCATAAACGTCTGCTCGTAGAGGGCATGTTCCTGTTCCCAATTAGCGCCTCCCCCCAGCAGCCTGGCGACCGTTTGGGCTGCCAGTTCCCCGGAGCGAATCGCCATGCCAATCCCTTCGCCGGTAAGAGGATCAAAAAACCCGGTCGTATCTCCCACCATTAAAATACCGTTCCTGGTGATCTGTTTCGTCGTAAAAGCGAGCGGCCCAAACGCTACCACGTCAGAAGCTCTCCTGGCCGATGACAGCCATTCCCGCACCACCCACTCGTCACGCTGCACAAATGCATCGACCCATCCTGCCGGATCTGGCTTCACCGTGGAAAACACCTGTGGGTCGAGTATAAAACCGACGATCGAAACGCTGTCGGTCACCGGAAAAATGCAAAAGTAACCGGGACCAATCGTTTCATCCGTTCCAATCGTAAACAGCGGATACGGAGGCTTCACCCCCTCATACTGGCAAACTACCGCGTACCGTTCGTGATCCCTCATCATCTCAAAAAGGCCATTCTCTCTGGCGACTATCGATCCTCTACCGGCAGCGTCAATCACAAAATCGGCAGAAATCGATGCGCTATGTCCCTTGTGATTGCCACGCACACCAATCGCTCGTCCGCTGTGATCCGTAATCACTTCTTCTACGGCCCAGTCTTCCAACAGTGTTACCTGAGGTAGTTGTTTAATCCGATTGGACAAAGCCGCATCCAACCGATAACGGGGGATGGTGTGGCCGAAGTTGACAAACGGATAGTGCGGTTCATAATACCCGCGGTATGAGGTTCCCTCATAGCTGTATCCCTGCATGCCTTCAATCGGGATCATCCCGTCTGACATCAGTTCTTTCATCACACCCATCTTCATCAGATAGGTCATCGCATACGGATTGACCGTCGAGGTGCAGATCTTGTCTCTGGGGAACCGAGTCTTATCGACGACAACGACTTGGAGTCCCTGCATGGCCAGGAAAAAGGCTGATGCAGAGCCGGCCACCCCGCCACCCATTACCACAACATCTGTTTTCACCGCTTCTCTCCCCCTCATGGTTGAACGGCGAACGTGAGATCAGCCTTTGCCACGATCTCACCGTCAACCTGGGCAGTCGCTTCCACGACCCCACCCGTACTTACCATTTTTATCACCGTGCACTCATAACGGATCTGATCACCAGGCACAACCGGCCGCAGAAAGCGGGCTTTTACGCCGGCGATCATGAACGCAGAACGATCGCTGTCCGACTTGCTTTCGTCCAATCGGAACAGCAAGATCGCCGATTGTGCCATGCCCTCAATCAACAACACGCCAGGATAGATCGCGCGTTCGGGAAAATGCCCAGGGAACATCCACTCGTTCCCTGTCACATTTTTCCGACATACAATACGGCTGTCGGCTTCCCACTCCTCGATCACGTCCACCAGGACAAACGGATAGCTTTGAGGCAGTAGACGACGAACCTCATCAAAGCCTAACCGAACCGTCATCATCTCCATTGCCCCCTCTCTATTCCCGAGATCCGGCCAGAACGACCGCACTTGCCGATCCAAACAGATCTTGACTGGTCAACAGTACCGTCCCTCGTTGACTGCCGGATCGAAGTTCACCTCCGGGCAGTTCCTGCATGTTAGAAGCGGCAGCGACTTCGTCCGCAGCAATCCGGTAGGCAGCGGGAATCGTCCCCTCGTTGATCGCACAGACTGCCGCAATCGACTGAAACGTGCCGCTGGCACCGTAACATTCTCCCAGCGTCTCTTTGGCCGGCAGTACGGGAACGTCTGGATGGTCGGCAAAAAGTGTGCGGAGAGCTAAGCTTTCCGCCCGATCCTGTTCTACCAATCCATTGGCACCTGAGAGGACCAAATCGACCTGATTCGGGTTTATTCGTGCTGTGACCAGTGCATCTCGAATTGCTCTCTCCAGTCCTGCGGAGCGCTTCTCAGGTGACGAGGAAATCGCGAAGGAACTTGACCAGGAGAGTAGTTCTGCCAAGATCTTGGCACCCCGTTTTTGGGCGTCCTCTTTACGCTCCAAGATCAGCACCGCTGCCCCTTCGCCTGGAAGCCACCCCGTACTGTCCAATCGATACGGCTTGCCTGCATCCTCTGGACGATCCTTGGGCAGTACGCCTGCATTCCGGTACACCCACATCACCCGCGGATTTAATTCTTCCACCCCTCCCACGATCACGTAACGCGCCCGCTTTTCCCTCAGCATCTTGGAAGCGTAGCCTAAGGCGTCAAAACCGGCGCACTGACCGGAAGCAATGGTGGTGTTAAAAGCTCTTGCCTGAACTCGTATTGCCAGATGAGAAGCGGGCGCATTGGCCAGCGTATTGGGAGCTTCCATCGGGCTGACGTATTGGGGGCCCTCGGTCACGGCAGTCAAATCGTACTCCGTAATACTTTGCAAACCAGCCAAGTTGCTGCCGACCACAATCCCTACTTCATCAGGATCAGGCGACTTGGGCGACAATTTGGCATCCTGCAGGGCAAGCAAGGAAGCGGCATGCAAGTACTTCGTACTCGGTCGCAAAAACTGCAAACCGCGCTTGCCGAGCAGTTCGGCAGGATTCCACTCTCCTACTTGAAGCCCATACAGCACATCCGATTCTGGCGCCTCCTGATCGTGGATCAAGGTTTTTCGCGGTACGCGCTTGCCGATAGCAGACCAGAGAGACTCTACACCCAAGCCGTATGCCGACACTGCTCCGATTCCGGTAATCGCAATGGATTCTGCTTGATTAGACATGTTACGACACTCTCCCCATAATGATCGTGGAGATATTGCCACCAAATGCAAAGGCATTGCTTAACACGACATCGATCGGGTAGGAAATCGCTTTATTGGGTACGATATGCTGCAGACATTCCGGGTCTGGTTCTTGGAAGTTAGCCGTTGGAGGAATGGTAGAGTGGTAGATGGTAAGAGCGCAAGTAACAGCTTCAATGGCACTAGCAGCACCCATTGTATGTCCCAGCATCGATTTAATCGAACTTGTTGGAATCTCATCAGCTGTTGTTCCAAATACCTTGCGGACTGCGTGTGATTCAGAGGAGTCGTTTGCGCGGGTACCTGTACCGTGTGCACTGATGTACGATACAGATGTCTCATTCAATTGAGCGTCGGCCAGGGCTTTTCGCATCGCCCCTTCTGCTCCGATCCCTTCCGGGTGAGGGGCGGTAGGATGATAAGCATCGCAGGCCAAGCCGTATCCGAGTAACTCTGCGTAAATATGGGCGCCGCGAGAGACTGCTTTCTCGTAATCTTCCAGGACGAGCACGCCTGCTCCCTCGCTCACCATCATGCCCTTGCGGTTTAAATCAAAGGGCTGACAGACTTGCGGGGCGATCGCGCCCAATCTGTGGAAGACGGCAAAGCAACCGCGTGACATGGCGTCGGCGCCACCGACAATCGCCACGTCCACGACCCCGTCGCGGATTAGATCCGCACCCCAACTGATCGCGTAATTGCCAGCCGCGCAAGCAGTGGGAATGACTTGGCACGGTCCTTCTACCGCTAACTCTTGTGCAACGGCTGCGGTAATAAAGGATTCAGGGTAATGGGAGATATGCGCAGAGTCTAACGAATCCTTCCTCTGGATTTGCCGATCGTTCTCGTCTTCCACAATCGATTGATTGCCCATCGTCGTTCCCATGCAGATGCCGATTCGCTGCCGGTCGTATCCACCATCCAGCACTCCTGAATCTTCGGCAGCCAGACGGGATGCTGCAACTGCCAACTGGGTGGTGCGTCCGCAAAGAGTAGGATCGAGGACTTGGAAGTAGGGAACGGGGTCGAAGTCGTCCACTTCTCCCCCATTATGTACGTCAAACATGCTTGAATCGAATGAGCGAATCGGCTTCGTGCCCACTGTTCCTGCAACGAGTCGCTGCCAGAACACTTGATGGCCGATACCTATCGGAGAAAGCACTCCAAGCCCAGTAACCGCGATTCGCCGGACCATTTTCTCTCCCTCCTTATCTTCTTTTGCTCAGCCACTGATCGGCTGCATGACTTGTGTCACGATGCGAGTCACATCGTTAAGCGACTTCACTTCCGGCAGGTACTCCTCCGGAATTCGGATTCGATACGTTTTTTCAATACGGGCCACGATTTCGAGCGCCATCATCGAATCAACACCCAGGTCTGTGACGAAGTTTTCATCATCTCCAAAGTCATCCACCTCGATAATCTCGGCAACAATCGACTTCAATTGACTGCGCAGTTCCTGTTCATTCATCGTGAAATCCTCCTCACAAAATATTTTCATTAAGGCGGATTGCTCGCACCTACGAGCTGAGTCCACCATCAATGACCAGCACACTACCTGTGATATAGGCTGCCTCCTCCGAGAGTAGAAAGCGGATCGCGGCAGCTACTTCTTCCGCTTTTCCCAGTCGTTTTTGCGGGATGCTATTCATGATTCCTTCCCGTTTTGACTCGGGTATCGATTCCCAGATGTCTGTTTCAATAAAACCCGGTGCAACGGCGTTCACGGTCACTCCGTATGCGGCAACCTCCTTGGAAAGCGATTTGACGAAGCCGATCTGGCCCGCCTTGGTAGCCGCGTAATTGGTCTGTCCAGGCACGCCTACCAGACCACTCACGGAACTGACACAGACAATCCGTCCAGAACGCTGACGAACCATGTCATAAATTGCGGCACGAGCGTAGTTGAATGTCCCTTTGAGGTTGGTTGTCATAACCTCGTCCCAACTCTCTTCCGGCATCATCACCAGCGGTCGGTCTCGGGTAATCCCAGCATTCAGAACCACCCCATCCAGCCCGCCAAGCATCTGGCGCACGTGTTCCACTGTTTCTTTTGTTTTTTCAAACTGTTCTGCTTCTGCTTGCAGCGCCAAAACTCGTGCTGACGCCTCTTCCGCTTCCTGACAGACAGCTTCGGCTGCTGCCGTATTACTGTGATACGTAAAGGCGACGTCAGCTCCCGCTTTGGCGAGGGCCAACACTGTTGCACGACCGATGCCGCGTGATCCGCCTGTAACCAGGATTTTCTTGCCGCTTACCAATCAATGATCACCTCGCAGGCCAAGGTATGACTTGGCAGGTCTTCAAGCTCCATACTGAGCGCTGGTTCATCACCTCCCATCAAGAAGCGGCATCCAAATTAGGATCTACAGACCACAAGATGAATTGTATTCCACTGATGTTAATGGAATGCAAGCTAAGTATTATTTTTTGGTAAATATGTTAGTATATTACTACGGACGTGCCTTTTAGGCAACAAATCAAAAAATTTTTTTTAATTTTTTCACTATTTAAACGTGTAGGACATCTGAAAGAAAAAAGGAGGGAGAGGGAAACGAGAACCGTTTCCCGATAAGGTGATGTGTGAGGTTCCTCCTGCAAATGGAGGATTATTTGGCCGTTGTAGTTTCTGGTGCTGCCGGCTCACTGCCCTCTTTCACCAGATACATCGTCAGCGGCATCACCAGAATGGCAGAGATGGCGCACATAATCCCTACGGCCAGATAGGAGAGACCGGATTGCAGCATGGCGGCGGCAACTGCAGTTGACGCCATCATTCCCAAGTATAGTGCCGAACTGTTCAAAGACATGATGGTTCCGCGCACACTTGGATTCAATTCGGAGATCAGCGCAGTCAAAGTAGCCTGCCCGATGCCGACAAAACCTGCCCAGAATAGTTGGGAAATGAACGCACCCCAGAACGATTGTGTCATCGTGGAGAAGACTAGGACTCCAATCGCTGACATGACAGAAGCGATTCCGATCATCGTCTTCCGCCCGACCTTGTCTGACATCCGTCCACCGATCACACTGCCGATCACGCTTACTGCAGCGGCAAACATGGCAACAATCCCGATTTCATTAACTTCCAGCCCAAAGTTCTCTTCATAATACACCCCTACATAAGCAAACATCCCTTGCAAACCGGCAGTCCACAAGAACGTGCACAAGAGAGCAAACAAGACCGAGGGAATAGTGAAGGCTGTCTTAAACTGCAGCATGTACGCTTTGACTGGTCCCACCGGAATCTGCCGTCTTGCCGGTGTCTTGGCAATCCCCACCAAAACGATCAGGAATGCCAGCAGTCCCAGAGCTGCTATCGCCCAAAAGGAGATCTGCCACGACCCCACTTTGGCCATGAAGGTACCGGCTGGTATCCCCAATACCTGTGAGCCAATAATCGCTCCGGTGATCAGGCCCATTGCTTTGCCTCTCTTTTCGTTGGAAAAGGTATCGCCAATCAGGGCGTAAATACTAGGCATGCACATAGCTCCGCCGAGTCCGGCAATCCCCCGGTAGATTAATGACGTAGTCAGATCAGTTGCAACCGCAGTTAGAGCAGTTCCAATCGAAAACACGAACATCCCGAGCAGGATCATCTGCTTGCGGCCCCAGCGATCGGAAATCGGTCCGAACAGCGGAGCAGCCAACCCGAACAACAGCCCGTACGCGGTCACCAGCAATCCCCCCAGCTCCGGCTGAAATGCCAAGTCGTCAGAGATCACCGGAACCAGCGGACCGACAATGAGCGAGTCTAATCCCACAAGAAAGGCGCATAGAATAAAAATCCGCAACATTCTTGTGGCTGTTTTAGCCTGTTCAGCTTCCGTCATATGGTTTCCTCCTTTTTCACTCATAGGATTATCTGGATAATTTCTCCACACCCATAATCATAAGTTATAAGGTATATTTTTTCAACTTACTTTTTCTTTTTTACCTGGTTGAGATTCTTGTGAAGTTTGATTATGCTTAGGAGAGATTTATGCCAAGGATTCCCACGGCTTGGCAGAAGCCAACCGATTTGGCCTGCAGTTAAGGAGGAAAATGATGAGCAAAACCTATAATTTGCCGTGCAATATTGCCTGCACGTTGGATTTGATCGGTGACCGTTGGACGCTGTTAATCATACGTGAATTATTATTCGGAAAGACAAAATTTAATGAATTAAAACAATCACTGCCGGGGATTGCTCCCAATCTTCTCTCTGACCGGCTGCAAATGCTGGAACGTGAGGGGCTTGTAGCATCGATCCTCTATCACTCACACCCGCCGCGCTACAGGTACGAGCTAACCCAGATCGGCAAAGATTTGCAGCACGTACTGCATGCGCTGGCAATCTGGGGCAATCGATATCTGGAGCCCAAACACTATGAGTTGGTTCATTCCACGTGCCAGCATAAAGTGACCATCTCCTGTTACTGCCCGCACTGTGACGCGATGACGGATGATGTGACATATGTCCCTGTGACGGATCAAACCGAATCAAAAAGGGGCACCGGTTAAGACGCCAGGTACCTAACTGAACTTTCTCCTGCAAAATCTATTGACACTCTTACCGTTTTGCTCTTCAATAGGGTTATTACCTCGTTGATTGTAAGGAGAATGTGATATGGAGATTTACAAAGCTCTCACCATTGCCGGATCAGACAGCAGTGGCGGTGCAGGCATTCAAGCTGACCTGAAGACATTTCAGGAATTAGGCGTGTACGGGATGACCGCGCTCACGACGATTGTAGCAATGGACCCGCACAACGACTGGTTTCACAATGTTTTTCCGGTTCAGGTAGAGACCGTGGAAGCACAGTTGGAGACGATCATCACCGGAGTTGGTGTTCAGGCTTTGAAGACGGGGATGCTCGGCTCGACTGATATTATCGAACTGGCAGCCAAAACCATAGATCGTCACAAGCTGCAGAACATTGTCGTTGACCCCGTCATGATCTGCAAAGGCGTCGATCAGGTCCTGCATCCAGAAACGGCCGTCAGTTTACGTGAGACACTGGTCCCGCGGGCAACAGTGGTAACACCAAACTTGTTCGAAGCTTCACAGCTGAGCCAACTGCCACCGCTTACAACGGTTGAGGATATGAAAGAGGCCGCTCGCAGGATTCACGCGCTTGGCGCCAAGTTCGTACTGGTCAAAGGCGGTGGTAAGCTGCAGCATGAGAAAGCAATCGATGTGCTCTACGACGGCAGCGTGTTTGAACTGTTGGAGGGCGACCGGATTGAGACCACTTATACACATGGTGCTGGCTGTACCTATTCAGCGGCGATAACGGCTGAATTGGCAAAAGGAGCCTCCGTAAAAGAAGCGATTTTTACCGCGAAACGTTTCATTACGGAAGCGATTCGTCATTCTTTCCGTCTGAATCAGTACATCGGCCCTACGAATCATTTCGCTTATCGCAAATATCTGGTTGAAAACCGCTAGATGAATACGAAACAGCACACGGTTCACACCAATTGATCGCAACAGAAAAGAGAAGCTGCCCAGTTCCCAAATAACTGGACAGCTTCTCTTTATGCTTCCTCTGCAATGATCAATTTTTTTCCTCGCCGTTTCAACAGCAGCGGCACGCCAATCCACAAGGCCGCCAAAATCAGGAACACCAGCGATAACGGTTCCGTGAGAAAGACAGTAAAGTCTCCGTTGGAAGTGGTCAAAGCTCTGCGCATGTTGTTCTCAATCATCGGTCCCAATACGAGCCCAAGCACCAGCGGCGCCAAAGGGTAATCATGCTTCGACAAGTAATAGCCGACAACTCCGCAGACAACCAGCAGGATCAGATCAAATGTGTTCACCTGCACGGCATAAACTCCAAAAACGGAGATGGCGATGATGATCGGCAGCAGGTACCGGGATGGTGTCTCGATGATCTTGGCAAACACCTTTACCAGTGGCATGTTGAGGATCAGCAGCATTAGATTACCGACAAACATGCTGGCTATCAATCCCCAAGCCACCTTTGGATGATCGGAAAACAACAATGGCCCGGGTTGGACGTTGTACATCAGCAGCGCCCCCATCAGAATCGCTGTCGTGCCAGAACCTGGGATGCCCAGCGTCAATAAGGGGATCATCGCTCCTCCTGAGGCGGCGTTGTTGGCTGATTCCGGAGCCGCCACGCCGGCAATCTCGCCGGTTCCGAAACGTTCCGGATGCTTGCTTAACTTTTTCTCCGTGATGTAGGAGAAAAAAGACGATAGCGTAGCGCCTGCTCCGGGCAAAAGACCGATGAAAAATCCCAACAGGGAACCTCTCATGATCGGAGCCGCACTCTGCTTCAGCTCTCTCCTTGAAGGAACGATCCTGCCCACTTTGGCAATCGATCCACTCTGCTGCTCCTTCTCATGGATCGTGCGAAACACTTCACCCAACGCGAACAAACCAACAGCTATGGTCAAGAACTCAAATCCTTGATAGAGGACGGGTATGTCGTAGGTGAACCGGGCGACACCCGATACACTGTCTATCCCGACCGTCCCCAACGATAAACCAAATACGGTCATTAGCAACGCCTTTGTCATCGATCTGCCGCCAAGCCCGCTCACTGCACAGAGCCCCAGGATCATCAAGGAGAAATACTCCGCCGGACCAAACTGCAATGCCATCTCCGATAGAGGATTGGCCAAAAAGACCAGCCCGAGAAGGGCAACAATCCCAGCCACAAAGGAGCCGATTGCTGCGATTGAAAGCGCTGCGCCTGCTCTCCCCTGCTTGGCCATCTGATAGCCATCCAATGTGGTTACGACGGAAGACGATTCACCAGGTGTGTTGAGGAGAATCGAAGTTGTCGATCCACCATACATCGCCCCATAGTAAACGCCGGCCAACAGGATCAGCGCACTGGCAGCCGCGTCTTCCGGCGGCAAACCGCTGGTGATAGAGGCCGATACCGGGATCAGCAGGGCAACTCCACTCATCGGTCCGATCCCTGGCAAAACTCCGACAGACGTGCCGATCAACACCCCGACAAAGGCAAACAATAGATTGTGCCACTGCAGAGCGGTCGCAAATCCGTCCAGCAAAAAGGACCAAGCTGACATCGTTTTCCCTCCTTTCCGTTAGCTCATCCATAACGGCCATCCGGGCAAGGTACCCTTCAACCCTTCTACGTACGCATAGTAGACAACGAGCGAGAAGCAGCAAGCGATCAATGCCGATTTCCACCATTTGTCTTTGTTCATCAAAAGGAATCCGATAAATAGGAACAAGAACGTACTGATGATATATCCCAATTGCTCCAGCGTAAGCGCGTACAAGATGGTGATGACTACAAATGACAGCAGCCGTTTGTGATGTACCGGTGCGGAAGGACGATCCTCTTCCCGCCGTCTGGCCGTCTCCATCCACAGCCGAAAGCTGATGAGGATCAGCAAGATTCCCAATCCCATTGGAAAGAGGTTGGGGCCTACTTCGCTGCCATACGCACTTGCCGAAATATTTCGGCTCTCGACAATAAAAAACGTACCAATCAGGACAAAAACAATACTAACGTACCGATCAAACCGCTTGTTCATCAAAATCCTCCTCATAAAACGGGAGAGGGGATGGGTCCCCCTCTCTATTTGGCCATACCCAATGATGTGAGAAGTTCTTTGATCTGTTTATCCTGTTCTGCTAGAAACGTTTTAAACTGAGCTGAATCTTTATATTCGCTCTCCCAGTTGTTCCGCTTCAATTCAGCCTGCCAGGCTTCGCTCTCAGAGAGTTCTTTTAACGCTTTGTCCCAAAACGCGATGGCATCCGCCGACATCTCCGGTGGACCGAAGACCCCGCGCCAGATCGTAAACGAAGCATCGATTCCTTGTTCCTGGAACGTTGGGATGTCTGCCAGGTCTCCGCCAAGTCGTTCGGTCGAGCTGACACCGAGGACACGAATACGGCCCGCCTTGAGATACTCTCCTACATTGGAAGCGTCGGTGGCAATGGCATCAGCATTATTGCCCAGCAAAGCTGCCATCGCTTCGCCTCCACCGTCGTAAGAGACGTATTTCACCGCTTTCGGGTCGATTCCGTACTCTGCTGCAGGCAGTACGGCTATCAGATGATCCATCGAGCCAGGTGCCGATCCGCCTGCTATCGTCAGTTTAGTGGTATCGGCTTTCAAAGCTTCAAGCAGACTTTTTAGATCCTGATAAGGCGAGTCTGCCGGCACTACGATCGCACCAAAGTCTCTGGTCAACTGGGCAAGCGGTGTCACATCCTCGTATCCAAAGGGACTGTTACCCTCCTTTTTGCTGTGATTAATCAGCAAGGGCGGCGAATTTACAAATAAACGATAATCATTTCCCTGATCCTTGGTTACGTACTCGGCAAGGAATACAGCCCCACCGCCACCTGGCTTGTTCTCAACCGTGATCGGCTGCGTGACCTGTTTGTTCTCAACCAAAATTTTTGCCATGGAGCGAGCTGTCTTATCCCAACCACCGCCGGCGCCGGATGGTGCGACGACGACCAGCGGCTTCTCCGGATAGGCAGAAGCTGCTGAGGGTGTCTCTGGTTTGGAGCTGGTCTGCGTTTCTCCGGCAGTCGATTCTGTCCCGCCTCCACAGGCTGAGAGCCCGAAAAGCAAAACCAGAGACAATAAACTGTAGGTCCATTGTTTTTTTCTCATTCAAATCCCCCTTTTCTCCTCTGTCGTGGAACCGCTTCCACGATTACATCTACAGTACCATCCATGCAGAGAGGGGGATAGTTTTTGAACGTAAACGCTTTAATGGACATTACGATTATTTTGTCCATTTTGTTCACGACTGCTTAGTCGCTTTTCCAGATATATCGTCTTTCTGGTCTGCCTACCGTCCCATAGACCAGATCCGTATACACTTGTCCTGCTTCCGTCAGGAACTCCAGGTAGCGCCGTGCCGTTGTCCGACTGGCCCCAATCACTTTTGCCACATCTTCTGCGGTTACGCCCGTCCCACTGGTTGCTGCCACCGCTTCCTTCACCTTTTCCAAGGTGACACTGTCAATTCCCTTGGGCAATTGAGGAGTGATGGACCTTCCTGCCTCCCGTCCTCTCGCCCATAAACGATCAATCTCCTCCTGCTCTAGCGTGTCTGACTGATGAAGACGGATAAACTGCTTGCGGTACGCTTCCATCCGCTCCCGAAAACGTTCGAAAACGATCGGCTTGATCATGTAGTCGAAGACACCCCCGCGCAATGCCGTACGCAGGGTCTCTACCTCTTTGGCAGCGGTGATCATCATGATGTCCAACTCAGGATAGTGGATACGTACGTATCGCACCAGTTCTACTCCCAGCATATCTGGCAAATACACATCGAGCAGGAGCAGATCCGGTTCGAGAATCTCAATCTGCTCCTTTGCCTCTGCCCCGTCGCAGGCCAGACCGACGATTTCAAATCCTTCGATTTTTTCTATAAAGCGTCGATTGATCTCAGCAATTCGCAAATCATCCTCCACAATGAGTACCCGTATTTGCTTATTCATCGACTACCTCCCTTACTTTCGGCAAAGAGATCGTAAACAAAGTACCACCTAATTCACTCCGATTGACAAGGATATACCCCCTGGCATCATCGACGATTTGTTTTACCTTAGTCAAACCGATCCCGCGGTGTTCTCCTTCTTTTGTGGAGTACCCGTACTCAAAAATCTTCTCCACCTTCTCTTCAGGAATTCCTTTTCCTGAATCCTCAACTTCCAGCAGGATGTCATCTCCTCTGTCAGAAAGATAACAGAGAACTTCTCTGTTGGCCGGATCTTGATCCAGTACGGAGTCAAAGCTGTTTTGAATCAGGTTGCCAAGCAGGATAATCATCAGTTGATGCGGCAGATGCTCAGGAAGCCGCTGCAGACTGCTGTCACGATCAATCGTAAACCGAACCTTCAGTTCCTTGGCCCGGTTGTGCATACCTACGAAGAATGCGCTTACATACGGATCGTGAAGCGCTTTCACAAGAAAGGTGATCAATTCTTGCTGAGTAGAACTCTCCTGGGTGATCAGTTCAATTGCCTCTCGTGTCGCTCCGAGTTGCAATAGTCCCGAGATCGTATACAACAGATTGTGAAACTCGTGCGTCTGGGAACGCAGCGCTTCCGCATACTGCCTCACCTGAGACAACTCTTTGGCCAACAGGTCCATCTCGGATTTTAAACGAAAGCTGCTGACAACCCCGATCACCTGCTCATTTACCTTTACCGGAATCCGATTGACGATAATTTCTTTTCCCGCTACGACAATCTCGCGATCAAGCTGCTGTTCGCCCGTCTTCAGCACTTCCGGCATCTTGGTCGCCGGAAACACTTCCTCAATCGAGAGCTTTTCCTGAATTGTAACCTGCGGAAGGTTCAGGATGGCGCTCGCCGCTTTATTCATCATCGTGACCTGTCCTTCCCGGTTGATGGAGATAATGCCCTCTCTGACCGACTCCAGTACAGCGTTGCGCTCGACAAACAGGGCGGCGATTTCTGCCGGTTCCAATCCGAATATCGCTTGTTTGAAGCGTCGACTCAAGAAGATGGCTCCGAAAATCCCGACAATAACTGCCAAGAAGGCGATCACGAGGACCTGCTTCAGGTACCCGGCAATGGCCAGATCGATATCTTTCAGCAAAAAGCCAACGGAAACAATCCCGATCACTTCCCCTCGATCGTTCCGGACAGGTGTTTTACCGCGTAGGGAAGGACCAAGTGTGCCAACCGCCTTGGAGAGATACGTACGGCCGTATACAAGCGCCTGCTCATTGTCTCCGCCAACCATTTGTTTACCTAGTCGGTCTGGATAGGGGTGGGCATAACGTATCCCGTCGCGATTGCCGACAACAATAAACTCCGCTTCCGTATTCCTCCGTATTCGTTCAGCGATCGGTTGAATCACCTTGGATGGGTCCGGCAATTGAAATGCCTCTCGAACCTCCGGCATCGTAGCCACTGTTCGAGCGACCAACAGTGCCCGCTTGCCGATTTGTTCCTCAATTGTAGAAGAGATGATCGAAGAAAAGGCCAATCCTACTAACGCGATGAGCAGCACCAGTAAAAAGCCAATCAAGAGGATCATTTGAGTCTGCAAGGATAATCGCTTTTTGGCACCCGTTGTCATGTTGATTCCTCACCTTTTCCTATGCGATGTCGTGTTGCAACCGAGCAACCCTGCCTCTAAAACAGACGTCCCGTACCACTTGTGCAGTGATACGGGACATTGCGTGCGGTTATGGCATCTGGACTGCGTCTCTAGTTTTCCTTTCGCAGCATCTGAAACACTTGTTCCACATCTTTGTCCCCTCTGCCGGAGAGATTGACAATGATGATCTGGTCCCTATCCATAGTTGGTGCCAGTTTCAATGCGTACGCAACAGCGTGTGAACTCTCTAGAGCGGGTATGATCCCTTCCGTCTTGGACAGGATTTGGAACGCTTCCAGTACCTCTTCGTTGGTTACGGCGTGATATTCGGCTCTGCCTGATTCTTTTAAGTAGCTGTGTTCCGGACCGATCCCGGGGTAGTCCAGGCCAGCCGCAATCGAGTACGTTGGCTGCGGATCACCGTTCTCATCAAGCAGAACAAGACACTTGAAGCCATGGATAACAGCGGGAACCCCCTTGGTCAGGGTGGCGGCCTGTTCCGGTTCAACTCCGATCAGGCGAACCTCTTTGTCCTGGAGATAGTGGGCAAAAGCGCCGATCGCATTGCTTCCACCACCCGCGCAGGCGATCACGGCATCAGGAAGACGCCCTTCCTTCTCCAAGATCTGGCTTTTCGATTCTTCGCTGATAATCGATTGAAAGTGCTTAACCATCGTGGGAAATGGGTGGGGTCCAACGGCCGATCCCAACAGGTAAAAAGTGTCCCGGTAATTCGCCACGAGGTCGTCGAGTGCTTCATCAACGGCATCCTTCAGGCGTCCCTGCCCTTTTGAGACGGGAATCACCTTGGCTCCGAGCAATTCCATCCGAAATACGTTCAGCGCCTGGCGTCTCGTATCCTCTGCCCCCATGTAGATCGTACAGTCCATATCAAACATGGCACAGGCGGTAGCGGTCGCCACTCCGTGTTGACCGGCTCCCGTTTCGGCTATGACCCGCTTGGCTCCCATTCGTTTGGCCAGCAAAATCTGCCCGATCACGTTGTTGATCTTATGAGCTCCGGTGTGATTTAGATCTTCCCGCTTCAAGTATATCTTGGCACCGTTTAGTTTTTCCGTCAGGTGGCGGGCATAGGTGAGCGGATTCTCCCGACCCACGTATTCACGCAAATAGTAGCGGTACTCTTCGTTGAACGTTGGATCATCCTTATACGTTTCGAACTGCTCTGCTAGATAATCCAACACCTCTTGCAGTTGTGGCGGTACAAAACTTCCACCAAACTGGCCAAAATACCCTTTGGCAAACTCTACTCTGCTCATTCTCTTCTTCCTCCTCTGCTCATCTCTTCGTATCGGTTGGAGATACAGAACAATATATACCTTATACTGTGAAAAAGCGAAATTGTCAAGCTATTTCGTCGATTGGACGGACAAAAAGCGTCTCAGTTCAGTAAGAAAGCGTTCTGGCTTTTCTACATGTGGCGCATGTCCTGCCTCCTCAATTACAATCTCGTTGTAGACTCCCCCCGCCTCCTGGTATTGCTGAAGCAGGCGGCGCATTTGCGAGACCATCGGCTGCGGCGGATAGACGTCTTCCCCAGGCCAGCCTGGCACCAACCCCAATTTGCCTAATGTACCGAAGTCAAATAGCGACTGATCGGACACGATGGCGTCTTCAGCACCACGAATCCAGAGTATTGGACATTTCGGTTCTGCTTCTACAATAGCTGTCAGGCTGACGTACTTCGGAGACATCGCATTATTGATGCCATCACTGCCAGGGATCACACCCGGCCACTGTTGGCACGTCTCAAAAGAACCTGGGTAATACCCTATTCCAGTTCGCGTTGAGAGCATTGCTTCGACGAACAGCTCCTCGATTTCCCGCTCCGCTCGAAACGGCGGGCGGAAGTAAAATCGGTTCATCACATTGCGTGGACTGTTCTCATCCGCTTCCCCGCGATCCTGTACCGCAATGCACTGGACAAACTGGGGATTGGCCGTACCGCCGCCGGACCCTGCGTAGTTAGGGTAACAGGGAGTACCCTCGACATCCTTGGTACCTCCGAAGCCAAAAGGAGACATAGGGGCAACCAGCGTCAGAGATGAAACATCCTGTGGATGGTCGATCATATACTGCATCGCCACACCCGCTCCCATTGACCAACCGACTACGTTGATGGGCTGTTCGATCCTCATCGCCGTACAGAGCGCCCACAGATCATCCGACCAGTCTCTCAGACCGCGTGAGGCGTCAATCGGCCGCGCTTCCGTCTGTCCATATCCCCGCAAATCAGGAGCGATCAGATAATAGTTGTCCGCCATAGCTCGGATCGTCTCCCGCCAAAACAAGTTGGATGAGACATTTCCGTGGAGCAGGATCAGCGGCGGGTTAGATGGACTGCCGATCGCCAGCACGGAGATGCGGAGACGATCAGTTTGAATCATGATTGGTTCCAGTAATTCTTTCATAAGCCTACTCCTCCCTTATAGAATCTGTTTACCTGATGTACGTGACAATCCTATTTATCACGCTTCCGCTACTCGCGCAGCCACTGCTCAATCTGGTTGGCCGCCGACTGTGCCCAACCTAGTTCCAAGTGATTGAGCTGTACAGTTACATTGTCGGCAACATTGCCGATTCCCGCTTCTGAGGCTGCACTGTCGATAAAGACGACTCCATCGCTTGGTCCTGTGTGTTCATTGTGGATCGTCGGAATGTCGTTTTGATTGCCGGAGAGCAGGTACGTATGAATGCTGGATGGCACTCCTGCATCCAAGATCGTTTGCACCAGTGATCCCTGCTCTATCGCAGTATCGATGCCATCTCCTTTGGTATAAAACCCTTGACCGCCGTAATACGTCGTGTACCAGTCCTGCTCTGCCATGGGCAGTGGATAGACATCATCCCATTTGGCCAGCATCTGTTTCTGGCCAGGGAAAAAATTCCCTTTTGCCGTCGTATAGATAGAGAGCTCGGGATGATTTCGCCACAAGCCGTAGCAGACCATCTGCGTATGCGGTGCAGGCGCATTTACCGTACCGCCGCACTCGGTAAAGATGCTGAAGTTGTGGTACCATCCGTGCCGGAAGATGTAGTCAAATCCCTTGTTAGGATTGCCGAGCAAAACCAGCTTGCGGATATCACCGGCGTACGCTGTGCCACCGCTTTTTTTCACCGAGGAAGCGTACATGCGGGCAGCAAAAGCGCCTTTGCTCCAGCCAACTACATCCACTTTGTCGGCTCCGGTCACGTTTTTGACGATCGAGATGGCGTTGTGGATATGTTCAGCCGTATAGTAATTGTCACCTTGTTTGTGGCTGAAGTTGACCGCAAACACTTTATATCCTCTGTCTGCCAGATACTGCATCAATCCGGTATCGGGACATGAGGTAGCTCCGCAACCATAGGAACCAAGCTCGTTGGGATTGGCCCAGGCACGATCGGCATTGTCATTGGCACCGTGAACCAACAAGACCGGGGTTGCAATCGGATTCGTCTCATAATCGGGACCGTAGTAGAGGAGAAACCGACTGGAATGGGGCTGCTTTACGTTGCCGAAAAAGGTGAGCCGCTGCCCTTCTTGGTCACCTCGTCCGTCGGGTGGGTAATCTTCCGCTTGAAATAATGGATTGCTGTCATGCCAACGCTCCACTTTGCTCCACCCGTTCTTGACGCTGGTAAACGTCTGTTCCCGTTCCAAAGTAGCAGTAGAAGCCATACCCTTTTTAGCCGGCACTGACATCAGGCTGACTGAGAGAGAAAAAATCAGAAAAGAAAGAAAAAACAACCGCTTCATGGTCATTCCTCCTTCGCGAAGTGCTGCTGTTTAAACAAAGACAGCGCAACCGAATCATAAAAGAAAGCGGTTGCAAAAAGGTTGCACAAGACGCGCTCGTTTCCGCTACAGCTTCCCGTTTTCAGATGACCAGACCACCGTCCACTGCTAGCACTGTTCCATTTACATAGTCCGATTCCGATGAGGCGAGGAAGAGGTATGCGTACGCTACATCAAGCGGACTGCCCAACCGTCGCAGCGGGACACTCTCCCGCAGTTTGGTGATGACTTTCTCTGGAATGGTGGCAACCATCGCCGTTTCAATAAATCCCGGCGCAACCGCATTAACTTGAATGCCCTTGGGTCCCAATTCTTTGGCCCAGGTTTTGGTCATGCCGATTACTCCTGCTTTGGAAGCGGCGTAATTGCTCTGACCGATGTTGCCGTGCACGCCGACAATGGAGGCGGTGTTGACAATCTTGCCGTTGCCTCTCTCCACCATCTGCGGCACCAATACCTGGGTGCAGTAGAAAACGCCGCTCAGGTTCACATCGATTACCTGCTGCCACTCTTGAGTGGTCAGCTTGGTCAGCATCCGGTCCTGTGTGATTCCCGCATTGTTGATCAGAATGTCAATTCCGTCAAATCGAGAGAGAGCTTCTCCAGCCATCCGCTTGACGCTCTCTTGGTCTGACACGTCCACCTGTATCCATTCCGCTTCGCTACCGATTGCCGCGACCTCGTCAACTACACTGCGGGCGCTGTCGACACGATAATCGGCAATCACCAGTCGTGCCCCTTCCCTAGCAAACAGGAGTGCTGTCTCCCGGCCAATGCCGCCTCCACCGCCTGTGATTAATGCTGTCTTCCCTTCCAGCCTCATTTCGGACTCCCCCTTATCTCAACACGAATCGCTGTCTATCTTTGTGACGTTCACAGTCTTTTTCCTGCATCATCCGATGAGAGAAACGCAGCAATCGATTGCAGCACTTCAGGCAGCGCATCGACCAGCGGTGAGTGGCCACAGTCATCCAGCACTACCCATTTGGCGTGGTTGCCGATATCAGTCAGCAGTTCCTGTGTCATCTGCTCGCTTATCACACGATCCTGCCTCCCCCATATGACGAGGGTCGGCATCGTAATCCGCCCGACTGCTCCGCTGCCCTTTGCCACAGCATGGTCTTCCCGACTGATATTGAACCGGTTCATCGCATCGTACACGTCCAACAAGTTGCGCTGGGTCAGCATATCCTCTAAATACGCTGCGTAGCGCTTCTCCGTCGGTTTTTGACACGTGTAGACCATTTCGTCCCACAGCTGGCGCAAAAACGCTTTATCCCTTCTGGCATAGGCGTCTTGAACCAACTGCATCTTAGGCAAGCGGGCAATCTCCTGTCTGCTTTTCAAGCGCGCCATGCCTACCCCGCCGGCTTCTTTAGGGTCCGGACGGTAGTAAGGATATCCGCGCGTGGAGAGAGAGGCCAACAGGACCAATCGTTGCACAGATTCGGGATGATCGGCGGCATACTGCATCGCTACACCGCCGCCCATCGACCAGCCAACCAGCGAGCAGGCAGGAAGCGAAAGCGCGTCGACCAAAGCTTTGACGTCGCCGGCAAAATCGCTCAGGCCCTCAATCGGTCGTCGGTAGCTGGAGAGGCCAAACCCGCGCAAATCGACAGCATAGATCGTATAATCCGGGGCGAAGGCTTCCAAGAAAAGATCCCAGTGTGCCGAAGATGTCATATTGCCGTGCAGCAAGAGCAACACCTCTTCCTTGCCGGGCCGCTTGCGATAACCCAGCGTTTCCCCGTTGGGCAGGTCAATCGTTTCCAGAATTACACTACTCATTCCACTCCCCCCATTTCATCGTCGTCGCTCCCCAGGCGTACCCGATCCCTGCGCTAACCAGCACAACCAAATCGCCATCTTTTAGTTTCCCGCTGGCCGCTGCCAACTCCAGTGACAGGATTTGATCAAATTGACCGATGTGGCCGTACTCGTTGAGGTAGATTGAGTTGTCTTGGTCCAGCCCCAGTTTTTGCAGCAATTGATCGTGCGCCGACTTTTTCATGTGCAAGACTGCCAAATAATCAATCTGGCGTCCACTTACGCCGCTTTTGGCCAGCGAGTGGCGAATCACCGTGAGAAAACGGTCCATTGACTGCTCCAGTCGCTGCTTCATTCTCTCCGGATGCGGCACGTCAAAGCAGGCTCGTCCCCGCTTGATTTCCTCAGCGGTTAATGGATTCTTTGTACCACCTGCGGCGATCAGAACGTCCTCAGAAAGGGAGGCATCGGTCATCAGATGGCTTTCCAGTACCTGGTTGCGCTGTAGCCCCCTTCGTAAAAGGATGGCTCCGCCGCCTGCTCCCAGGTTTAAGAGAAAGCGCGTGCGCGGGTTGCGGTAATCGACCAGATCGCCATTGCGGTATCCCCCTGCCAACAAAACGGTTCGAAGCGACGGATCTGCCCTCATCATGCTGCAAGCGACGTTTAACGCCATCACTGTCGAACAGCAGCGGAGTGCCGCGTCGAACGACCAGGCGTTTAGCGCCCCTATCTCCTGCTGCAGCTTCAAGCTAGCTGTCCAGACCGGATATTCCTTGTACTCTTCCCCGATGTAGATGACCAAGTCGATCTCCGTTGGATTGATCTGCGCTCTTTCTACCGCCTGACGGGCAGCGCGAATGCCCATCTCACAACTATGGTCTTGCTCACCAGGCACTGGCTTGCGCAGGATTCCCAGTTTTTCTTCTACTACATCCTGGGGCAAACCTGAGAGGCGACCGATCTCCTGGCTGGTTACAAACGAGTTTGGAATGTACAGACCGGTGCTGAGCACCCCGATCGGTTCTCTATCCATTTTCATCAGTTGATCCACTCCTACCTAGTGATGTTATGGTAGATTCGCTGTGTTGCGTGCATCGGTTCTACGCCGAACTCCGTTTTCAGCACCTCGCACAGGCGCTGGTACCACTTGATGGCTTGATGTCTGTTATGGGCGGCATCGTGCGCTTTCATCAACATTTGGTACGCTTCTTCCCAGCAGGGATCTTTGCGGATGATCTGTTCACACCAATAGATTGCTTGATCATAGGCCCCTCGAGAGAGACAAATCGCCGCCAAGCGCTCCGCCCCTTTTAGAAATAGCAACCGCAGGCGCTCCCGCTCCTCGCGGCACCAATCCGTATAGCGCCGATCTGGCAGATAGTCTCCTTTGTAGAGACGCAGTCCGGTATGGAGCAAGTCTTCCGCCTGTTCTGCATCATCTGTACCCAGCCCTTGTCTGATCCAACGTTCAAAGTCAGCCGCATCCAAGGTGAGGCCCGATGCAGGATGAAGCCGATACAGGGATCCTTGGCGATCGATAAAAAAAGGGGGTGACCAAGCCTGACGATTTGGCTCCAGTGCCGCATTTAGAGCATGCAAGGCCACTTTGAAATCTCGGTTGGCCGCCTTTTCATCAGCGCTGCCCCACAACAGGGAAATGATCTCCTCTTTCGGCAGAAAACGCTCCCTACAGGTAATCAGCAGTTGAAACAGTTCTTTCGCTTTGCCCCGGTGCCAATCCCGCTCTGCTACTTCTTTGTCACCTAACTGCACATGAAATGTCCCAAGTGAGGCAACCTCCAGGGAATGCCCCGGATGATAGCTCACATCTCGCAAGTGGAGATTGGTGATGAGCATGGAGCTAACCTCAGCCTGCAGCAGCTTCTGATGCGCCACCAACAGTAATGGGACAAGCTGCCGCACATCTCGTGGTCCAAACAGAGTACGTCCGGTCAGCAGGAAGTAATATCCCCCTTCGTCGACCATTTCGAGGAAACCGGTCATCACATCCTCAAACCGATCCGGCTCTGCATGGTATGTGAGCAGCGACTGCCAGAGCAGCGAGACGGTCACCCCAAACGAATCACCGCACGCCTGAAAATCGTCACGACACTGGGCCAAAAGGCGGGACGCCTCCGCCCAGTGTCTGCCGTATAAGACAGCAATACCAATGCTTAAGCGAATCCACGCAGACAGCCAACGGTCGTCTGCCCTCTCCGTCTCTTCTAGCGCCCGCCTGCCGTAGGCTACTGCTTGCTGCGTTTGTCCTGACCGGCCCAAAAGCAGGCAGAGGCCCATTAGCGGCTCCGCCTTGCCGCGTCTGAAATGAATCGCTTCCATACACTCCAGTGCTGTCCGATAGCAGATGTGCGACAGTTCTGACACGTATCCTGGCAGCAACTGCATCGCGTGGCCTTTCCTCATCCACCCGCACGCTTCCAGGTAAGGAGTTTGTGCGGACATACCCTGCGCAATCGCGGACTCAGCCATTTGCCTGGCATTTTCCGGGTTTCCCATCAGCGATTCGACAAAGGAGAGCAATACCGTTGTATCCCGATGGGTCTGGGAACGCAGCCGGACGCACTCGCGGCTCTCCCTGCGCCATTTTTGCTCCAGCAAGCGACGGGCCTGCTCAAGACGGCCCGTTCGCAAGTAAAGTCGTGCCTCCAGCTGCTCATCTGAAAAGTCGGTTTGCAGCAGCTGACAGCGACGATACCACCGCTCTGCATCCAGACTCTTTCCGGAATTGAGCAAATTTTCCGCAATTAGCTGATACAATTCCACCTTGGATGAAGCCACCTCACTCTCGCCATTTGCATCTGCGGCGAGAACTTGTTTCAGTACTTGTTCCGCTTTGTTCGGCTCAATCGTATCCAGAAAGATTTGCGCCTTCCTTTCCAGACCGGCATTGTCAGCTAGCGGAATACCTGCTTGTTCTGCCAGTCGCTCTCCCCTCGCATAGCAAGCGATAGCCTGCTCGTACTGATTGCGACGTCGGTAGAGATCCCCTTCTGAGATCCACAGGTGATAATGGCGATCTTTTACCGCTGGCGGAATCTGTTGCATCAACAACTGTAATCGTTCTATGTCTTCTACTGCTAGTATGATCTGACTGTGGCTACGAAACTGTTTGGACACTGCATCATAGTCATCGATCGCCATGAAGTGGACGATCGACTGCAGATACTCCTGCTGCTGCCAAAAAAAGTAGGCAGCACGCCGGTGTGCGTTCGTCGTCGATGCAATTCCACAAGAAGATTGCCGCTGCAGAAACAATCGAAACAGCGGATGGTAACAGTATTTGTCGCGGTCGATGGAACGGACAAACAATCCCTGTCGCCGGATATAGGCAAGCAATTGCTCTCCCACTCCCCAATCGCACAGTTCATCACACAAGGTCCCACTCATCCACTCCAGGACCGATGTTTCCAATAGAAAACGGCAAATCTCCTGCGGCTGTCCCTGCCATACTTCCGAGCGGAGCGAGTGAAACAGATCGTCAAACGTCTCTTCTCCCTCCCGTATGGATACCCCATGACGCTGCCTCTTCCACTGTTGGCGCATCGCATCTGCTGCCAGAACCCATCCTTCCGTCTGACGGTAGACTTGCTCTACCGCATCTGGATACAGTGTTATAACATCATCCCCGTCGAGCAGGAGTTGGATTTCCTCCCGGTCAAAGGCAAGTTGCTCATAACCAATCTCCAACAGTTGGTTTTTTAGCTTGTAGGTGCTCATCTTCTCCCAGCCCGGGTAGGTTCTGGTGACAATCACTAGATGGACGTGTTCTGGCAGATGCGCTGCCAGACACTGGACAAACCGATCGACCGGACCATCGTGTTCAACCCAATGGTAGTCGTCCAACAAGATCGCGAATTGCTCGTTCCTGGTACACAGGACGTTGACCAGCCAGGCGCACAATCGATGAAGTTCGTCCTTCGTACGTTCACCGCCGCTCGGGTCCGGCCACTCCAATTTGGCTGTGGCAAACGAGGGAAACTGCGACTCTACAGCGTGAATCAGGTAAGAAACAAATAAAGACAAATCACGTTCCTCAGGACCAATCGTGTACCAGCAGACCGGCAGCCGTCTGTCGCGGAAAAAGGCGGACAGCGCCGTGCTTTTGCCATAGCCGACTTCTGCAAAGACGAGTGTAATCCGATGATCAACCAGTCGCCGCAGCTGCTTCATCAGCCGGGGCCGCCAGATTGCCGTTTTTGGCAGTGCCGGAGGCATTAGCTTGGTTTTAACAATGGCGTGATGCATCATGCATAGGCTCCTCCTCTCTTCCCATTTGCCGTATGATCGATGTAAGCTACTCCAAAACGACGTGCTGTTGTGCCCAACGGGCTACGCTTCTGCCAGCAGTTGCCGTATCCGCTTCTTGTCCAACTTGCCAACGCCGGTTTGCGGAAGCTTATCCACAAACACCACTTGTTTGGGGACCTTGTATCCCCCCAGCTTAGCGGCGCAAAATGTTTGTACCTGATCAGCGGTCAGCAAGTCAGCAGCAGAAGGCACGATCACCGCTGTCACTCGTTCGCCCCACTTTTCGTCCGGCATGCCGACAACGACTGCTTCCTGCACATCCGGATGCTCCAATAACCGCTGTTCAACTTCCTGTGGGTACACATTTTCCCCGCCGCTGATGATCATCTCTTTTTTGCGGCCAACGATAAAGTAATCACCTTGCTCGTCTCGTCGTGCCAAATCTCCCGTCCGCAGCCAACCGTCAACCCATACTTCACCAGTCGCTTCTGGCTGGCGCCAGTAACCGCTGAATAGGTGGGGGCCGGCAATCAGCAGTTCTCCCGTCTCGCCCGGCTCTGCATCCCGTCCGTTCTCTGTAACCAGTTTCACCTGATTGAACCACATCGGTTTGCCGACTGACCCACGCTTCACCGCCGCCTCGCGCGGATCGATATAAAAGTTGTTGGGTCCCGCTTCTGTCAGTCCGTACCCTTCTTTAAAGGGGAGGCCTTTGCGGGCAAACGCCTCGTAAATGGCATGTGGACAAGGCGCCCCTCCCGAGAGAAAGGACCGCATCGAAGGAAGTTGCACCGCGGCAAATGATGGGGAGCCGATCACCAGGTGGTACATCGTTGGCACCATCAGCGCAATTGTGCAGCCTTCCCGCTCCAACAGGTGAATCGCTTGTTCCGGCTGGAACTCTCTTGCGATCACGACCCTGCCGCCGATGGCCAGCACCGGCAGGCAGAGAGAGTTTAAGCCGCCCGTGTGAAACATCGGCAAAAAGGTAGGGGTTACGTCATCTGCGCTAAGCTGCCAGCTGACAATGGTATTCAGGCAGTTCCAGATGACCGCCTGATGGGAAAGCACCACTCCTTTCGTTCTGCCTGTCGTACCGCCAGTGTACAAGATCATACAAGCATCGGTAATTACCGCTGTCGTTTCAGCTTGTGAGAGCTCCGGCCCGGTACCCAGCGCGCAGTGATACACCTCGCTATGGACGGCCAGTTTGTTGGCGATCGACAGGGCAGAGCCCGTATGCTCCTGTCTCTTGTGAAACAACAGCAGCTTAGGCGTGCAGTCAGTGACAATCTGCTGAAGCTCCTCAAGCGAAAGGCGCCAGTTAAGCGGCACGAAAATAGCTCCTAGCTTGATACAAGCAAACAACACGTCGAAATAGCAAAGATCGTTGGGCGCAAGTAAAGCGACCCGATCCCCTTTTCCAATCCCTTGACCACTGAGATAGCTGGCTATCCGGCTGGCACGCTGTTCTAACTGTCCGTACGACCACGCTTCTCCTGTCTGCGGATCGGTCACCGCCACCCGTTTTGGCGTCAAGGCAGCCCGTTCAGCCAACCAATCAATCATTCCCGCACTCATTCTCGTTCCTCCCCAGAGGTATTGGTTGAATACACATCGGGAAGCAGCCGCCATGACCGTTTCCCTGACAGCAGCCGCTTGCGTTCTCTTTTGTTATACCGTAAGCGGTTGCAAAAAAGTTGCACCGTTTCCGGTCCAAACGTCTTATCGTGCAAAAAGAAAAAACTGCTGGCTCATCATCGCAGCAGTCATCTCCCACGAGCTACGTTCGGCCTGGCACCGATCGAGGGCAATGCGGTTGTAAGCGAGAATACCCGGCCATCTGGAGTGTCATTACGTTCCCTCCGTACCACGGTTTCACTTGTTCCTAGATTATCATGTTTTCAGTAGAGTTCAAACGCGTTTTTCATTTCTTCCCATGACAAATAGAGGCGGACAATATCTTCTTCAACCAGTTTGGTTCCCAATTGTACTTCAATCACTTCCAGTTCTGTGATCGCCTTTACTCCGTGCTTGGCACCGACTGGAATCTGCAGCACATCCCCTGGTTTCACCTGGTACAAATGCCCGTCCAGCGCAACTTCACCCGTACCGGCAACAATCGTCCACACTTCACTCCGCATCTGGTGATATTGATAGCTAATGTTTTTCCCTGCATGAATACATAGCCGCTTGGTCAACACTTCCCGCTCGGTCGTCGTTTTGTAATCGAGGACCCGGTACCAGCCCCACCGGCGCTCCTCGAACATTGGTCTTCGTTCCAGTCGCTCGACTAGTTCCTTTACACGATGGCTGGCCAACTTGTCTGAAACCAAAATACCGTCCGGGCTTGCAGCCACTACTACGTTGGAGACACCCAATACGGTGATCGGGATGTCCAGATCATTCATGACATGGGTATTGGCGCACTCCTCGCTTACCAATCCGTTCCCGATCAGATTGGTCTGCATATCTTCGGTCAACGCATTCCACGTCCCCAAATCTTTCCACAAACCACAATAAGGAGCGACAACGACTCGTTCCGCTTTTTCGACTACTTCGTAGTCAAAGCTGGTGGTGGGCAGCTGTTGGTATTCACGCTTGAGGTCATCATACTGTGTCGGCAGCCCCCTATCTTCCATAAGCTGAATCAAATATCGTAATCGAAAGGAAAAAACACCGCAGTTCCACAGTGCGTGCTGCCGGATTAGGAGTTTTGCCTCTTGTTTGGACGGTTTTTCTTTGAAGCAGTCAACATTTACGAATGGCTGGTTCCTGTCACTCGTTTCACGGGAAGGAACAATATAACCGTATTTGGTAGAAGGGTCTGTCGGCATTACTCCAATCAAGGCAAGATTGGCATCCGAATCGTGTATCACATCCTCCAACCCTTTTATTTTATCGAAGAATTGATCCTCCACATATGGATCAACTGGCATCACTGTGATTACTTCATCCAGGTCGTCGCCATCAGCCGAATTAAAGTACGATGCCGCAAGCGCAATCGCCGGAAACGTATCTCTGCGCTCTGGTTCGATGATCAGGGGCACCTGCTGTCCCAATTGGCTGTGAATGAGTTCCACCTGCGCCTCGCCCGTCGAGATATAGGTGATCTCGGACAAATCGTTCCTCTCCAGTTGTCTCCACACTCGCTGCAGCATCGATTCCCATTGATCGCTGCCGTTTTTTAATCTCTTGATAAATTGCTTTGGCCTGGCATCACTCGACAGCGGCCACAGTCGTTTCCCCGATCCGCCCGAGAGCAGTACAAGCTTCATGCTGACACACCTCTTTTTTCGCCATAATCCCATAATTTGTACATGGAATATGCTATGACGATCCGGTGCAAGTTGAGTGGATAGATCAACCGGACAGCATGCGGAAAAGTACTGTTCTCATCCTTACTCAAGGAATGGATACATGTCCGTTGCGGTTCCATGCGAAGAGCATACGATGAATCAGATGTCCTTCGTAAGGATCAGGAGGTGTTCAGCCATGACCAATTGGAAAAAGCGATACCAACGCTGGCTCCATTTCTCACAGTTGGAGAGCGACCTCCGTCAACAGCTGAAAGATTTGCGGGAAAACGAGCATGTCCTCGAAGATTGCTTTTATAAACACCTGGAGTTCGGGACGGGCGGGATTCGTGGAGAAGTGGGGCCGGGTACCAATCGCATGAACGTGTATACGGTTCGCAAAACATCAGAAGGCCTGGCTCGCTATATCGGCGATCACGGGCAAGCGGCAAAACGTCGCGGAGTTGTGATTGGCTATGATTCAAGGCAAAAATCAGCCGATTTTGCCCGTGAGGCGGCGAAGGTGCTCAGAAAACACGATATTCTCGTCTATTTGTTCGACCGTTTGTGTCCAACCCCGCTTCTATCGTTCGCGATTCGCTATTTGCGTGCATTCGCCGGAGTCATGATCACAGCCAGTCATAATCCCCCCGAATACAATGGGTATAAAGTGTATGGTGCAGAGGGCGGACAGCTAACCCCTGCGGCTGCCAAACTGGTAACAGCGAAAATAAACGAGGTAACAGACGAACTGTCCATCAGTGTATCGGAAGTGGTCGACTACGATCGGATTGATCAGTTTAGACTGGTCTATGATGAGATTTTACAGGCTTATTTGTCCTGCCTCCATACCATACGCATACATGATCAGCGTTCAGCCGCCGCAAACCCGCAGGTACACATCGTGTTTACCCCGTTGCATGGTACTTCCTATCAAACGATTATGTGCGGTTTGCGTCACTTTGGCTATCGACACGTGACCGTCGTTCGGGAACAAGCAGACCCGGAT
Organism: Brevibacillus humidisoli; assembly: GCF_020923435.1. Classification (NCBI taxonomy): domain Bacteria; kingdom Bacillati; phylum Bacillota; class Bacilli; order Caryophanales; family Paenibacillaceae; genus Brevibacillus; species Brevibacillus humidisoli. Next base: position 1,742,091 of record NZ_CP087263.1, on the reverse strand, counting down.
CCCAACTTTACGCATGCTGCCTCCCTCAATCCGGAAGAACGACAGGCATTTTTGCTCGCCCTTGAGTACGGCGGACGAAACAACGCCGATCTGCTGATCGCCACCGATCCAGATGCTGATCGGCTAGGATTGGCTGTCAAAAGAGAGCCTGGTCCGTACATCGTGCTCAATGGCAATCAGATTGGTTCACTGCTGCTGTACTACCTGTTGACGGCGCGAAAAGAGGCAGGCACACTGCCTGCCGACGGAGTCCTACTGAAAACGATTGTCACCACGGAACTGGCCCGAGAGATTGCCACCGACTTTGGAGTTAAGACGGTTGATACCCTGACCGGATTTAAGTATATCGGCGAAAAGATGAGTGAATATGAGCAATCGGGTGAGCATCGCTTTCTTTTGGGAATGGAAGAGAGCAACGGCTATGTGATCGGCGACTTTGTACGGGATAAAGATGCTATCCAAACGGCGGTAATTGCCGCAGACATGTGTGCCTACTTTAAGGCACGTGGAAAATCGTTGCATCAGGTTTTAGCCGACCTGTATCGGACATACGGATTTTATCGTGAGAGTTTGTACTCGATTACGAGGAAAGGCAAAGCAGGACTGGGCCAGATATCTGCTCTGATGACTTCCTTTCGGCAAAGTGGACTGGCAGAGGTAGCCGGCCAACAGATTACCGCAATCGAAGATTATCTAACCGGTGAGAGGAAACAGATGGACGCTTCCGCCGTTGAGATCATTTCCCTGCCGAAATCAAACGTACTGAAGTATTACCTTGCCGACGGATCGTGGTTTTGTCTGCGACCGTCGGGTACGGAACCAAAAATAAAATTGTACCTTGGCGTGAGAGGAACATCGTGGGAGGAGAGCGGGCACAGACTAGCGTGTCTAAAAGAATCTGTCATCTGCAAAATCAATGAATGGATCACGTGATTTCTTCCAAACCACCGGCCAGTGCAACACAACAGCGGGTCCTCCGTTTTCGCGAAGGATCCGTTGTTATTCAATCGTAATACAAAATTCTCCATTCAGTTTGTATGCTTTCTTTTGATTCCTGAAATACATATACGCCTTGATCGTATGGAGGCCAGGCTGCAAAACTGTTTTATCAAGAACGATCTCCCAGCCGGACCGACTCATTCTTTTGTCTCGAAAGACGTTGGCTACATCTTTCCTCTCTTTATTGGCCACACAATGTCCAATCAACACATTCTCTGCATCAGCAGTCAGAATGACCTCGGAGGAAACCGTCGCATTGAATGGATTTCTCGCCCAGCCATAGCCAAAAATTTTGTTCCCTTTTGCATCGACACGATCAAAATAACCGGTCAGGTCACGATGATCGTCGACAAACTGCTCCACAACGATTTGATTCAGGAGAAAATCTTTTATTTGTCGTAACAATTCATCCCTATCACGCAGTTGGTCCTCTATTCTTTGGAGCGACCCTTCTCTACTCTGTATCATCCTCTCCTTGTTCGCTATCTCATACGACAAGGTTTTGACCCGGCGATCCAAAGCTGTAAAGACTGCATCTATTTTTTCTCCAAGGGATGGGGAGATTTGTTTGTATACACACATTTGGATTCGTACACGAAAGGGGGAGGCATTCGTAATTTTGGGGAGATTTCTCACATACAGTTGTGGGTCATGATTGGTCGAGAGAAAAGAAAGCGAGGTGCTTTGCTCCCCTAAGGGAAGCGTTCCATGACCGAACGTGATCCCCGCAAAATGGTTGCTTGCCGACCTGTGCATGAGTACGGTCCGTTTTTCATCGATTACCTCTATCGACTTGATTTCAACATAGGAGGGTATATTGACTGGGTCTATCCGCAAATCTCCCGACAAATCATCTGTGAACGCAAGCTCATACGTGTGGAACTTTCCGTCAGGAAACACCCTTGCCACAGTAGAATGCTGCTCGGAGTAATGACCGTTCGAGGGCAAAAAAATTTGAATGCGACAGTTGCTGTCTTCTCCATCGGCAGAGATCATGTTGGCTGCAGCGCGGTAGTCAAGATAAAAATCGTTGATTTGCTGATTGAATTCATCAGAAGCCAAAACCTGCACAGAATGCTCTGCCTGAAGACACAACTTGTACGTGTTGGTAAGCGATGATCCAATCTGTTCGTGGTCAAACAACTGTTGCAGTTCAGTTTTGGTGTGCCTGAGCTCCGGTTTTAAAAACCGTGACATGCGATGCTGCAACTCGCTGATCTGTTGCGGCCACAACAGATGAAACGTATTTGCTATACGCTTTAGATTTGTCTCCCAGTCCTCTAAAAAATGATCGTAATGTACGATAATTTTTGGTTTGTCCCGCAGCCAATACAACGATGAGAGTGTATATAGATTCCAGACTCCTAACGATTTCTCTATCGAAAAGCCGTCTCTCTTTTTTAGCGAATGAGCAACATCCAATGGGTTTCTGATACAAATCACGTAAAAAGGATCAACCTGTAATCGCTCTAAGATGTCATGCCATAGCGGCAACAATAAACTGGTTCTCGGGTCCTTCCAAGCCCACAACTCTTGTGGCAAAAGTTCCGCTTGAATGAAATCAGTTAATTCCTCACGCAATGGGCGAAGTACGGGGCTTTTCCACCATTTGTCCGGAAGAGGAACTGTTGTGTGCCAGGTTCGATTCAAAACAGATAATATCCTTTCGTGTATATCAACAATTCTGGCATGTTCCCAAAAGCCTTCGGGATTGTCCTCTCCAGGCGGCACAAGATCTTCCCTTTTACCAAGATAGGCCCCAAGAATATGCAAGGCTCCAGTCACCATGGACGTTCCACTTCGGTGCATACCAACAATGCCAATTGCCTTCGATCTTTGCCCCATGTTTTGCCGACCTCCGGTTCCTTGGCTTTATACGGGATCCCTTGCCGGATATCATGGTATGATTTGTGTGGGCATGGTCTCTTGTCCTTTGCGAAAAGATAACATTTTTTGATTGCGGGGGTGTCCCCAGTCACCAATATACTCCATATGCAAGGAGAGTCCGTCGACCAGATACGCAAACAGCGAACGATGATAATGATAGGGATCCTTGTCAAGGTAGGTTTTCAGTTCTTGATTTTGCCATATCTCATCAAGGTGAAACTTGTCATTCACTTCAAAAAAAGTGGTGAAAAATTTGCCCCCCGGTTTCAGCACTTTATCTATATTCACCAAACACCGATGAATCACATTTGCTGGAAGATGAGTAAAAACGGAATGGGCAATGGCAAAGTCAAACTTCACTCCGAACTGATCAAACTGAAAACAATCGTTCACAACCAGCGAAGGCAGCCGATCTAGCAAGGCTTGCTCCTCCAGTTCCTTCCATCCGGCTTCTATCAGGGATGAATTGATATCCAAGCCGTAGTAATGTCCCTTGTTTAGATAACGAATAAAGTGGATGCCCCCTCGTAAACTGCCGCAGCCTACATCAAGGAAATGGTGTTCCGGTTGCAGGCCGTTTTTCACCAAATAGGCAAACTGCAGGCATCCGATTTCATCCCAGAGTCCGCCAACTGCTTCTCTATGTTTCCCGTTTGCTATCTCTTGTTTTGTCAATGACAACCGTTCATATTGATTCCACAAATGAGAACCCTCCCAGAAGAACCGAAGCAAGAACTGTGTTATAGGATAGGGTATGAACATATTCCCATACAGGGACACGGCATTCTTCCTTGGATAAGAGCCTTTTTCGCATCCATTGACCGCTGCCTATCATAGGGCGCAACCAGCGGTTAACGTGTAATCAGCGGAGAGCAAAAGCCGCAGCATCCGAATACCGTAGGAGTATGAGCGAATGTTGCACTGGAGGGTATTCATGAGAATCTTGCACGCTACTTACTGGTACCTGCCTCATGTAGGTGGTGTTCACACCTATCTGAACGTGTTAAAACAAGGACTGGAAGAACGCGGACATCATGCGGATGTGCTTTCCCATCACCCGCATATGAATCATGTTTACCTACTCGGAGAGGAACGGATCATCGAAAAGAAACCGATCCTCTACCCCCTTTACGACATGATGATGGATTATTTTGATCAGGAACTCCCTGAGCTGGAAGACTGGGCCCGATTTCGAGAAATTGAGAGTTACGTTTTTGAAATGGCCTCTGTCTTGCTTGGTTTGAAAGAATATGACGTAATCCATACGCATGACGTGATTTCAACCAGAGCCTTTTCACGCGTCATCCCCCCTGAGACCCCCCATGTTGCTACCCTGCATGGATTATTGATGGAAGAATTTTTTATAACCGGTGAAATCAAACAAGAAGGGTCGATCCGTTGGAAATACAGTTTTGTTGAAGAACATCTCGGAGCTTCTTTGGCTGACGCAACGATTCTTCCTAGTGAATGGCTTCGCAGAGAGTATATTAATCGTTTTTTCGCCCCTCCAGAAAAATTGACGGTGATTCCCTATGGATTGAATACGGAAAGAATTATCCAGGAGACGGCATCGATTGAACGCATCCCGCGATCTGACGGCAGGTTGGTGATGATCTGTCCCGCGCGAATCGTCCCTTACAAAGGGCAACGTTATCTGATAGAAGCTCTTGCCAAACTAGTCAAAGAGGAGTCTCATTTTATATGCCTGTTTGCCGGCGACGGGGTTGACAGACCAAAACTGGAGAGAATGGCCCAGCAGCTTCATCTGCAGGACAATGTTCAATTTCTAGGCAACCGCAAAGATATCTACCACCTGCTGAAACAGGCCGATATATTCGTACTCCCCACACTTGTGGAAAACCACTCCCTCGCTGTCATGGAGGCACAAGTGATCGGACTGCCGGTGATTACAACCCGGGTTGGCGGAAATGCGGAACTGCTCACACCCCATCATACTGGATTGCTGGTTGAGCCTAGAAACAGCGAGGAATTATATCAGGCCATTTTGATGGTTATAAGGGATCCCGACTTACGGAAAAGCTTGTCTGAAAACAGTAGGAAATGGGCGAGGAAATACTGGCATCCCGATAATATGGTGGAGCGAACACTTGCTGTGTATCAACACGTGATAGGAGAACAGAAGAAATGAGGTGCCTCAGCAGCACCTCATTTTTTGTTTGGTATAATAGACGCTCGCCTCCCGCGGTGAATCTCTCGATCAGCCTCCTATTGCTTTTACATTTTTCAAAAAGTGATCGCGTTCCATGCGGGTAGAAGCGTCAAGGTTAGCCATTTTCTCTTCAAACAGTTGTTTTGCATACGCATATAGTTGAAGATCCAGTTGATTCTTCTTCATGATTAACTCAAGCGCATCCCGGGAGATCTCATCCTTATGGGGGCGATTGGGTGTTCTATTGGTGAACCAATAGGCATCAATGTTGCTCCAACCCAATTCCTTTATCAACAAAAACAACGAGTCAGCAAATCTCTCCGTGATCCCAACAACCGTAAAATAGGTTGCCAGGTTTGCTTTGGCACGTTGCAGGTCAAACTGTCCGCCTGCCAGGTAAAGAGTCTGATGGTTCTCTACTTCAGGGAAGTCGGATGAAACAAACTGCTGCAATGTCGTATGACTCAGTTTCTCTTTGTGAAAGTAATACAATGAAATGACCCTGTCTACAGGGTCGCGCAGCATCGCTGCATAGGAAAAAGGTCTGGAAGTATACTGATGCAAACCGAACATAAAGTGGCCATAAACACATCGTATGTTTCCTGTGGTATCCTGTGAGAGATTCGTCATTGCCTCTTTTTCATTGCCATAAACCAACTGCAAAGCACTCGACGGATACTGGTTCGTCATAAGCTCAAGCAAAGTGGTCCCGGACGTTTTCGGCAGATGGATAAAGAAGATCAACCGCTCTGTATGCTCCTTGGCTGGTTTCACTACAAAACTCCTTTCTCTCGCTATTGGCGATTCACTTACACTTGTTTTCGAAAACCCGTGCAATAAAATCCTGTCCCAAGCCAGCCCTGATGCAGTTGGTTTCTTCTTCGATCTGCTGAAATCCAAACGGTTCAAAAACCAGCTTGTAATTTCGCGGGAAATGTCTCTCGGTGACTGAGCTTTCGGCTTCTATCGTGATAATATACGATTTGGCGATTCTCGCCATTTCAGCAAAAATCCAATCACTGTCAGGGTGAATGTGCTCCAAGACAGCCATCGCGTATACCATGTCAAACTGGTTCGTCTTAAATGTGGCGATTACGTCTTCGATCGGGGCGTTGTAGATCGCGGCTTCGCGGGCTAGGTCGGGGTACGTTTCTTTGAGCAGGTTTACTGCGTTCTCACTGATCTCAATCCCTGTCAGATCTTTATAACCGGCTTGATAAAGATAGTTGAGGTTTCTCCCTACGTTACAGCCTGGTTCGAGAATGCTTGCGTTGGGATCTGTGACGTATTTTTTGATGTACTGATGCAGAAAGCGGCTTCTTTCCACTGGTACAATATATTTGTCAGGATGGTTCCCCTCTTCCGGATTGCGCCAATAGTTGTACAGTTCCTCCCGGCTTTTCATCGGTTGTTTGCTCATGTTACGTTCCTCCCATTTCTATGGTGTACTGCCGCTACACCAACGGCAGCATTGGAATGTGTATCACCTTGCCGTAGTTGTCCTTCCGTATACGTATTTGCTGTTCACCGTACGCTGTCGCACTCCCACAGATAAGATAGTCCCCAGGGACGACTTCTTTAAAGGAATAGGTTCCTTTATCATCAATCACGGTTTGCATGACAAGCTGCTTGTCGCCGTCCAAGAGCTGCACTTCGCCCTCCTGTAGTGGAAGACCCGAAAATTTATGGTAAACTGTGCCCTGGATGGACGTATCAGCCACAGGTTTCACGCTCTCCCACCATTCCGTCTCTTTGAGCGGGTTCATCATCTTGCGGAAAGGTATCTTGTAATTGTCAGAGAGCATATAAGAAACCAGGTCCCAAACGTCATCGTCCAGAAAATACACCTTCTTGGATGGTTTGAAGTCAAACAAATGAACGTAGGGCTCCATCAGGTCAGGCAGCCCGGGTACCAGCACCTCGTCCAGATAAAAACACAGCTTCCGCACATCCTCATTGATCCCTTTTTCCTTGGGAACGAAGTAGTCGCTTGCCACGATCTCCAATGTTCCCCTGATCATCGGCGGAACCACGGCGCGAATCGTAAACTTACTGTCCGGGTTCACAGCTTGTTGAATCAAGGTTCCATTTACATAAACAGAGATGGTCAGCTTCTTCGGGTATGGGAAACGACGGCCGTGGATGATTAAAGGGGATTCCTTTTTGATATGTCGCAAGGGAAGAACAAACCGTCTCGACACCCAGCCGTCCTGATATCGTCCGGTAAACTCGTCATCGATCATCACAATCACCCCCCTGTGAACCATCCTTCATGCTGTCAGTCTCTCGATCACGGCGTCCCAGCTGAGATTCAAATGCTTGAGCAAATCCTGCCCGTTCATGCCCATGGTTTTCGCTATCCGTTTATGCTGATAGAGTTGATCGATGGTTTCCGCGACTGCCATGGGGTCGGGAGGTACCGTAAAACCGTTTGTTCCCTGTTGGACGAATTCAAGCGGACCGCCGGAATCCGTACAGGTAATCACCGCTTTTCCCGAGAAAAAAGCTTCCAGGGTAACGTATCCGTAATCTTCTTGAAACGGTGCGTAATACACTGCCAAAGCGTTGGCATAGTAGCTCGCCTTCTCTTCTTCACTGATCCAACCAATCAGATGAACCTTGTCTCGCAACGCGTACTTTTCGATCAGTGATTCCAGGCGATCGATATAGCTCTGCTTTCCAACTCCGGCAAGCAGCACCTTGACCGGACTTTTCACATAACGGAGCGACTCTATCAAGAGATGCTGCCTTTTTAGCTCTTCCAGTCTGGCCGGGCAAAAGATATAGTCGCCAACTGATTCGAAGCGGAAAGATTCATAGCCAAACGGAGGATGGTAAACCGGGGTTGATGCAATCCCGTTATATTGACGCAGCCTTGTCGAAACCGTGGCTGAAATCGTATAAATTTTTTGGCACCGGGAAATGTGCTTGCGGTCGTAGTCCATGATCAGTTTGCGCAGCCGGTCCCGATGCGGCATCGTGTGCAGCCCCTCATACTCGGTTCCCCACAAGTCATAGGCTTCCCGATGCTGATGCAGCAGCCAAAGCACTTTATTTTGATGTTCCGCCAGGTAGATGGGGAACTTGAGGGCGATCAGCAAATCGATCGGCTTCCCTTTTACTTCCGATAAATCAAGCAGACGGGCAATCCGGATGCTGCCGAGAAGGCTTGCTGACGGATACCATTTAAACGGCATTGTCACGATTTCCGCTTCAAACCCACGGCGCAGCAACTGATGTTTCAGATTGGCAGCAAGGAATTCGGCTCCTCCGTATTCAAACGGCACTTGTACGGTGGCGATGGCAATCCGCATCTTGAACACCTCTCATCTTGCTGTCGGTTTGAACCAGACGGTCAGCCAGGGTTCTTCTCCCGTGAAAATGCTTTTCTGATCATGGGTGGCAACCGCTTGTGCCGGCAGCCGAAATACGCGCCCAACCTGCGGTAAAAATTAATCCACCACCGAAAATACACCCAGTAAATCTTGTCGGCGAACGGTAATTCGGTCTCTTCAAAGATGTACCGCGCATCTTTGAGTGTGATGCTGAAGGTATCTGGAATCAGCCTGAGCAAACGCACATCTTCTTTGTAGCCAAAGGCCATTTCCATCCCTCTTAATTCATCAAAGAAACGCTGAAAATACTGAAAAAAAGTGGGATAGCTGTGCGAATGAAAAACGGCAGCTTTCGGCGCGTACACCTTTTTATACCCGCTCGTAATAATCTCTCGGCCGATTAACTGATCCTCCGTATAGAGAACGTCCCGAAACCTTATTTTCTGCCAAACATCTTTTTTCAGCGCGGAGTTGACATTGGAATTAAACCCGTACCAATACGGTCTTTGCGCAAACAGCTTCCACCCCTCAGGGGTGTTCTCCATTTGCTGGAGAAGCGGTGCATCCGTTTTAGAAAACGCCTCAAAATGCAGCAACAGATCGCGCTTGGTGATGGGATCGCAACCCGGTCTCGGGATCTGCTTTCCAAAAACGCAGCCGACCAAAGGGTCGAGAACAAATCCCATGATTAGTTCTTCCAGCCAATCATCATCTGCCGGCGTAGCATCCTGTGTGATGAACACGAGGAAGTTTCCCTGCGCCAGTTCTGCTCCGTAGTTCCTTGTTTTACCGTGACCAAATTCACTTTTTTCGATTTGATACAGTCGCACCGGATATTGTTTGATCACATCCAGCGTTCCATCTGTAGAACCAGAGTCAATCACGATCATTTCAAAACGAAAACGGGTGCGTTGCCCAAAAACAGCTTGTAGTACCTCCTCAATATACTCGATACCATTGTAAGTGGGGAGAATGATGGAAACTGTGATCACCCGCTTTCCCCCCTTCTCCCTTCGCACATGATTGTAGTACCATCTGCTCCTTACAGATAATCGCTGATGAACGCTTGTAGTGCCTCTCTCCAGTGTCGAAACTGGTCAAAGCCGTTTAAACGGATAGCCATGTGGTCAAGAACAGAATAAGCTGGCCTGGGTGCCGGACGGGGAAATTCTTGCGTTGCGACAGGCGTTATCTCGATGTTGAGCCTCGCATCTGCAGCAATCGCTCTGGCGAACTGATACCAGGAGCAGCTGCCTTGGTTGGAAGCGTGGTAGATGCCGTATTTGTCCGTCAGCATCAGCTTCTGTAAAAAATCAGCCAGATCGACCGTATAGGTGGGCGTTCCTGTCTGATCGTCAACCACCTTCAGTTGATTACGCTCCTTGGCTAATTGCAGTATGGTCTTGACAAAATTCTGGCCATGCTTGCCATAGAGCCAAGAGGTTCTCACGATGAAATAGCTGCGCGTCAGCGACTTCACCATTTTCTCGCCAGCCAGTTTCGATTTGCCGTATACGCCAAGGGGACCGACCGGATCAAACTCACCGTAGGGCTTACAACTTCGTCCGTCAAATACGTAGTCTGTGCTGATATAGATGATTTTCGCTCCCGTCTGCTCAGCAGCTACAGCCAAGTTGCGGGTGCCGTAGGCATTCACCAGAAACGCCTTATCCGCTTGAGACTCCGCTTCATCCACTCTGGTATAGGCGGCTGCGTGAATAATCACATCTGGCTTGACGGACCGAACGGTTTCAACGACCCGGGAAAAGTCGGCAACATCCAGTTGCTGTCGGCCATAGGCTAATACTTGATGGTGAAGCGACAAATTCAGAGCCAGGTCGGTACCCAGTTGTCCATTTGCTCCTGTAATCAACACTCTCATCGCTTCGCATCTCCTGCGCGCATCTGCCTCGTCATTCCACCATTTCCACCTTGCAACGGCTGGTCTGCCATACTCTTGATTCCTAACCACCATTCTCGGTTATTGATGTACCACTGGATCGTTTCTGCTATGCCGGTCGCAAAGTCGTAGTGCGGCTTCCACCCCAGTTCCCTCCGGATCTTGGCAGCGTCTATCGCATACCGGCGATCGTGGCCTGGGCGATCCTCGACAAATCGGATCAACCGCTCCGGTTTCTGCAACAGCGACAAAATCTTCCTGACGATGGCTAGATTGGTCCATTCGTTGCTGCCGCCCACATTGTAGACCGAGCCGTGTATCCCCCTGTGGATGACCAGATCGATTGCTGCACAGTGGTCGTAGACGTGCAGCCAATCCCGTACGTTGCCTCCGTCACCGTAAACCGGGATCTCCTTGTCCGCAAGCGCATGGGTGATGATAAGCGGGATCAGCTTTTCCGGAAACTGGTTGGGTCCGTAATTGTTAGAACAGCGTGTGATCATAACCGGCAGTCCGTATGTCTGATAATAGGCACGGACGAGGAGATCTGCAGCCGCTTTACTGGCTGAATAAGGACTATTGGGGGCAAGCGGCGTCTCTTCCGAAAAATAACCTGAATCACCCAAACTGCCATATACCTCGTCTGTGGACACCTGTACGAACTTCTTTATCCCGTGTCTGCGGGCAACATCAAGCAGCACTTGCACTCCCTGCACATTGCTCCGAACGAAGATGTCAGGATCCGCGATGCTGCGATCCACATGCGATCCCGCCGCAAAATTGACGATCACATCAACTGGTTGAAGCGATTCTATTAGACGGCGATCACAAATGTCCCCTTTTACAAAGCGGTAATGGGGATGGGATTGAAGTTCTCTGAGGTTCTCCAGATTACCGGCATAGGTGAGCAAATCAAGATTAATCACATGATAATGAGGATATTTATTCAGCAGATATCGGATAAAATGACTGCCGATAAATCCTGCCCCGCCCGTTATCAAGCATTTCACAGACCCTCCCTCCTCTGTTTCCCTCTTTCGCTGACACCCGCTAACTAATCCGATTCAATACGTCTCTTATTTGAATTTTGTATTCCAATCAAACCCGATCTCCGGGTCATTGTGAGCGATCCGGTACTCGTCAGGATTGTCGGGATCATACGATTGATTGGTCAAATACGTGATGATCGCGGGTTCGTTTCCCAATACCCGGTAGCCGTGGGCAACGCCTCGCGGAATCAAGAGGGAGATCAGGTTATGCTCCCCCATGTAGTAGACATCCGTCTGTCCCACGGTCGGCGATGCAGGGCGCCGATCATACAGAACCACCTGTGCGTTGCCTTTCGGGAAAAACCAGATGTCATCTTGATGTTTGTGGTAATGAAACGCTTTAATCACGCCAGGATAGCTGAGAGATGCCGAAAGTTGGCCGAATCGTTCCAGCAGATTGTCGTCGTCTCTCACTACCTCCATAAAGTATCCTCGGTCATCCATGTGTTTCAGCAGCTTTTTCACTCTGACACCATCAATCAAGCAGACTCATCCTTTCCAGCGTTCTTCGTTCTGCCAAAATCTCCAAAATCAAGATCTTTGGCCAGTTCGTTGGCACGAAAGAAGGAGGCATGGGTCCCGGCATCCGTCCACCATCCCGTCATGACGTCATACGTCAATTGCCTGCGCTGGATATAAGCATTGTTCACATCTGTAATCTCCAGCTCGCCGCGTCCGGAAGGAGTTAAGGTTTTGATGATGTCAAATACACTGCTGTCATACATATAAATGCCTGTTACCGCATAATCGCTTTTGGGCGTACACGGTTTTTCTTCGATCAAGGTAATCTTGTCTCCGTGCAGTTGGGGGACGCCGAATCGGGAGGGATCGGCCACTTTCGCAAGCAGAATCTTGGCCCCTGTGCCTTGTTTTCTAAAATGATCCACATAGGGGAGGAGAGTATCGGAAAAAACATTGTCTGCCAAGATGACCGTCATTTGTTCACCATTTGCAAAGTCTTCTGCCAATCCCAATGCTTGGGCTATTCCTCCTGGTTCATCCTGCACCTTGTACGTTAACGTCACTCCAAACTCTTGTCCGCTGCCTAACAAGCTGACTACATCACCCATATGCTCCCGTCCGGTAACGATCAACAGGCTTTCGATGCCTGCCTCACGCAGTTTGTAGATGGCATGGTAAATCATCGGGTACTTGCCGATCGGCAGCAGGTGTTTATTCGTCACCTTGGTCAGCGGAAACAGGCGGGAGCCGGTGCCACCAGCGAGAATTACACCTTTCACATTCACTCCCTCCATTCCCCTGCTATGGTGCACATGGTTCAATCAGAATCACTTGATCCTTGAGTACTCTATGCATGCGAGAAAAGGAAGGACATGATCGAATCACCCAAATTGCGAGATGGCTCATCGTTACTCTTTCATCCCTCTGATCAATACATCCGCTACCTCGGGACGAGTGAATTCTGCCGGCGGAACGGTCCCTGCCGCTAGCATCTCCCTTACTTTCGTCCCACTTAACGTCAGCCGATCTGCTTCGGGATGCGGACATGTTTTGGCAGAAGCCATGCTGCTACACGTTTTGCAGTAAAAACTGTGTTCAAAAAAGAGCGGTACAATCCCTATATCTGCTGCTGGAAACTGATCAAAAATCCGCTGTGCGTCATAAGGACCGTAATAATTTTTAACCCCAGCGTGATCCCGTCCTACAATGAAGTGCGTACATCCGTAATTCTTGCGGACAAGCGCGTGAAAAATCGCCTCCCTCGGACCCGCATAACGCATCGCCGCTGGAAAGATCACCAGCCGTACACGATTGCTTGGATAGTAGTTGGCCATCAAGACCTGATAGCTTTCCATCCGAATGGGCGCAGGAATATCGTCAGACTTGGTCTCCCCGACTAATGGATGGAGCAGCAAACCGTCTACCGTTTCCAAGGCGGCTTTCTGTATATACTCATGGGCGCGATGGATCGGATTTCTGGTCTGAAAACCAACAATCCTCTTCCACCCCAGCTCGGCAAACAAATCGCGCGTCTGTTTTGGGGATAAATAGAACGATTCAAACGGGTGGTGCGAAGGTTCATTCAACAACCAGATCGGTCCCGCGAGATAGATCTCCCCTTTTTCCCGGATCTTTTTCACACCTGGATGGGCAGGATCCACAGTCCCGTATACCAATCGTGCTTCTTCTTCCTTGTTATAAGAATACTTTTCATGCAGATGCAGAATCCCATATACGATGCCACCTTCACCGATTAAGGCGATCTCTTGCCCTACTTGCAAGTCTGCAGCCTCTTTCCTCGATACGGGCAGCGTCACGGGAAGTGTCCAAACCAAACCGGAGGAGAGCCGCATCTCTCGCAGGACATGAAAATAGTCCTGTTGCCCCATAAATCCGGTCAACGGACTAAACGCTCCATTGGCAATCAACTCCAAGTCTGATCGTATCCAAGTGTCGATGTACAATTTCTTCAATCCTGCTGCTTTTTTCAGCACCTCATCTCTTTCCTCGCCTGTCACAGTTCGTTGAATCAGTTCTCCGCCATGAGGAGAAATGCTTGAGCGCTTTGTCACATTCATGTTTGTTCCTCCTCGACGTTGCATTCCCTAGCAAAGCGTGCACTGTTTTCCAAACAACACGAAATCAAAACAAATATCACCATAGTTTGACGGCCGAGACGAGTAACATCACGATCAACCCAAGACGAATGACCCGATCCGGCAATACCGCACCAAGCTTGCTTCCGATCAACACGCCAGGAACCGACCCGAGCAACAGGTTTCCGGCCAACGCGAGGTCAATCGTTCCCAAAAAGAAGTGGGACAGTCCAGCTAATCCAGTAATCAAGACACCATGGACAATATCGGTGCCCACCAGGCGTGCAGCAGAAAAGGGGTAGGTCAAAAACAGCAAAGCGGCAAACAAGCTGCCGCTGCCAACAGAGGTGACGGCGACCAAAAAACCGACCACGAAACCGATGATGGCTACTCTAGCCAGCTTCATCTGTGTCCCGTCTGCCAGTTGTTCCCCCATCCGTTTTTTTGCGGACTGCAGAATCATGATTGCAACGATCACAAAAAACACGATGGCCAACGTCTTGCTGATGAATTCGTCCGGCAAATTCTCATGTCCATCTGCGAGCCACTTTAATACGACAATACCGATCAACGTCCCGGGAATACTGCCCAGCAGCACCCGTTTCAACAACACATAGTCAACTGTTTGTTGGCGCCAGTGCTGCCATGCGCCAAACAGCTTGGTGACAGAAGCAAAAATCAAGTCAGTCGCGACAGCTACTTTTGGTGGAACGCCAAAACCGAGTATTAACAAAGGGGTCATGATTAGCCCCCCACCCATCCCGGTAGCTCCGATCACAATCCCGACGCACCACCCGCTTATGATCAACCAGATATCCATGGGACTTCTCCTATCAACAACAAGCAGATTAAGTTCCGATATAGTTGTGCTCTCGCAAATAAGTGAGCAACTGCTCCACAGATTGGCTTACGGATTGTTTATCTGTTTCAATGATCATGTCAGGTTGGTCGGGCACTTCATACGGAGCTGAGATGCCGGTGAAGTTTTGGATTTGCCCAGCTCTCGCTTTTTGGTACAATCCTTTTGGATCTCTTCTCTCGCATTCACTGAGCGGGCACTTTACGTAAATTTCGATAAACTCTCCTGGTTCAAAGAGACAACGGACCTGATCCCGATCTCCCCTAAAGGGTGAGATGATGGCGCATAAGGTGATCAGACCGGCATCGACAAACAACTTGGATAACTCGCCGATTCGGCGAATGTTTTCGGTTCTCTCTTCCCGACTGAAACCGAGATCCCTGTTTAAGCCATAACGAAGATTATCACCGTCCAGGACGTAGGTTCGTATCCTGCGTTGATAGAGCTCTTTTTCCAATTCAGTTGCCAATGTTGACTTTCCAGAGCCGGATAAACCGGTGAACCACAGCACGCAACTTTTGTGGCCGTTTAAGGTTCGACGATCCTCCTTATTTACTTTTGAATCGTGCCAGCATATGTCGGTTGATTTGGAGATCATACCTTTTCACCTCAAACTATTTGTATGCTTGTTTACTAGCTGGCAACATGATCATTCCAACCAAATTTGCAAAAATCGACAGCTATCTACATCATTAATTCTCGTAGTGTTTGGGTGAATATCCTCCTGTTGTATTTCGATACAATGTAGTTCAATCCGTTGTTCCTCAGACGGCTCCAGGTTTCTTTTTCCGTATAGCACCGGACAATTTTTTCAGTGAAATCTTGTGGATCCTTCCCGATCAATACCACGTTCTCATCCAATCCCATCTGCCGGGCGATTAACGGCGTAACGACGGCAGGAACTCCATGTGCCAAGGATTCCAGAAGTTTCAGGGAAATACCGGCTGCGTATCTGGTAGGAACGACAAAGAGCTTGCAGCGTTCATAGTACTCCCGCACATTCTCCACCCTACCAGTGACGATAATACGATCCGATGACAACTGTTGAATCGATTCCAAGAAATTCGTCCCAACAATCCAAAGCTTCACTCCTGTTCGTTGATGGACAGCCGGAAACGCGTCACGCACAAACGAGAGTATCGCATCTTCATTGGGAGAAGCGGGTGTAAAACCACCGAGGAACAAGATATCTTTCCGCTGTTCAAACGATTTTGACGTTGCCACAGCGTCAACACAGTGACTCAATACCTTTACATTGACGATCCGGTGGCGTTCGATCAGCTGCTTTTCGTGTTCGGAGACGGTGACAACAAGATCCGCTTTGGACATTAAGTCGATTTCTTCTTGGATCAATACCTTCTTTTCATGTTCCGGCAAACGAATTTCTTGTAGTTCCAGTCTGAGAATTTCCCGCTGTGCAAAAAGGGCTTCCGCATCGTAGATGATTCGCTGATCCGGATTTAGTGTTTTAATGAGATCGACCACTTCCTTCATGTTGTGCGGTCGGCTGATGAAAACGGCATCGTAGACGTTTTTTCGCACGGTATAAAAGCGGCTGAAGTTTATCTTATGGTGATTTACGCTGTACAGCACTTCGATCCCTTTTTGCGTCAGACGCGATCTGTAGGGCTCAACCGGGTCGGGAAACTGCAGCGGAAAGAGTGTCACGCAATACCCTACATCTGCCATCCCTTCCAGAATGCCCAGACTTCTCGGGTAACCGCAGCCTAGCTCTGGAACCGGTATGCGGTCGTCGATGACCAGTACTTTGTATGGTTCTTGCCCGGTTTTTTTGGTCATCTTTGGTTCCATCCCGTGATCCATTTCCCGATCTAGCCTCCCTTCTGCTCACTTTCTACCGACACTTAGGGTTTAATCAATTTTTTCAACGTTGCTTTAAACTGATCCGCATGAAAGTTGTTTTTTACATAGTTGATCCCGTTTTGTCGGAGACGGTTCCACATGTTCTTGTCTGAATAGCAAGAAACTACTTTTTCGCTAAATACGCGGGGCGTATTTCCCACTAGTACCACTTCATCCTTTAGTCCCAACTGCTCGGAGATCAAAGGAGTTACCACCGCAGGCACACCATGGGCCATGCATTCCAACAGTTTAATGGGGATTCCAGCCGCATACCGTGTTGGAACGACAAACACCCGGCACTTGTTGTAATACTCCCCCACATCGTCTACCTGATCGGTAACGATAATCCTCTCGGAAGCCAACGATTTGATCGAATCGAGATAATTGGTTCCGACGATCCATAGTTTTGCTCCCGTTTCAGCATGGACCTGCTCAAATATCTCTCGGACGAAATAGTAAATAGCATCCTCATTCGGAGAAGGCGAGGCCAGAAATCCCCCGACAAATAGGATGTCTTGCCTCTCACCAAACCCATTGGGCGTAACCCGAAGATTGACGCTGTGCGCCAGTACCTCCACTTCTTTAAATCCGTTACGGATGATCGTTTGCCGTTCACGCTCCGAGACGGTAACGACTGCATCTGCTTGATAGATCAACTCCATTTCTTTTTTGACCATCTCTCGTTTTTCTTTTTCTGATAGCCGATCACCATTTAGTTCCAATTGAAGAATCTCCCTATCTGAATAGAGTGCTTCGGCATCATAGATGATTCGCTGGTTGGGATTTACTTTTTTAATGACATCCACGACTTCTGTCATGTTATGCGGCCGGCTGATCCATACCGCATGATAATAATGTTTACGGCTTTCCAAGAACTCCTCGAACCGCAGTTTCTCCTCAATGGTGTTGAAGAAAGCCTCTATTCCTTTTTGGTGCAAGCGATAGGTATACGGCTCTACTTTTTGCGGAATCTGCAAGGGAAACAGCGTTACCTGAAATCCAGCTTCCGCAAGACCGTCCAGGATGCTGAGACTTCTCGGAAAACCTGACCCCAACTCGGCAACCGGAATTCGATCATCAACCACCAGTACCCGGTATTTTTGGCGGCTGCCATGCTCTCTGGCGTACAGGATATTTTCAAAAGCTGGCGGATAAAACTTGCAGAGCTGTTTTTTCCATTTTCCAACAAACGCTGTTCGGTTCTGTACTTGAAGGGCAATCGCCTCCTCCATTGAACTGGAACTGCCGAACTCATAATGGATAGCAACTGCCGCAGGTTGAAAGATCACCTTATATCCCAATTCACGGATGTTCATGCACAGGTCAGCCTCTTCGTAGTATGCGGGTGCAAAGGTTTTATCGAACATGCCAGCTTGACGAAAAATTTCGGTCTTGACCAACAAACAGGCACCCGAACAAAAGTCGACCTCTTTCAAATAGGAGTATTCCGGTTTGAACGGATCATCATCTCTTCCGTAGCCTAGGCACGATCCGTCGCTCCAGATGATGCTCCCCGCTTCCTGCAGCTTTCCATCCGGAAAGATCAGCTTTCCCCCGACGGCCGCGCACTGCGGCGTCGTCTCTCCTGTATGCAGCAGGGATGAGAGCAAACCGGGCATGATTTGCGTGTCATTGTTTAGAAACAGAAGCCACTTCCCGCGGGCAACGTTCGCTCCTTGGTTGCAGCCTTTTAAAAATCCTGCATTTTCGTTGTTTTTTACAAGTGTTACGTTTTCCACTTTGCTCAACAGTGCCGATGTTTGATCGCTCGATCCGTTGTCTACAATGATGATTTCATAAGGGACGTCCGCATGAGCCTTGATTGTTTCGAGACATTGATAGGTATATTCCGCTTTGTTGTACACGACTAGAATGATTGAGATATCGGGTTGTTCAGATGTAGGAAACGTCATCACGGATGCCTGATTTTTCAGGAAGATCGTTACCTTTTCCTGCAAAAACATTCTCAGGTATTCCTTTTGGTTCTCTCTGCTTTCCATTTTCATTCCCTCGCTTACATGTATGATACATGGCCGATGGTCTACTTTAGTTCAAGCTCGAGAACATAAGAAGCAATGGTATATCCTGCTCGAAAAAACGCTTTTCTGGACGCAATGTTGCTTTCTTTTACATGTGCCTGCAAGCAGGTATACCCTAGCTGGTCTCTTGCCACTCGTGCCGCTTCCGTCAGGATTTGCCCGCCGAACCCCTTTCCCCTGCATGGAGGGGCAACGGTGATGCTGATCTCGGCCCTACCGCTGTCGATCCGGTTCAACCGAAACGTCCCGATGGGTTGTTCCTGATCCTCAACGACAAAGATGTGGAGGTCGTCTCTGCTAACTGCCTGTTGCAACCATGCGACATGTGTTTCCCATCCCAATGGCTCGGAGTGAAAAGAATTGGCTCTGGTTACCGGATCGTTACGCCAGTCAAACAAAAGCTGTGCATCCTCCATCGTCGCCTCCCGGATGACCACTTGGTTTTCTCCTCCCTCCGGATTTTAGACCATGTCCCAGGTCAAGATATCGTCTTCGTCAATGTCCATCTGGGCAACTCTGCCCACGACAAGCTTTTTATACTTGGGCAATATCCCGTACCCAGGGCGTTTGACCGCCACCATCTCTTCCGTAATTCTGGTCCCGGCGGCAATCTTTCGCGCTGCCACTAGGCTGCGCCGGGCTTTGTGAAACATTTCAGCTTCTTCTGGCGCACGCGCTTTGACGCCGCTGCCCAAGGCGGATTCGACGGTACGGATATGGGCAATCATTTGTTTTAGCTCATCCGGTTCCAATGCAAATTGGTGATCTGGCCCTGCAAGCTGCCGATCTAAGGTAAAATGCTTCTCAATCACATGGGCCCCTCTGGCGGCGGCGGCCGTCGGGATTACCGTCCCCAAGGTATGGTCAGAAAAACCGACCGGAAGTTGGAAAGCACGCTTCATCGTCTCGATCGCCCGCAAATTGACCACATGTTCAGGTGTCGGATAGAGCGAGTTGCAATGCAATAGGATGATCTGTTCGTTTCCCGTTTTGCGGATGGCATACAAGGCATCTTCAATGTCGCCGAGAGTGGCCATTCCGGTCGAAATGATGACCGGTTTCTGTTTTTGCGCGGTATAAGCCAATAGCTCCAGGTCGACCAGCTCAAAAGAGGCCATTTTGAACGCTTCCACTCCGATTGCGTCCAATTGGTCGACCGCCTCCGTGTCAAACGGCGTTGACATAAACATGATTTGTTTCGCTCTTGCGTAATCGGCCAACTCTTGCTGCCATTCACGGGGCAGTTCGATGCTTTTGATCAACTCGTACACATTTGCGTCTTTCAGATAGGTAAACCTGGGTGCTTTCTTGGAGTATAGTTTATCAGCGCTGAACGTTTGGAATTTGACCGCATCTGCTCCGGCTTCGGCTGCAACATCGATCAATTCTTTCGCCAATTGTTTGTCCTGGTTGTGGTTGGACCCTGCCTCAGCAATGATGAAGCAGGGATGATCTTCTCCGACAGATTTAGCCCCGATCTGAACGGTCACTGGCAATGTCCGCCCCTCCCTTTACCCGTTCGTGTAGAAGTTCTTTCATATGGGTAATAACACGTGAGACACCGTACCCGTCCACCAACGCAATCGCCCTCCGCCCAGCCTGCATCAGTCTGGATGAGTTTTCCGCCAGATTGCTCAGTTCCAGCTGAATCCGCTCAGGCGTCACATCTGCTGATCTTCCCAGATAGCAGTCGATCCCAAGTTGATGCGTGTTTTGCGCGAGTGCCATCTGGTTCTCCGCCACAGCGATGACGATCGCCGGCAGTCCCAGACAGAACCTCTCCCATGTCACGGTCCCGCCCGCGCAAATGGCGAGGTCAGCCCGCGCCATCAACGCAGCGATATGGGGAATCTGGCAATGATACTGTGCATGCGGCAGTGATGCGCAGAAGTGTCTGATCTGTTCTTTGTGCGGATTGATCCCGCCGACAACCACGTCAACGGCAAGCCTTTTCCCGTGCCAAGCTTGAATGGCTTCGAGCGCTTTTCGCGTTTCGTTGGTCGGATCGCTTCCGCCGAAAAATATGAAAATGCGATGGAGCTCGTGACGTTGCCTCATTTGTTTTCGAACTTCTCTGAATTCAGTCCGCAGCAGGGCAAAACGCGGCCCCAACAGTTTGATGCAGTGAGGAGGAACCCGTTGATCATAACGAGACTCCATCTGTTCATATATATTTTGATCCAGCAGCAGATCACAGTCGTGAGGCCGGTTTGCCAAATCATCGATCACTAGCAGTTTCTTCACATATGGTCGCACCCGACGTTCCCACTTCGCGTCAAGGCCGTAATGATCGACGATCAGCCAGTCGACCACTGCTGACTCTCGCTGCAGAACAGCGATCGATCGTTCCACATCAGAGTCTCCATCGCTGATCCGGTAGACGGGAAAACCCTTCTGCTCAATCTGTCCACATAGATCGCCTGTGAGCTTCCGGCACAGAAACGAAATGCTGGCACCTCTTGCGCGAAGTTCCTCAGCAAGCGATAGGCAGCGCATCACGTGACCTGTGCCAATTGAAATGGATGCATCAACACGAAAGAATACGTTCACAGAGCATACCCCTTAGCGAATTCGGAATAACGGTTCCAGTGGCGGGCAGGTGAGCAGCTGATCCAGTTTGGACTGATCTACCGCCATATTTAGAACGGCGAACACTTCATCGTAAACAGCCATCAGCTTCTCAAGATCGCTATCGCTATGGGCATAGCTGAGATTATGAGTACCGACCGTGAGAATGCCGCGGGCAAACACCTCTTGCAGGAACAACGTTTTGATCTGCCACTGGCTGTACGCTCCCACATCACTAAAATGGAAAAATGACCAGGTAGGATCCCCTGATACAGAGAGAAGATGCTCAATCGAATGGCGTTTGATCAAATCCTGAACACCGCTGACTACCTTTTGCCCCTGCTCCCTCAACGTTTGGATCACCGGCTGCGTCTCTATCTTCTGCATCGTTGCAAGAGCGGCTGCCAGTGACAGCGTTTCACCGCCAAACGTGAACGAGAAGAAAATCTCTTCCATCAAACGCATGATCTCCGCTTTACCAGCGATCGCAGAGATAGGGTATCCATTTGCCATGCCCTTGCCAAACGTGGCCAAGTCGGGAGTAACCCCGAAAAGCTCCTGCGCTCCGCCTTTCGCATAGCGAAATCCCGTAATGGTCTCGTCAAAAATCAGCAGCGCCCCGTTTTGGCGACTCAGATCTTTGATGTTCTCCAAAAAGTGATTTTCTGGCGGAACTGCATTCATCGGTTCCATAATGACAGCAGCGATCTGGTCCGGCCACTGCTTGAACAAGGTTGCGAGCGAATCGATGTCGTTGTAGGAAAATGGATGACTGAGATTCCGGACTGCTTGCGGCACTCCCCGGTTTCTGGGTGTCGTCCCGATATACCAATCCTGCCAGCCGTGATACCCGCAAACCGCCACATGATCCCGCTTGGTATAGGCCCGTGCCAGGCGGATCGCTCCCGCTGTCGCATCTGAACCGTTCTTTCCGAACCGAACCATTTCCGCGCACGGCACCAGCTCGCTTATTTTTTCCGATACCTGGTGTTCCAGAGGGTGGGGCAGCGAGAAAATCACCCCGTCTTCCAACTGTGCTTTTACTGCGGCCGTAACATCCGGGTCGTTGTAGCCCAGGTTGATCGAGGCCAGGCCATTGACGAAATCAATATATTCGTTTCCGTCTACGTCCCACACCCGACTGCCTGCTCCTCTGAGCAGAAAATAGGGGGAGACGCCGAACGGGTATTGGGTTTTGCTCTTGCTAAAAGTTTGACTTCCCAACGGAATCGTTCGTAACGCTCGCTGCAGCATCTCTTCCGAACATCGATAGCGGACTGACACCGATCACCCCTCCTCTGCTCGAAATCCTTCGTTTCGTTTAATTGATCCGTTTAGCCTTTTTGTCTCAGGATGCTGGTCCAGGAAGTCCAAAACGTCTTGGATGGTGAAAGCTGGATTTTGAGGGTACAGGGCTTCATAAATGGTTGTGATCAGTTGAAAATCGAGCTGTTCGTCAACCGTGAGCCGAAGGGCTGACAGATCGGTTTGGTTTTTGAAGATTCCGATGGAAAACCTTTCGGGGTGCTGGTAGAAAAAAGGCGTGACATGCTCTCGGTGGGAAGGCGACACCGCTTCCTTCCAGGCTGTTTCCAGGCAATCATAGCGAATCACTTCAACGTCCAATCCATCGGGAAATGTCGGCTCCAGCGCATTGCTTGTATAATCGTATCCGCCATTCAGATGATAGCGAATCACCTGGTCGATCAAGACAGAATCAGCAAGCGGACAGTCACCCGTCAGGCGGACGATATGCTCGGGACGTAAGAGCTGAGCCGCCTGATAGTATCGGTCGAGCACGTCGCACAGCTTGCCGCGATAACAAATGATGCCATTTTCTCGGCATAAGGTTTCAATTCGGTCGTCTGTGGGATCATCGCTTGTGGCAACGAGCAAGTGGCCGATTAACGCGGAACGCTGCACCCTCTCTATCTGGCGCAGCAGCATCGGTACGCCGAGAATCGGAAGCATCACCTTTGCCGGAAGACGCGTCGACGAACATCTGGCCTGCAAGATCCCAACTATCATGAAGATTCCTCCGCATTTGGAAATGGTGATAGCCAATATCTCGGGTCCACCATCTCCGGATCGTCAATTGCGAATTGGGCCCAATCGACCGTGGGTAGATGCTTCTGCACCGAGGCCAAATTTTGTTTCATCTGTTCAGCTGTTTCCACTCCTACAATGATCGTGTCGATTTCCGGCAGGTTGGCCAAAAAAGCCAAGGCGGCTTGTTCTGAGGAAAGTCCTTGGCTTTGCAGGAAGCGGTGGTACTCGCGCAAATGGTGTCTAATGCGGTAAAAGTACGGAGGGAGTTGTTCAGGGGGCGTTAGCAGCAACCCTTGTAAAAAGGCAGACCTTGCATGCACCTCTACCCCGCACATTTTCAGTCTTTTTAAATACCCGCCTTGGATCAACCGCTGGTCGAGCATGTTCACCGGCACCTGAACGAGATCCATTTGATAGTGAGAAAAGATCACTTCTATTTGTCTTGCCGTATACAGTGAAACACCGATTTTTTGCACCAAGCCTTTATACTTCAACTCCTGCAGTGCTTCGTATAGATGCTGCCCACCTTCTGCCAGCAAATCATCGGCGTGATGGATCAGCAGACCGTAGATACTGGACTGGCCCAGTTTTTCCAATGATCTCATCAACGTCGCTTTCAGTTGCTGAGCCTGTTCCTCCGTTATGACGGTCGTTTGAAACACGGGTGTTTTTGTCACGATGAAAAAGGGGTGCGGGTCGGGCAAACACTGACCAAGCACATCTTCGCTGCTTCCGTAAGCGGGAGCGGTGTCAATGATCGAGACTCCCCATTTCATCGCTTCTCTCAAGATGGACGAAACCTCATCGATTGTCGTCCGGCCGTGCCTGTTGAACGCGCCGTACGCCATTCCGAACTGAACGGTGCCGATCCCTACTTTCATCTCTCATCCCTCAATCGTCTGGAGCTTACCTGGCAAAGTGGGCGACTACCTTCTTTACCCCTGTGATCACATCTTGCACATCCCGCTCTGTCATGGCAGCATACAATGGCAAGGTGATCATTTCTTCGTACAATGTTTCCGCATTTGGACAAAGCCCTTTTTTGTATCCAAGTTTTTGATAGTACGGATGCCAATAAACCGGCAGATAGTGAACATTGACGCCTATATTTTCTTGCTGCAACGCTTCAAAAATCTCTCTGCGTCCTACAGTCAGCTGATCCAAGTTGAGGCGAATGATATACAAGTGCCAACTGGATACGCCATCCTGCGACTGATACGGCAGGCGGAGTTGGCGCAGAGGCTGGAAAGCTGCGTTGTAGATACCTGCATACGTTTGGCGACGTCGTATAAATCTGTCGATCTTTTGCAATTGACTTGTTCCCAAGGCAGCCTGCATATCTGTCAGCCGATAGTTAAGCCCCAAAAACTGCATCTCGTAATACCAGGGCCCCCCCGGGAGCGACAGTTTTGTGGGATCGCGGGTGATGCCGTGCGTTCGAAACTGCAGCAGTTTCTCATAGTAATCGGTGCTGTTGGTTGTGATGACGCCGCCTTCTCCCGTTGTGATCTGTTTGACCGGATGAAAACTAAACATCGTCATATCGCTGAGCGAACCAATCTTTTGACCTTTGTACGTCGCCCCTAGTGCATGGGCAGCGTCTTCGATCACGACCAGATTGTAGTCTGCTGCAATCTTTCGAATCGCGTCCAGGTCAACTGGTTGGCCCGTGTAATCAACAGGAATGATCGCTTTTGTCTTCTCGGTAATCAGGTCGCTGATTGATTGGGGGTCAACGTTGCACGTCCGCGGTTCAATATCAGCAAAAACGGGGATGCCGCCCTGGTACAGGATGCAGTTGGCCGTTGCGGCAAATGTGATCGCTGTGGTAATCACCTCGTCGCCAGGAGAGATTCCCGCAGCATAACAGGCAGCGTGCAGCGCAGCCGTACCGTTTGCAAAGGCAACCGCGTATTTGGCACCCACGTAGCTGGCGATGCTTTGTTCAAATCGGGCAAGCTCAGGGCCGGTTGTCAAATAATCGCCTCTCAGCACATCAACCACTGCTTGCACGTCATCTTCGTCTATCCACTGTCGTCCATACGGGAGATAGCGCTCCCTGACCGGCTGCCCCCCGTGAATGGCTAGCTTGTGTTTATCTCTCATCATGCCTTGGCTCCCTACAGCAGGCTTGTTGCTTGAATCCAGTCTTCCGTTCTGCGCAGCCCTTCCGCAAGTCCCACCTGGGGCTCCCAGTTCAGCAGTTGTTTCGCCTTATCGTTATTGCACAACAACCGTGCGATCTCGCTTTGCGGATGAATATGCTCAACGTGTTTGATGCGCGACTCATCGCGGACAATCATTTTCGCCAAATGATTGATGCTAACATCTTGACCCAGTCCCGCATTGATGATTTGACCGTTAGCTCTATCGGAATAACCGGATTGGACGACAAAATGGGCGCAGTCCTCCACATAGAGCAGATCGCGTGTCTGTGTTCCATCCCCGTAAATATAGAGATCTTCCCCCGCCAATTTGCGCTTGATGAATATGGCGACGACGCCCCCTTCTCCTCCCGTTTTTTGAAATGGGCCGTACGTGTTGAAAGGACGAATGACAACCGTTGGCAGACCATAGGCGAAGAAATACGACAGGACCATATGTTCCGCCGCCAGCTTTGAACCCGCATAGGGGGAGGCGGGCTTGGTCGGGTGTGTTTCGCGAATGCCGTCGTCGTTAAGCGCCCTGTCGTACACCATGCAGGTGCTCATAAAGACGGTTTTCACTTGATGCTTCTTCGCCTCTTCCAACACATTGAACGTACCGATCGTATCGTTTTCAAAGGTGGTTTGCGGATCGTCGATGCTGTCCTGTACATTAATACTGGCCGCCAGATGGTAGCAAACGTCGAAGCGATGCTGAAACAAATCGGTCAATAGGGTGCGATCCTTGATGTCTCCCTTGAGCACATCCTGCAAATGCGGATGTCCCGCAAACTCTTCCAGATTCACTTCTCTCCCATTGGAGAAGTTATCCAGTACCCAAACATCGTGACCGTCTCTCAGCAATTGCTTCACCACCGATCGTCCGATAAATCCTGCTCCACCGGTTACCAAAGCTCGCAATCGGATCTCCCCTTTCTGTCAGATTAACTTTTCACCTTGGATCAACTCACGAACAAGACCGAGGGAGAGCGGTTCCTGGGTGTTTGAGGTATAAGACCCGGGACTCGCCTGTTTGGCTGCGGAATACTGGTATTCATCCGTAAACAACGACGGGATCACAAACATATCCGGAAGTTCCCAGGCAATTGTCGATTCGTCATAGGTCATCAGCTCTTCGTACATCTTTTCTCCCTTTCGCAGTCCAATCTCATCGATTTTGATCTGTTCAGGTGCAATCTGGTATTTCTTGCACGTCTCTTCAACCACAACCGCGACCAAGTCTTTCAGGATCACAACAGGCATTTTTAAAACGAATACTTCTCCTCCCTTGGATTCCTTTAAGGCTTTGATCGTCAACCTGGTTGCCTGGTCGAGGGTCATCATAAACCGGCTCATCGCCAGATTCGTCACCGTGATTCTTTGATTCTCCAGTATCTGTTTCACGAACAACGGGATTACCGAACCCCGCGAACCCATCACGTTGCCAAATCTGACTGTTGCAAACGTGGTTTGACTTCTCCCTCTGCTGTATTGAGCAGCCGCAACGAGACGTTCGGCAGTCAGTTTGGTTGCACCATACGTGTTGGTGGGAGAGATCGCTTTGTCCGAACTGGTAAATACGACCTTCTTTACCTTTCTTGCAATCGCCGCTCTGATCACATGATGGGTGCCGACAATATTGGTCATCACCGCTTCATAGGGATTGTACTCGCACGAAGGCACATGCTTCATCGCAGCGACGTGAAACACGTAGTCGATATCTTCCATCGCCTTATAGACTCTGTCATAATCCCGAACGTCCCCGATCAGGAAACGGATCTCTTCTCGTGTTCCATATTCGTCCTGCATCAAATATTGTTTGTGTTCGTCCCGACTGAAGATTCGAACGACAGTAGGCTCTTCTGCCAGGATCCACCGCAGCAAACTTTGACCGATCGTACCCGTTCCGCCAATTAGCAAGACCTTCTTCTCTTTAAAAAACACGTTTCTGCCCCCTCCCTCCTTACACGACGGCTACGCGCCAGCCAGTTTATCGATTAACTCCATCAGTTTTTTTCCGGAACATTTCACGGGATAAGCGTACTCGACAAACGCTTTTCGCTTCTTATCCGCATCGTTTTGCACAGCAACATCGTCGATTAATCCCTTCATAATCTGGATCAGTTTTTCCGGATCTCTCTGCACGAAAGGATCCAGTCTCTGCTGGTTGTAATAATCTCCGATGCTGTTTAGGAATACCACAGGTTTGCCAAATAACATCGCTTCTAATCCAACCGTTGACGATCCAACTGCGATGAGATCGACATTTGGCAGCAAGTCGTACAGTCCCACCTCAAAATCAAACACCTTTTCTGCTTTGAAGCGGGGCCGCAGCAGCTTGACTGACGGGTGCTTCTCGCAAATCGCTTCATAAATCGGCAACCGTCCCATCACGATTTCTTGAGGGTGAGGTTTGATGATGATTTCCATCCACGAATGCTGTACCAGCAGGTCTACAAACTGAGGCCAAAAATCATCGTTATCTTGCGTGATGATCAGGACTGACTTTTTTTGTGGATGTAAACCGAGCTGCTCGCTGAGATGGCTCTGGGACATGAATGATTCGGTAAAAATACGGTCAAACCGCGGGTGTCCGGTGATTTCAATACAATCATCCGAGACACCCCGGTCTAGGTACCATTCTCTTTCGTAATGCCCGTATACAGCCATTTTTGAAGCGAATACCGGCATATACCCCGGCTCCCCCATCACCACGCCATGCTGCAGGCAAATGCTGGGGATTCCTTGCGAAGCGGCAATGATGGTGAGAATCCGTTCCGGCATGAGTGCTGTCGTTCCGACAATGACACACTTTGCCGGCACTTGATTCAAATAATGATAAGCAGCGTCTACTCCTTCTACCATCAAAGGGATTTCATCCAAAAACTTCTGCTGAAAGAGTGGATTTCCAAACACCGGGTGATCCCCGCAAGCGGAAAAGATTGCTTTTGCTTTTGTTGCGAGCTGGTGCGTCAGGTCCCTCACATCCGCACCGTAATCAGGAAGAGAGTGGATGGGTATACCGCAATAGTGTGGATTCTGTATTTTCCAGGAAGATACAAATACTGTTTGGGACGGGTCAAAAAATTGTTGAAGCGTTTGATCTGGGATGCGCAAAGCGCCACCCATGCAGAGCAGGATTTTTCCCGATCTCCGTTTGCTTCCACGATCTCTCTTAATCGTTTTCATGAGAGAGTCAAAACCATGTTGGATCTGTTCATTCGAATGCAGCTTCGCTTTGATATGTTGTTCCAGTCCCGGTTTCATCAACTCGTTCCGTGCCTCTTTACTGACCGCCAGATATTCGTTGAAATGAGACAATAGCGGCAGAGGAATTCCTTTATGATTCAAACTTTTGAACGCATCGATGAAATCTAAGAACAAAGACCAATAATGTCGACGATACATATCCATTGATTGGCACTCCCTGGGGTTTGATGTCTACTTTCGGTTTACAATCTCTGGATTGCAAGCACACTCATACGTTATGAAAAGGAAAAAAAGAGGGACACGGCGTATGGCTTTGACTGAAAAAATGTATCGGCATCTAGACAGGATAGAGACGCCGAATCAAAAAAGAGCCTGCAGCTGCTCAGGCTTACTGCAGGTACGCATAGTTGCTTGTTTCATTCAATCACCATACCGTAAACTTCTCTGGACGGTAACGATATAAACTCGCTGGCTCGCTCCACATAATTGAACACATAGATTCCGCATATCATCCCATGATTCTTTGCCGCTTCTGTTGCTTCTTCCCCCATGTTTCTGGAGATACTTTGACCAACAAACAGATAGGGAGCGTTTATCGCCAGGCCTCTGGTATAGGACGCTGTCGTGAAAATCACTTCTCCGCCTCTCTTCACTTCATAAGGCCTTGAATTGCAATAGAAGATTTGTCCATCGTGATAGAGCACACTATGCGGCTGGTTTAAGTGATCATGGTGAATCTTCTTTACTTTGTTTTCCAACAAATCGTACTCTACAATGACTCCCCCATGACCACATTGCGGCAGCCACTCGTCAAGCGGAGAAAACATCGATATAAACAAACGGTCTCCTGCAACATACAGATCATTGATGTGATACACATCGATATCGGAAGGATGAAAGCGTATTTCACTGCTTCTCTTCAGACTTGGCAAATCATAAATACCGATCGAGTTTTTCATTGTCTCCACAACAAAGGCATTATCCTTGTAAACGGCAACCCCATGTATATCCAGATAGATTTCGTCTGACGCGGCTAACACCTGAAACTGCCGGTCGAAAAGAAAAACTTGTGCCGGATTGGCTATCACATATTGATCTCGATACTTGGCGATCCCTGTAAAATGCCCGTATTGAACTTTGGTGACGGAATAGGTGTTCTTTTGAAATAAAATCTGATAGAGCCCGCCCTGTTCATTGCAGCAAGTCACCAGTAACTTGCATCTCAAATTTTCATACATTCCGATCCCCTCATCTTCTCGTTGAATCTAGGATTGCGTTAACATGCGTCTGACCCGGCTTGCGAACAGCGGTGCCTCATACAGTCTGCCAACCCGCTCCCGTCCCTTGGTCCCCATTTCTCCGCTTTTGTCAGGATCATCGATCAACGCCTGCAGCGAGGCAGCTAATAAACCAATCTCACCGGTACGAACCAAAAGCCCGGTTTCTCCATGGACTACGATTTCCTTCAGACCGCCCGATTGATAGCCGACGACCGGTTTTGCGTACGCCATCGCCTCCAAGGCAACATTTGGAAATGCCTCCTCGACACGACTGGGAATCACTACAAGATCCACAGCAGGCAGCATCTCATCGATCGTGGCGAGTGGTCCTACATAGCGGCACACCGCTGTTTTAATGTTTTTTGCTTCTTGTTGGCAAATGTGAAAGTAGCCTGGATGAATCACATTGCCCGCGGCTAGGATGACAATCGTTTTATCTCCGTTTGCTAATCGAGCGGCAGCCCGAATGAAATCCACAAGTCCCTTGCCGGCATAAATCGATCCAAACCATCCGATGACGATGTGATTCCCCGTCCAGCCCTCAGCGTCCCGGACCCGTTTCCGACTGTCGGCAATCGTTTCTGCAGAAGGCAGCTTAACGCCATAGGGGAGCAGTTCGATTTTGTTTGATGGTTCGTTGCTCAGTGAAACTGACTTTGCCACTGAGGCAGATGGGACGAGAATCCGGTCGGCATGAGAATGGATCACGCGCCGTAGGTCATCGGCCGGTTCAAATCGCGTCATTACTTCATGGATGTACCACCAAACAGGTACTCCTCTCCTCCGCGCAATCAGTGCAGGCAATGCATTGATGACGCTGTTGGACACGATCAGATCAGGTGATACGTTGGCAATCTCGCGATGTAAAGGATTCTCGTCTAATGTCTGTTCAAGCAGCAGGATCTCCTCTCGCAGCCGCTGCGGAAAATGAATCAAGCTCCACAACAACGGAAAAGGAATCGCTTTGGCCTCCATTCCCATCTGCACGGCCCTGTCTAAAGACATCCCTGGCCTTGGACTGATCCAAACCAGCTTGCATGGCAGTTCTTGACACGCGGCCCCAAATGTGAGCAATGCCTTCTCTGAGCCGGATACCATCTCCAGGTTTGCATCATGGCTAATCAGCATCACCTTTTCCAACATTGCGCAACCACCTGCTACACCCTGCCCCGCCAATAGTCGAGCAAATCCTGCAGCGTGTGTTCAAACGGGATCTCTGGTTTCCAACCGGTTTGTCGATGAAACTTATCATAATCCCCAAGCAAGATTTCCACGTCCGATGGCCTCATTCGGCTAGGATCTTGCTGGATTTGAATCCTCACCGGAGTGAGAAGAAGCAGTTTATTGAGCATCTCTTCGATGGAATAAGCGCTGCCGGAAGCGATGTTATACACCTCTCCGGGCACCCCTTTTTCCACCGCCAGCCAATAAGCCCTCACCACATCCCTCACATCGGTAAAATCTCGTTTTGCTTGCAAATTGCCAACGTAGAGGATCGGCTTTTTGTGGCCTTTCTCAATTTCGGCAATCTGCTTTGCAAAGTTGGATGTGACAAACACTTCACCCCGCCGCGGGCCAGTGTGATTAAAGGTGCGAGTCCGTATCACCTTTAGACCGTAACTTTTAAAGTATTGATAACCGAGAAAATCCTGTGCCATCTTGCTCACCGCGTAAGGGCTAAGTGGACGTAGCGGATTTTCCTCCTTGATCGGAACCTCATGCGGGTATACATGACCGTATTCCTCACTGGAACAAGCGATTTGAATCGTACAATTCAGGTCGTATTTCAGGACTGCTTCAAACAGGTTGACCTGTCCCAGTTGATTGACCAGCAATGTTTCAGCCGGCGCGTTCCATGAAGTCGGTACAAAACTTTGCGCAGCCAGGTGAAAGATGTAGTCAGGTCTAACCGTTCGGATCATTTCGTTCACCGAATGGGAATCCTTTAATTCGCATACCACTAGATGAATCTCGTTTCGTATGCTCGTGATATTCTCCATCCTACTGCGCGGGCGATAGGTGCCGTATACATGGATGCCTGGTTTGTTACGCAAGATCCACTCTGCCAGATGGCTGCCGGCAAATCCGGTAATGCCTGTAATCAAAACGTTTGTCATGGTTGTTTCTCCTCACCTTCATCTAAATGATTGTTGGTAAAGTTCTCGATATCGATATCCGATTTGCTCCCAACTGTTTTGCTTGAGAAACAACCCCCCCTTTTCAACCAGTTGTTGCTGCAGTGTTTTGTCCGAGATAACACGACGTATGGCGCTTGCTATGGTCTCTGCCGAATTGTCCGGGATCTTGTAAACCTCCTCGGTCAAGTCTGAAAAAAACAGGTTGTCGGTCGTAATAATCGGCCGCCTCGCAGCCAGCAGAAATCGAACGGCTGAGGATACACCTTGATACGGAAGAGTTGCATAAGGAAGAACGTTAAGATCCATGGCATGAAGGTGTTGTACGATCGATGATTCTGGCAGGTACTCTTGTATCCACGTCAAATACGGATGTTTGTCTAAATGAGTCTGCAGTTCCTGTTGAAACGAATAAAAGGGGTGTGTATGGTCAAGGGAATTGGGGTAATGGGCTAAGAAGCAGCCCCTTATCCCAGGACATTCTGCCTGCAACATATGAATGGCTTCAATCAGCTGCAGCATTCCCTTGTGTGGAAATGGGAAGCCAAAAAAACCGATACAGAGGCCGCCATTGGGACAGACCGCTTCCACCGGCTCGCTCTGGGGCAAGCGAAATGAACGACAGCCCATCGGCATTACGATCACGTTATCCTGGTGATATCCATGTTCCAGACAAAGTCGCATCACTTCTTGGGAGTGTGCAATCACGATGCTGCTCTGCTCCGAAATCAGCCGATTATGCCGGATTAACCCGTGGCACCACGAGTGAAGAGTGGTTATGACCGGGATCCTCAGGCGGTGCAACTCTTTTAAGATGGGCGCCAACAGATCCAGTTCGTAGAGGGCATAATCGTATTGCAAATGGACAACATCAATCATATTGGCTTGTATGGTTGGTATAAAATAGTCATCCAGATCGGAATAAACGAAAAACTGAATAGACTCGTTTTGCGTGTGATCGATTAGCTGCTTGGTATAATCGGCAATCCCGCATTCCTTTCCCCATGTGGGAACCACCATTCCAACCTTGACCATCATCGCTATCCCCCTACAGCACCCAACAAGGCTTCGATTCGTTCGATCATGTTTGATGTGCTCCAGTACCGGACCGCATGTTCCCTAGCGCATTTTCCTTTTTCCCTGATTTCATCAGGATGTTCCAGAGCATGCCGCATCCGCTCGCGCAGATCAGAGAGAGAAGGAACCGCCCACCTGGCACCGCGGTATATCTGATCATTGGGGCTCCCGGATTGGGGAATCGGCTCAAAACCCTCTACGCGAATCAAATAACCCGTTTGTTCCTGTACAAAATCGACGTGTGCAGACCAATTGGTCGTAATGACGGGGATCCCGCAGGACATGGCTTCAAGAGCAGGCAGATTCCACCCTTCCCCGCGGCTGGGAATAATGTAGCAATCTCCCGCTGTATAGAAGGACGGCATATCTTCATCAGCGATGCCGTCTGTGATCCATTCCAGCAGCGGAGGTCGCCTGATCCCGTACCGCTGAATCATCTCTTTCCAAACTGCTCGCATTTTTTTACCGCTCGGATCAAAATGGCTTCCTTCGTATGTTTTGATCACCAGCGCTACCGGATCCGATTGGGAAAACTCTTCGAGATACGCCTGCAGCAGCAGATCATATCCTTTTCGGATCACCCACTCAAAATTTGACAGAAACACCAAACGGTTCTCGAACGGCCCCACTTTGAGTGGGGCAACCCTTGGATGAAATCGGTTGACGTCGACACCGATCGGTACAACCGCTACTTTTTCCGGTCTCACTCCGCTTTTGACAAACGTAGTTTGGTTAAACGTGGACGGCACCCAGATTTGATCCATCCGGTTACAGGTTTCCACCCAATGGGCGGGGACGTGGTCCGACTCCAACATGGTCATGCCGATATTGATCCGATTGGGGAAAAGCAAGAAATTTTGTACCAGACCGATTTGCACAATTGGTCCTTCCGGTAGGATGTTGGATTGGCATAACGTCTGCAATCTCTCTCTTTGCGCGGGAGGGAGGCCGGCATCTAGCTTATTCCCGTTACTAGGAAGAATGCGGATCAAAAAGCCTCGTTCAAGCAGGCCGAAAATGATCGAACGGGCGACATGCGCATAACCGGACGCGTCAAATACAGGGCAGATAAAGGTAAGTTTCATGTGTCATTCCCCTTTTAACACTCTCCGCCACTCATAGCGTATGTCTTGTCTATCGAAACGGTTATGAAACTACGATTTTTTAGGCATTCTTACATATTTGCAAGCCCTGTTGATCCATTCAAATAGATCTTGTGCATCATGTCGCAGTTTCCACTGTGACGGCTCAATCGGAATACAGGGTATGTGGTCTACCTGATGCGGTTTGATTTGGCGGCAGATGTCTGGCGAATTCGTAAAAATCACTCCTTGGATGACGGATTTTTGCAGCTCTATGAGCTTCTGCAGGTCATCGGGATGATTCACGCTTTCCAGATGGATGCTGCATCCATGTTCTCGCAAACCGGAAATCAGTTTCGTCATGATCTGTTCTGAGGGATAGGAAAGCTGTTTATCTAGAGCAAAGAGTAATGTCCAAGATTGCAGAGGACTGATCGACGAGTAATGTTGCCATCGCGACCAGAATGTGATCAGGGATCGCAGTTCCTCTTGGTACCAGGAATCCGGCTTTTTTTCCCTGCTGCTGCCTCTGGTCGATCCTTCGTCGTGAATCGCGGCCGCCTGCCCGCAATAAACAACCCTCCAACCCGATTGTCTCGCCCGCAGACAAAAGTCTACGTCTTCAAACGAGAGGAGGTAGTCTTCACTGAGAAGGCCGATATCGTCCAATACCTCTTTTTTTATCAACATGAGAGCACCGGTAACAGCTGGGACATCATACGTCAACAAAGCAGCCGGCTCATCACCCGGTCTGCCCCTGTGCAGGTGATCGTAGTGCCTCTGCGGATACAAAATACCGCCGCCGTGTTGAATCGTTCCGTCGGGATACAGCAGGCGGCATCCTACGATGCCAATATTCCACGCTTGCTGTGCTGTGTTTAGCATCAGCCGCAACCAGTCGGATTGCTCAAAAGCCACATCGTTGTTTAGAAGCAGAATGTAGTTGCCAGATGCCGCTCTCAGCCCCATATTGACTGCTTTCGCATAGCTTTGGCGGATCGGCAGTTCAAGCAAGGTACAGTCGTATTGGGATGAGAGCAGACGGATTCTCTCTTTTTCCGCTTGTTCGCTTCCGTCATCCACCACAATCAGTTCATATTGTTCATGCGCTGCTGTTTGCGAAAAGCTGGAGATGCAGATCTCTAGTAATTCAGAGTGGTTTAACGTGGGGATGATCACGCTTATGAACGTCTCAGAATGATGCTTTTCACTCATCGGTATCTCACCCGGCTAGAGAAGTCAACTCGTACTGGCCTATCACATACACTGTCTTAAAACATGCGTAAGGACAGTGGTATCTATGAAAATCGCCTTTTATTACGACTCCTCTTTTGATTGGAATGATTGTGATCTGGAAACAAAGGGAGTTGGCGGATCCCAATTGGCACTGATCAGGATCACCCGCGAACTGGCCAAACGACATGACGTGACGGTATACAACAGCACTTCCCGTGAAGGGGTATACAACCGGGTAGCGTATCGCCACTACTC
Organism: Brevibacillus humidisoli; assembly: GCF_020923435.1. NCBI lineage: Bacteria > Bacillati > Bacillota > Bacilli > Caryophanales > Paenibacillaceae > Brevibacillus > Brevibacillus humidisoli. The sequence goes on along the minus strand of NZ_CP087263.1, from coordinate 1,706,396 downwards.
CGGGTTGAATCTGGAAGAGCATTGGGATGTATTTATCAGTTTTCGCTGTGCAGTACCTGCCCCCGTCAAAGCATGCTGCAAGATTCACTGGTGTATCGATCCTGGTGACAATACGGTTGAGAAAGACATGCCCTATATCGATAAAATCATTACCATTAGCCCATTCCACACCAGAATCATGAAGAACATTTTTCATATCGATCGCAGCAAGATCTATGAAGCCCGTCTGGGAATCGACGCTGATGAGTACGAGGAAGTACGACCAAAACAGAAAAACAAATTAATCTTTTGTTCTGCTCCGGAGAGAGGACTGCAGCATGTGCCGCATATTTACACCCTCATCAAACAACAAGTGTCTGACGCATCTCTGGTCATCACCATGGATTACAGTCTGTGGGGATTTGATCCTGGGATCGAACAATACCGGGATTTATTTAAAGGATTGGATGGCGTCAATTACCTAGGGAACATATCCCGTCAGCAGTTGATCGAAGAGCAAAAAACGAGTGTGATCCACATCTACCCTTGTGATGGACCTTATGAAATGTTCTGTTTGGCCTCTATGGAGTGTCAAGCTGCCGGAACCCCCACTGTAGCTACTAGTCAGGGGGCGCTTACGACAACTGTTCGAGATGGCGAGACAGGTAGATTGATATACTCCTTGCCTGACCATAATCCCCTATTTTATGAAACGTTCGCTAACGCAGTGATAGAGCTGCTGCACAATCCTACTGCTTGGCAAAAGATGAGCAGCCAGGCGAGGGAACGATCTCTTTCACAATATACCTGCCAAGACCTGGTAAAGGAGCTGGAGCAAAAGTTTGTGGAATGGTGCAATTGATTGCCGCGTCTGCTGGGAGGAGTCGATTGTGCTGTCTTACAGGCACCGCCATTTGTATTTTCACTATATGAATCCTTGTTGCAGACGGAAACGGCGCTTGTCCCTCTCTAAGCCAGAAAACAAGATGCCCCGCCCTCAAATAGGACGAGGCAATCTGGTTATCTTTCCAGGTTTCCTGCAATAAATTGCTCGATCCGATCCCTTGCCTCTTCATCCGTATACTGCACAAGCGGATGTTTCATCGTATAAGCGGCAACAGAGGGCACGGCCCCTGACACGCCTCGCTCCAATGCCAGCTTGCAGCAGCGTATCACGTCGATTACCACACCTGCGCTGTTGGGAGAATCGTCCACCTTCATCTGAAGATCTAGATCGATTCGTGCTCCGCCAAAAGTGGTTCCCTCGATCCGCAAATAACAGATCTTGTTATCGCCGAGCCACGGCACGTAATCGCTGGGTCCGATGTGGATGTTCTCCTCTGTGAGAGGTGTGTGCAATTGGGATTGAACCGCCTCGGTTTTTGATGTTTTCTTGAGCGAGAGTCGTTCGCGATTTACCATGTTGAGAAAGTCGGTATTGCCGCCAATATTTAGCTGATAGGTGCGGTCGATTCGCACCCCTCGCTCTTGACACAATCGGGTTAGCACCCTGTGCACAATGGTGGCGCCCAGTTGCGATTTGATGTCATCGCCAATGATGGGCAGTCCGGCTCGTGCAAATCTGGATACCCAGTCCGGGTCGGAACCGATAAAAACGGGAATGCAATTAATAAAAGCAACACCTGCCTGTAGTGCGCATTCGGCATAAAACTCCACTGCCTCTACACTTCCTACCGGCAAAAAGTTGATCAGGATTTCTGCTCCACTCTCCTTTAATTCAGAAACCACATCACACTCCTGCTGTTCCGACAGAACAAACCGTCTTGCTTCCGGATAGGATTGCAGATGACTAGAGAACCCGTCCAGCAGGCGCCCTTTTTTCACGACCACGGATGAGGGCTCCACATGTTCCGCGATCATTTTTGTACAATTTGGCGGAGCGAAAATCGCCTCATGCAGCGGTTTTCCCACTTTGCGACGATCTACGTCAAAGGCCGTGACAACCTCTATGTCCCACGGTGCATAGCCGCCAATGGAGGTGTGCATCAATCCCACATGATCCCCATCGCGACGTTTTTTGTAATGATCAATCCCTTGTATTAATGAAGATGCACAATTTCCAACCCCCACAATCGCTACCCTGATTCCTGACAAAACGATCCCTCCCGTAGTCTAAACACACGTCTTTCCCAACTGCAGCACTGGCTTGTTACGACTGTTATCACAGTCTATGCAGGAGTCAATGTCTAAGTGAAACGACCGTTCCCCTACACGGGAAACGGTCGTTTACTTGTACCTTCGATCGTTTTGATGGATCGCCGCAGCTGTTATCCGACCCGGGCTACTGCCAGCCCGTCACCGATCGGGATCAAGAGCGACTCGAGGCGAGGATGGTCAGCTAACTGTTGGTTAAACGTGCGCAGCGCTTCTATCGCCGGATCCTGATTGGTCTCATCTATGACCCGTCCGTTCCTGAGGACGTTGTCGGCTACAATCAAAGCGCCGGGATTCGCTAGGCGAATCGACCACTCCAGGTATTGCGGGTAGTTTATTTTGTCAGCGTCAATGAAGAAGAAGTCAAATCGTTTTTGCTCTTGTTTTAGCCGGGCCAGGCTGTCCAATGCATCCCCCAACAGATATGTCACCTGCTCGCCAAAGCCAGCCCGACGCAGGTTCCCCCCGGCCAATGCTGCATACTCCGGCTCCAGTTCCAATGAGGTGAGACGGCCGTCGGGCTGTGTACCGCGCAGCAGGCAAATGCCGCTGTATCCTCCCAGCGCACCGATCTCCAGGATCTGCTTCGCCCCGGAAATCCGTACGAGCATCGTGAGCAGCTTCCCGCACTCGGGAGCGACAGAGATCTGCGGCATGTTTTTTTCTTTGATCGTCTGGAGCACATCTGCCAAAACAGGATCCTCGCCCACAAATAAGGAACGAATATATTCCACTTTCTCCATGTTCCATCCCTCCTGAAATCAGCTCAATTCAAAAAAAGCAGCATTTTCTCAAACGACTGACGATACGCGTCTTGATTGTAATGAGGTGAGAAGGGATCAGAGCATCCATGCAGTCCGGGCAGCTGATGGGGGGTTACGTTTTCCTTGTCCCGAAGCTTCGCGAGCAGTTGACCCACGTCAAACGACTTTTCCTGCTGCGGCAAGAAAAGCAGAACAGGGGTGATCGGCTGAATCTCCAGATAATCCCTGATACGAGAGCCGTAATAACAGACAACCCCGGAGCAAAGCAGCGTCTCCCCGCTCAACAACCAGGCAATCGTCGCACCCACACTGTAACCAATGATAAAAACTCTTCGGTATCGTGAGCGACTGCTGTCGATGACAGAGCGCACTTTCCTTGCTGCTGCTTCAAAACCGACCTGATGAACAAAATGCTGGTAGGCAGCTTCTTCCTCACAGTAGTCAAAGGGCTGATCCCTGTTGAGCAGATTAGGGCAAAACACGTCAAATCCATGGTTGGATAAAGTCTTGCACACATGCTCCATATGGCGATTGATGCCATAGATTTCATGCAGGACGAATAGGGCGGTGTCGGAGTGATTTTGGATAGTGAGCATAGCAGCGATTCCCTTCCATGTAAATAGTACCTGATACTTTTACCATTTAACTACTCCTTAATAGTACAAGATCGAAAGGCAAAGGAAAAGTGCGGCACCCACCCGCCCATACAAACCACGCAAGAAGAGAAGCGTCAGTCTCTCTTCACCCTAAAGTTACCAGATGGCATATCTGTTTTACGGGACACACTACACAAAAAAGATCCCGGTGAAGCGGGACCGTCATTTTTCAGGAGGTGGAAAAGCAATGTCCGTTACCTGCTATTACTGTGATCATGACAGTGAACGTGTGCGCTATGTGACCTTTTATGAACACGATGGGGAGCACGATGAGCCGCTCTGCGATTCCTGTTATGCCGAATGGTTGGAATCACTGAAAGGATAAGACTTAGCCTGAAGGTACTCTACCACCTCTTCCATGTTCATGCTGATCATCCCATATGCTGAGGACATATGGGCATAATGGTCAAGAATCCTCCGCAGGAGATCGAGATTCTCCTGCAGGTGGTTGCCAAAGTTATGCGGATGCCACCATAGGTGATAGATCATGCCGTGACGGGCGGCGTGCTCCATGCTCTTCATGATTCTTCTCTGGCGCAGCGGTTCCAGCAGAGCCAGCTTCCTCCCATACGGACGCAGAAATCGGCTAGCGGGGATGTTGCATGGCATCTGACCAACCAGTTGAGCAGGATGGTAACAGTTATGTCCTGACACATTGCAATAAGCATCGACTAAGCGCAGTCCCCGTTTCAACAGGGACTCGTTTTGTTCACTGGCTGCTTCATACAGCCAATGCGGCTGATTTCCCCGATACGATTGGATTCCATGTTCAGCGCAAACAGACAAGTAAGCAGGATTGCACTGATTGCGTGGAAAAACAATGCTCTCAAAGTGCACCCCGGATGCGGCTGCCACCTTGACCGCACAGGTGAGATCCTGGTCAAAGTCGGCAAGCGTTTGCCCGTCTTCTAGACAGTAGTAATGAGAAAACGTATGCGTGCCAATCCTCTGGTGTGGTGTAGAGAGAATCTGTCTCAGCAACGATGGAGCGTAGTGATACGGATCGTCCTGTTCGTCTGCACCGAGTAGCTCCTCCTCGATGTACAAATAGGGCGACAATCTCCGACGATTGTACTGGGGACGCCTTTCCGGCAAACTTTGCAGCAGCTGCCACCGAGACGAACAAAACAGAAAGCCCACGGTTGCCCACGTGGCGTGAATCTCATACGCAGAAAACAGCTCCAAGATGGAAGAAACGGCTCTGCGGGCGCCGATCAGCATCTCCTGACAACTGCGTAAGGGCCATTGATCCCGTATCCCCCAGTACAGTTCAAAGTCAAGGGATATGACCAGGATTCCTCGCTTCTCGATCTGCTCCAGTTCTCTTCTCCTCATACTTTCGCCAACTTGTTTGCATACTCGAGAATTCGTTCGTAATCGCGCAGAGTATCCACTTCTGCCCAGAACAAACCGGGAGGGATCTCCTCTACATATACATCCCGTTCTCCGATGAAAGAATACAACACATTCTCCCACCACAAATGATGCTGCTGCCGGTTGATCAACTGCTCCATCCGCTCTTTGAAGAGCGGCAGAAACGGACGGCAAATCTTGGCGATTCCCAGATATTCACCGGTTACCTCATCTCCGTCCAGTTCTTTCCCATGCTTTTGCAGGACTCCATCGCGGTAGGACAGCTTATAGTCTGCTTCCTTTCGTCGCGTCCCGTCGGAGAACAGAACAGGGCTTGCCTCGTCAGCCAAAATCTCGTCCAGGACTCTCTCCTCCATGTACAGATCGGCATTAAGCAGCAAAAAGTCGTCGCCGTGGAGAAATTCGCGAGCAAACCAGAGGGAGGCAATACTGTTTGTCATATCAAAGAACGGATTGTGATAGATATGCAGCCCTTCCCCTTTGAGCAGATCACACAGGCGGTTGGCTTGATAGCCAACGACGACCGCGATCTCCTTTACCTCTTTTCTTCGCAGCTGGCTGATCGTGTGTTCGATCAGCGTTTTTTCTCCCACCCGAACGGTGCATTTCGGAATGCTCTTGATCTCCTTGCTAACCCTCGTCCCCATCCCGGCAGCCATCAGTACCGCTTTCATGGAAAGCCCCCCTCATTGTTCATGCAAGACAGCAGATCCACTTGCAGCTGGCATCTATTTGAGATAAGCCAAGTTTAACTTGATTTTATACAGCGCGCGGAGCACTGCGATGATCAGGTGGTACAACGTCCAGACTAGAATCGGCCACTTGACGCCTGCTGCAAACCAAATCAGGCCGAACAGAAACAATCCGAACTGAAAACCGGTTGCCGTGAGCAAGAGGAAGATTACGCCGTCCAGCCACTTGCTTTTTTTACGGGATGAGACACTTTGAGCGGTCACGTTCGACTGTGGAAAAGCAAGCATCGATCCGTCCGAAGCCATAATTTCGGCAAAGATGGCGAACAGCGACACGTACAGGAGATATGCACCAGCCGCATCGTGGAAGAGACCGTAGACAATACCAAAAAAGCTGATATATAGCGCATAGTTTAGTCCAATATCGAGCCACAAACCGCCGCTGCTTGTCTTTCCCTTGAATCGAGCCACTTCACCGTCCAAGCAATCAAAGAGATAGGCCAACTGATAGAAAAAACAGCCTAACAGAACGGATGTTGCCGAACCGGCCATAAAGAAGGCCGCCGCGGTCAGTCCACTCAGAATGCCAGCTACGGTCAAGGAGTTAGGCGATACTGCCGTCCGTTGGGCAAGCCACCAACTAACGTAGATGGAAAGACGCCGCGTCACGTAAAATGACCAGAATTCTTCCCTGTCCCATGGTTTTTGCACCTGTCGTCGTCTGGCTAACCAACGTTCATCGTCGATCGCCAATGTCGGATACTGATTTCCCACATCTGTTCACCGCCTTTCACCGCTTGTCGAATGGGTAATCGGGACAAGCCTTCTGATAGGTGTCGGCAGGTACCATGTCCGAAAACCAAATACGCGTGATGCATAACGGGTCGCAAGCAGGTCTCTTACTCCCATACTAAGGGAGGTGGCAACCGCCGCCCCTGTCATCCCCCAAATCGGGATCAGCAGACAGTTGCCCAAAATGTTGACAGCAGCTGAGATCAGCAGCGTATCTCTGGCCCGCCGCTGATGCCCCGTCATATTGAGCAGAGCAATCACGTTGCCGGTCATGGAACTGATAAACTGGCCTGCGCACAAGATGAGCAGAGAGAGACCTCCGGAAACAAATTCCGCTCCAAACAGAGAGAGAAACGACTCGGCAAAGAATGCCAAACCAATAAGCATCGGAGCGGAAGTCCAGAACAACAGCCGATTGGATGTACCGACTAACTTCTGTAGACGAGTGACGTCACCACTCCAGTACAACTCGGAAAACTTGGGCAGCAAAATCGTATTGATCGAGGCAAAGGAAAAACTGGTTAACAGGGACAACTTGAGGACGATACTGTAAATGCCAACAATCTCTGGAGTCGTAAATACGCCAAGCAGAAGGGTGTCCGTCCAGTCCATGAGCAGTACCATTGAAGAACTTAGGTACATCGGCAGTGACAGAGACAAGATCTGGTGTACTTCGATCCTGGTTGAAGTAGTGGTTGCCCCCTCTTTCACCATTCCGTGTGAGTTGCTGTCCTGTGAACCGGCTGCCTTCCGATGCCACGTTATCGCTCCCCAGAGCGCAGTCACTGTAACGGCCAGCCCATACGTGTACATCACATAAAGCGAATCGAGCGGAAAGAGCAGCAACATCAATAACAGTCCAGAAATGTGCAGCACACGGATCGCCAACACTTCAAACCAGATCGAAGAAGATGTCTTCTTTTCGGCGCGAAACGCAGCGGCATACAGTCGTGTCAGCAGCACACAGGGAAGCAGTAGGGCGGCGATCTGCAGCGGCACGATAAGCAGGTCATCGGTAAAGATTGCCCTCGCCAGCCATTCGGCACTGGCCCACAACCCAATCCCCGCAACGACGGCTGCGATCGAAGTGACGGCAATCACCTTGTTGACCAAATGTGGGATCAGATGACTCGATCCCTCTGTACGCAACTCCGGTATCAGCCTGATCAATGAGGTGTCCGTTCCTGCTGAGATCAACACCATTCCGATCGTGAGAATGGTTACGGTCAGATGAAACACACCTACTTCTGCGGCGCCATACACTCGGGCGATCAGCAGCTGCAGCAGGTAGATCAAAGCGAACGAGAGAAACCGCAACAGGAAAGCGGCAGTAGAGGAGCGCATCACTTCAGCGTAGTCATGGTCGCTCCTCCATCTGTCCCGTTCTCTGTTAAGCAGGCGGTGCAGATAATTGATCACGGGACTGCCCCTCCAAGAGGCCAGTGCCGCTCTGTCGTATCCTCTAGCAGAAACGCTTCAAAACGGTCATGAACTCGCGCCCTCTCTTCTGGTGTTACGATGTAGTAGTAGATGCCATCGATGACCTTGCCGCTTCCCCGCAACTGATCCGTCTCTACGTTTTCAGCAGCGGGCCGATAGCGCCCGATCACTTCTTTCCATTCCTCATAGTGTAGATTGGTCTTCACGCTTGCCCCAATCCGCTCAAGAATCTCATGGTTATTTGTCACCAGCGACATCTTTGCCTTATCAAGAATCGCCTTGATCACCTGCTGCTGCCGCAAATTCCGTCCCAAATCGCCGGCGGGATCATAATAACGCATCCTGGCGTAGGCTAACGCCCTTTCCCCGTCAAGGTGAATCGTTCCCACCGGGAATTGGTATCCCCAATATTGGTAAGCCGTCTGATTCTGCACCTCTATCCCACCCAAGACATCAATCAGTTGCTCAAATCCTTCCATATTGACAGACACATAGTAATCAATCGAAATGTCAAGAAACGCCTGTACGGTGTTGATGGTCATCTCCGTTCCACCGAACGCATACGCATGGTTGATTTTGTCTAAAGTCCCACGTCCGACCAACTCGGTTCGGGTGTCTCGCGGAATACTGACCAAAAGCGTCGTCTTTTTGGCAGGATGAACGGCAGCGAGGAGCAATGTATCGGAACGCCCTCTGTCATTTTCCCGTTGATCCACTCCAAAAAGCAGTATCGTAATCGGCTTTGCATTCACAAGGATAGGCATCTTGTTGTGCCTCACGGTCGGTGAGGTGTCGAGTGGTTGGTACACTCGATCGGCCGTCAGCTTGATCGTGTAATAGAAGCTGTACAGATAAGCAGCAATCGCCGCCAGCAGCAGGAGCAGCAAGCTAACTGCGAAACGCAGCAAACGAACCTTTTGGGTACGCCGCTTAGCGTCAATGGCCTGACGCCGGGTAACCGTTCTGGAGTACGTCACTTGGCGGACACTTCTACTTGTGGTTGATCAAACCGCAGGGAAGGGAGTGAAAGCGCACTCTGGTTGGCTGCCGTTTCAGGCACTGGCTCCCCCTGTCGGCCATTGTGCAGATAGGTCGGAACAATCTGCTGCAGCATTCCGACAATATCATGTTTGCTGCAGTGATAATCAGTGCGGGTGACCACCATCTCCAACTCCTTGATCTGCTCTGAAAGAACAGGCCAATAGTGGCCAGTCGGTTTACAGACGAATATACGGTCGTGATTCGTTGCGCCCATCCCTTCTTCGCTGGTCAGCAGTTCCTCACGCAGCTTCTCTCCCGGACGAATGCCAGTGTAGACGATCCTCACATCCTGATGAGGCACAAGTCCGGACAGGCGGACCAAGTCCTGAGCCAGATCGGATATCTTGACTGGTTTGCCCATGTCGAGGATAAAAATCTCACCTCCCTCGGCCAGTGCACCAGCCTGAATCACCAGCTGTGCCGCTTCTGTGATTGTCATAAAAAAGCGCATCATCTCTGGATGGGTGACGGTCAGTGGGCCTCCTTGCTGGATCTGCCGCTTAAAAATCGGAATCACACTCCCCCTACTGCCAAGTACGTTACCGAAGCGCACAGCGACGAACTTCGTCTCGCACTGATCGTTGAGTCCTTGTATCAACATCTCTGCTATCCGTTTGGTAGCTCCCATCACACTGGTAGGATTGACCGCTTTGTCGGTGGAGATCAGCACAAACTTGCTTACGCCGCATTCCACGGCGCACTCAGCAACGTTTTTCGTCCCGAAGATGTTGTTCTTCACCGCTTCTTCCGGGTTCAACTCCATCAAGGGAACATGTTTGTGAGCAGCGGCATGAAATACAACGGATGGTCGATAAGTCGTCATCACATCCCGAATCCGCTTGCGGTCTTTGATATCAGCGATAATGGCCACCTGTTCGACAGTTGGAAACTTGCCGCTCAACTCTTGCTCTATCTGAAAGATGCTGTATTCACCTCTTCCAACCAGCAGCAGCTTGCGCGGTCCAAATGAGGCAATCTGACGGCACAGTTCCGAGCCAATCGATCCGCCAGCCCCGGTGACCAGTACGACTTCCTCTCTCAGATACTGGGAAATTTTAAGCGGATCAAGCTGTACCGGTTCTCTGCCGAGCAGATCTTCTATCTTCACTTCCCGGATCATCTTGATCGATACATCGCTGCAAAGGAGGTCTGAGACGCGCGGCAGAATCCTTACTTCCACGTTGCACTCTTTGCATATTGCAAGTGTATCCGTAATGGTCTCCTTCGGAGCAGACGGCATGGCCAACACCACCTTGGCAATCGCATACCGCTTAACCACTTCCGGAATATCGATCCGTTTGCCAACAACAGGTAGTCCATACACATGCAGGTTCAGTATTCTGGGATCATCATCGACAAAAGCGACGGGCAGATAGTCCGATTCGCCCGACAATGTCAGTTCTCTCGCTACTAACACTCCTGCATTCCCTGCCCCGACAATCAAGGTCCTGTATCGACGAGGTTTTCGTCTCCGGTAGGTGTCGTTCACTACCCTCCAGATAAAACGGGACCCACCAATGCCAATAATCGTAAAAGACCATGAGATCAGATAGAAGGACGGCGGAATGGCTATCTGCGACAATGCATACTGTACAACCGATGTAGAGCAAAAAAACAATACTTCTGCCACTGTGACGGATTTGATGATTGCGATCAGTTCCGTATAACTGGCGTACTTAAACACGGGGCGATACATTTCTGTCCAAGCAAGCAGACCGATCACAAAGCCGATTTGCCCAATCAGTATGTAAAACATCACAAGGGAGTCAAACATTCGAAATAGATCGGACAATACCAGATAAGCGATTGCAACAGCCAGACTAACGATTGCCACATCCGACAACCCCATGAACAGCAGCCTTTGTCGATAACCCATAAAAACACGTCCCAACTCGTTTTACTTTCTATCTATGCCAGCCATTTGGGACTTATGTCCTTCGTCCTTTCTTATGAGCAGCATTTTTTTACAGCAACCGGATCTGCTCATACTTGACCATGATGCTTCCATCGGGATATGTGCGGCAATCGCCGGGCACGTTGGCTATCCCGGCAAGATTGTGGAGGATTAGTCGGATAAAGTTGACACCGCATTCGTAAGCATGTGGATATCCCCCTCCAAAGCGCGGATTGATCTCGGATATGACGAAGCCCGTATCGGTTTGAAAGCAGTCGATGTCGATCGGTCCTCTGAGCGGCAGCGCGTACAGCAAATCTGTCGTTAACTGCTCAAGCGATTGATTATGAACCGAAACTGCTTTATCCGTTTCACCGGCACGCATATTGATTTTTTGCTTGCAAAACATGGAGATGAGCTCACTGGAGTGAAGGTCGACGTACGCATCGATTCCGTACTCCGCAGCGGTAAGAAACGGTTGTACAACCAGATGCGGATGGGATGGATCGGACCACAGGCTGTCCAACTGCTGGAGAGAGTCGATACGTCGGAGGCCGATACTGGCACTCCCCCATCGCGGCTTACAGAGCAAGGGAAAAGAGAGTTTGCCGCTATCAAGGGCATCGAAAATCTCGTCGAGCTGATCATAGGTAGGAACAGCGGGCAGCGCATGTTTGGTCAGAAAATCATACATCGCCTTTTTGTCGAGGCAGAGTTCATTCACTTCATAACAGGAAGCGACCAACTCCACACCTTCCTCTTGCAGAACATCCCGAGCGGCAGAAAGCCGCGACAGCTCTGGGTCAATCAAGGAGAGCACACCACGAATCCGATGCCGCCGACAGATCTTCAGCAAAGCAGGGAGGTAAGCGGGGTCGTCAATTGCCGGAACGATTTCGTAATGATCGGCGACGTAGAGGGCAGGAGCATAACGGCTGCAGTCGACAGCCACTACTTTGCCGCTGCCTGCCAACTCCCGACAGAAGTACTCGACGATTGGGACCCGCCGGCCGACACTACAGAGCAGAATATTCATCATCAACCCCCCTACGCACATCACGCAACAGCAGCTCGTGATGATACTCCCGCAGCTGATCGGGGAAGAACTGGTCAAACCTCTCTTTTTTCCTGACTAAAAGATATCCTCCATCGCTTGCCGCCACGATCGGAGGACGTTCCCGGATGAACGGGGGCTGAAACACAATCGTGTAGGCACCAACATGTCCAAATTGCAAAAAATCGCCTGGCTGAGGCAGCGGCGCCAAACAATTTTCACTCAGATAATCTTTTTCCATGCAGGTGTAACCGACAACGTGAAAAAGCTGTTCGCTCTGACGATTATCGTTGTTGTTCTGACGGATCACCTGAACGGGCAGCGGTTTTTTGTGCATGGTAGGTTTCACATTGTGGACACTCCCATCTACCAGAACGAACGTCTGATCGCCAATCTGTTTCAGATCGATAACCTGACAAATAAAGTGGAACGTGTCAGCGACGAGCGAAACACCCGGTTCCAGTATTAAAAGCGGAGTCAGGCCATAGGAAGTCAACTGTCGGCTTACCGTGTCGCAGATGACACGTGCATAGTCGTCAAATGAGGGCGGATCATCCACCCCAAACGAGTCTGGCAGAGGTCCGTAGAAGCCTCCCCCCACATCGATGTATTCCAGTTCCTGGCCTAACCATGTCCGTCCCAACTGACAGAGGTGGCTGGTGATTCGCTCGTAGACTTCGAGACTGCGATTAGTCGAGAAATGGGCGTGCAGGCCATTAATTGTGAGGTTGGGGATTTGACGCAATCGACTGATTGCTTCTCGAAGGCTGCCATTTTCCACACAAAAGCCAAAGCGACTCCGTTGATAACCATTTTGCAGGGGACTGTGGCCGTTTTTAGACAGATCAAAATTGACCCGCAGTCCTACCCTGATCGGTTGATCTGGACGTATCTCCCGATAGTGCTTGACATGATCAATCTCATAAAACGAGTCCAGATGAAGCATACTCTTGTTATCCAAGGCTAGGCAGATGTCATCCAGATCCTTGAGTGGACCATTAAAGATGATCCTTTGAGGTTCTACCCCGATTGTTTCGGCCAACTGATACTCCAAGCGGGATACGACTTCCGCGTACGCTCCCCACCTATCCATTTCCGTACACAGGTACGGCAGGTAATTGGTCTTGTAGGAATAAGCGATCGCAACCTGTTCGTATCGTCTAGCGAATGCATCATGCAGGCGTGATGCGTTTTGTGTCAGTTGATCGGGATAAAACAGAAAAAAGGCTGAACCTGCTGCATGGTACAGTCTGCTTATCATCCGATAGTCGTACATTATCATCTGCTCCCTTCACCCTCTTTGCTTCAGCACCTGTTTTAAGCAGGCTATCACTCTGGTCTGTTCATCGTCAGTCAGATTGGAGCCGGAAGGCAGACAGATTCCGCTGGAGAACAGATGGTCCGATACGCTCTCCCGCTCGCTGTGCGGGTAATACGGACAGTTTGCAAACAGCGGCTGCCGGTGCAGCGGTTTCCATACGTGACGAGCCTCGATGTTGTCTGCTTCCAGTGCTTCGATCAGTTCAGCCGGTTTGACAGAAAGACGTTCGTCGATGGTCGCAGTGCTCAGCCACCGGGTGCAGCGCCCGTAAGCCGCTTCCGGCATAAAATCGACGCCTGGGATCTCCGACAACTCCTCCTGATACCTGCCAAAGATTTTTCTCCGCGCTAAAATTCGTTCTTCCACTACGCTCAGTTGGGCTCTCCCTACTGCTGCCAACAAGTTGCTCATGCGATAGTTGTAACCCAGTTCACCATGTTGGTAGTATGGTAGCGGCAGACGGGCCTGTGTCGCCCAATAGCGGGCCTGCTCCAACGCTTCCAGATCATCGCTGACCAGCGCCCCGCCGCCAGAGGTGGTGATGATTTTGTTGCCGTTAAACGAATAGATTCCATAGCGGCCCAGTGTGCCGCTCATCTTGCCTTGGTAGGTAGCGCCAAGTGACTCTGCCGCGTCTTCGATCAGCGGCACTCGGTAGGCCGTACACAACTCCTGGATTGGGTCCATGTCTGCTGATTGTCCGTACAGATTGACGACAATGACGGCTTTGGGCCGTCGGCCTGAGCGGACGGCATCTGCTAAAGCACGCTCCAAGGCTGCCGGAGACATATTCCAGGAATTGGGCTCAGAATCGACAAAAATGGGCTCTGCCCGCTGATACAAGATAGGATTGGCACTGGCGACAAATGTAAGGGTAGAACATAATACAGTGTCACCCTCCCCTACCTCCGCAAGACGAAGCGCGAGATGAATCGCCGCCGTACCCGATTGGAGAGCGATGGCACCCGCCGCTCCGGTATACCCCGCCAGTTCTCGCTCAAATGACTCAATCTGCGGGCCATGCGGGGCGATCCAGTTGGAGGCCAATGCTTCGTTGAGAAGCGACTGCTCCCGCCCGCACAGGTGCGGTGGAGAGAGATAAATGCGTACAGGCGCCCGCTCGTGCTGTAGTTGCAACATCTGGTCCTTCTCTTTCCTAATGACACTTCTACCTGGATTGATCTGCTCCAACCTGCTTCGCTCCCTCCGGCATCTTTTCCACACCAGCAACACTGGCTGGCTGATTTCTGTTCCCTTCATCCATGATGCTGATGCTGATTCAACCCGGTAAAATCCTCAACCGTACAGTGTCCTTGTGCATGAATCCCTTTTGGGACAAACAAGGTCCCCGCCGTCCGCCACAAGATCTTCAGGTCTAGCCAGAACGACTGATGATCAACGTACCAAACATCCAGCGCAAATTTTTCCTCCCAGTCAATCGCATTGCGCCCATTCACCTGTGCCCATCCGGTAATTCCCGGCTTCACCTGATGCCGACGGGCCTGCTCGGCCGTGTAGAGCGGCAGGTACTCCAGAAGTAGTGGACGCGGTCCCACCAAGCTGATGTCGCCCCGGAGCACATTGAACAATTGAGGCAGTTCATCCAGGCTGTATTTGCGCAAAACATGTCCAAACGGGGTAATGCGCTCATCGTCCGGCAGCAGCTTTCCCGCTGCATCACGCTCATCGGTCATCGTGCGAAACTTGTACAGAGTGAAGGGCTTTCCCCTATACCCTGCACGCTGCTGTTGAAACATAACAGGTCGCCCCAGTTTGTACCGTACCAACAGGGCCACTCCTGCCAGCAATGGAATCGCTAATATGAGCAGGATACTGCCGACAAGCAGATCGAAGCAGCGCTTCATGATGATCCCTCCATTGGTTTGCGTTTGATGGGCGGCTGTTTGACCGCAGCCGAAGATGCAATCTGAGCAGACTTCAACGCTGCCATTGGCAGTAAGGCATCACGGTAGATGGCCTCCCACTGCTCCAAGCAGGAACGGAGATGGAAGCGGGCGGCCAGTTCACGGCTGCGCAGCCCCATGCTCTTGCGAAGTTCCCGATCCTTGCACAATGTGCGAAGAGCCTCCGCAACCGCCTGTGCATCGCCAATCGGTACCAAAAATCCGTTCTCCCCGTCTCGCACTAGTTCACGACTTCCCCTGACATCCGTCGCCACCACCGGTTTGCCTGCCGCCATCGCTTCCATGATCGCTCGAGGCAGTCCTTCCCGTCTGGAGACCAGTACACATAGATCGGCGGCAGCAACCATTTGGTGAACGTTCCGGTGGTACCCCATCAGGTGAATGCAATCGTCAATCCCGAGCTGCTCTGCCAGACGTTGAAGGTACTCTCGCATCTCTCCATCGCCGACAAGCAAACAGTGAATCGGCTGATCTTTGATCATGTGGATCGCTTCCAGCAGTTGCTGCTGGTTTTTGTTTTTGTTCAATTCAGCAACACACAGAATGATCAATGCGTCCCGTTCCACCCCCATTTGAGCCTGCAGTACAGAACGAAACGAGCACGATTGGGGGATGCGATACCACTCACTTGGCACACCGACACCAGGGATGTGGATCGCTTTGCTGCGCACCGGAAAGTGAGAACTGCGAGTAAAATCTTCTTCATTGATCGTCACCAGCAGATCGGTGATCCGGGCCATCAACCACTCCAACGGGTAGTACAGCAGCCAATTCAACCAGGGGGCGCCACGATAAAAGTGAAAGCCGTGCGCTGTATACACCACCTTCGGCACACCTGTCACCCACGCTGCGATTCTACCCAGGATACCCGCTGTCGGGGTGTGGACATGGACCAAGTGAAACTGCTCGCGGCGGAAACTGTGGATCAGCTGGCCTAACGCTGTCGCATTCGTCCACGAGTATGGACTTCTCTGGATTGCGATATCATGGCAGCAGACGCCCATCCGCTCGACAGACTGTCGACCGTCATCGGGAGCGGCGTAGGCGTGAACCTCACAGCCCATTTCCTGCAGCAGAGCAAAATAAGGCAGGTGAAACGCTTCGAAGTGACGGTAAACAGAAGCGATATAGGCCACTTTAGGCTGAATCTGATTCACGTTCTTTCCTCTCCCTTGTCAAACTGCAAAATGATGCCGGACTCCCTGACCCTAGAATCAAGCGGCGCTTTTACCGCCGCGACAGTAGCCAAGCCGGCCATAATCAACCACCAATGCCGCTGGTAGAGTGCCTCAATCCCCAACGACAAACCGATCATAGACAGATGCGCCATGATCAAACCGTACAGCAGTGGTCTTCCCGCTTGATCTGAGGAGCGATAAGCGTCAATTCCCCGACGCAAGAACCAGAGTAAGAAACCGGTAAACACCACAAAACCGACCAAGCCAAACTCAGTAAGAAACCATGTGGGCGTGTTGTGGATAATGATGCCGTAGACCTGCAAATAACTGCCCAAACCGGCTCCAAACAACGGATACTGCTGAAACATGGTGAGCGCATCCTGTAAAATCTCCAATCTCACCAAGATCTGCTCTGGTCGGCTGGCCAATACCATCATTTCGCTAATAAACGCTGTACCGCGAATCACTAATATAGCGGCGAAGGTGAAAGCCAGTGCCACCGTGGGATGAAGCGCGTAATAAAGTCGGTAGCCGATCAACATCAGCAGTACAATCACCAGACCAATCCAGGCAGAACGGGAAAATGTAAGCAAAATCCCGATCGGCAGTGTAAACAGGGTAAACAATCCCCACCTGCCGGCAATCAGCGGTCTATTCTGACAATAGGTGACGATATGAATCGCGAAAGCGGCTACCAACAGGCCGCCAAATGCATTGGGATCGTGCAGCATACCGGATATTCGCACACCCAATTCATTGATTCCGGGGAGTTCAATACCACTGAGGTAAACAGCGATCGCCAACATGTTGTGTATGCTTACATTGATCACAAACAGGCGCAACAAACGCACCCATTTGGCTTCACTGTCGATCACAGAGGTAAGGGCAACGTAGGTGGCGAACAAAACAAGAAGCCCGATATCCTTGTTGAGCAGTACATAGCGAGTCAGGTTGCCGTTATAGATGACAGACAAAAAAGTAGCCAGTCCGAATATCGCCGGCAGCAGAAAGTGCCAAAGGCTAAACACGGTGGCGCGAAAAACCAGTTTTCGCAGGCCCAGTAAAAGAAATATGGCCAGAAACAGATCGGATGGCGCAAAGCGCAGGTCAATCCCTGTTTCCAGTTGAATCGGCAGGCAGATCACAAACGCGTTCAGCAGTATTTCCAATCGCTGAGTCTCTCTTTGCTGTGGCAGAAGATATGCCTGTACAGATTGCTGTCGGATTGTGTACGCCTTCTCTCTTGCCAACACCTACCCGTCATCCCCGTAGTAATAAGTATCATTGAGATGGGACCGCTGTTTTTGGTTTAAAACGGTGCCGATCAAGTTAGCTGATACATGTTCCAGCAGTTGTTTCGCCTTGATTGCTTTCTGCCGATGGATATGCCCGGACCGCAGGACGAGAATCACCGCGTCCACCTGACTGGAAAGAAGTTGGGCGTCCGTTACCGGGAGTACAGGCGGCGTGTCCAGCAGAACAATATCATACTCCTCCTGCCAACGCTTGATTAAGCTATGCATCCTGCTGGAAGCCAATTCTTCTGCCGGATTGGCTACCCGCCTCCCCGCTGTCAACACATACAGGGGATAATCTGTCACTGGCTCAATGCAGGCTTCCGGCTCTTCCTCGCCGATCAGCACATCGGTCAAGCCGTTTGTATTAGCCAGTCGAAAAACGTGATGAATCGACGACTTGCGCAAATCGGCATCGATTAACAGCGTCTTTTTCCCCGCATGAGCCAGCGCCAACGCGAGATTGCTGATTGTCGTCGTCTTTCCCTCAGCCGGTTCAGCGCTGGTTACGATCAAAGACCTGTACTCCTTCTTACCTCCCGCCGTCGCATACTGGATATTGGTCCGCAACGTCCGATATGCTTCCGCATGGGGAGACTTGGGATTGACCATGTAAATAAGTTTGGGGGCATCTCTATGTCTCATCGGCGTGTCCTCCTCAGGTTTTCTTGACCTGGCGCTTACCTTTTCCCGTGTTCAGATGGTGATCGGCAATCACACCCAGGATCGGCAGTCCTAGCAATTGTTCCGCTTCTTCCTCGCTGCGGATCGTGTTGTTTATCAACTCCTGATAGAGAACAAACAGCGAAAACAGCACGATGCCAACGACCAGCGCCAGCGCCATGTTGAGCAATGGCCGCGGCCGTACTGGCTCGACAATCGCTTTTTCTCTGGCCGGATCGAGAATCGTTACATTGCCCACTTTCATAATCTGATGAATATTGTCCAAAAACGACTGGGCAAACGCGTTTGCGATCACCACCGCCTGCCCGTAATCGCGATCGCGAGCGCTTACGGTCACAATCAGCGATTGATCAGAAGAGTGGATACGCAGCTTTTCCAGCAGCTCCTCCGGGCTGATAGAAAGGCCGATACGTCGGATGACGTCTTCGGCGATCTGATTGCTTCTCATCACTTCTCCATATGTGGTCAGCAATTCGCGATTGGAAAGCAGTTGACTGTAATCGACCGATTCTATCGACTCTCCCTGCACGATCAGTTTGGTCGTCGCTTCGTACTCCGGCTCAATCAGATACAAGCTGATTAAACCAGTTGCGGCAACTGCCAATCCGCACCAAACAAGCATATATACCCAACGCTGCAGCAGCGCCTTCCACAATTGAGCAATGCTAAGGTCCACCCGGCTGTCCTCCTCCTCTCCCTACTGTCATCTCCGCGAGAAGAAAAACCATCGCTTCCCCCCGTGAGCAGTTGCTGTCAAAGCACGTAGCGGGATCTCTCCCTCAAGGACCATTTGTGCATTCTGCAAAAACAGCTCCGCCGTTTGGGGAAAAAGTCGCCAAACGCATTGGTAGGCTTCGCTCAGCACCGGTTGTCTGCCTGTGCAGTTGTGTCCGTCGCTCGCGACCAGGTGAACAAGCCCATGCTTGACCAATTCAACTGTTTTCTTCTGCAGTCTCTTGCCCATTGAACCAATCAGACTACCGGCCGTCACCTGGGTTACAACACCAAACTTGCTGATCCAACGCAGCAGCAAATCAGGATCGTTCTGAATGGCCAGACAGCGTTCCGGGTGGGCGATGATCGGTGTAATGCCGCGGTGCGCTAATTGGCTCAGCACATTTTCCGTATAGAGCGGCAGCTGCATCACTGGCAATTCCAGCAACAAGAATCGGCCGCCATCGCCGATCGTTAAAACGCGCTGTTGGTGCACGTTGTCCGCCAGGTCCGGGTGGATATGCACTTCTGCACCAGGATGGAGCCTGAGCCCTACGCCGTGCTGCTCCAACAACCGGGCAAAACGGTTGACAGCAGCCACAATCCTGGCTGGTTCGTTCTCATGCATGCCATCTTGGCTGTGAGGAGTGGCCACCATTTGGGTAATCCCGTCGGCGACCGCCTGTCGGGCCATCCGGATCGCTTCCTCGTCCGTCTGGGCACCATCGTCTAGTCCAGGCAGGATGTGGCTGTGCAGATCGATCACTCCTACCTTCACCTCCGTCTCGCTAAAAAGCCATTTCCCCTCGCTACTTGTACCACTATTCTATGGATGATCCGAAGCAGATAGAACGAGTCATCGTCCGTTCTCCCCACATAGAAATGGCGGACAATAACCTTCCTTTTCCAGATATTCTGGATCGTCCAAAAAAAAGAAGAGGCAGTTGCCTCTGCCTCTCCTCAAACGATTTCTTCCCCAGGATAGTCCTCGGAGCAGTAAAGCTGAATGTATTCCAGCATCTCTTTCTTCCACTCCTCATAGGATTGGTGCGCCTTCGCTTCCTTCCATTCGACAGCATCTTCAAACTGCGCGTTGTGCTGGTATGTGTCCTGCCAATGGTTCCATATCTGTTGCGCTTCTCGTTCTTGCCTTTCATTTTCCTTCATCGCTTTCTCTTCTTCTTCCTGCCGTTTTCTTTTTTTCGACAAGTTTTCAGCAGTCTGGGAAGTCGTCTGGCTGGTGTGTTGCTCTTTTTCTTGTTCCCCGCTCTGCAGAGGTTCTGCCAGCGTATAATTGTCTCCCTCTTTGATCGTCTTCACGTAGGCACCGAAGGGAAACGCCTTTGGATTTGACTGACGGATATTGGACACGGTTTGCTGGGCATTGGTGATGAAATCTTTCGGTGCTTTTTGATACCATAAATACTCCAGCCGGTTCTCGATACCGCCGTAGGTAATGTTTTTCTCTGAGGTTGCATTGCCGCCGTACTTGTTGAATTGCCCCAGCAATTCCTCCTGATGTTTTGGATCCTGATACCCCATTTTGTAATCGAGATCGGTAACCGTTCTTCGCTCCTCTTGCGATGGATAGTAATGCGGCTGAGGTGACTGGGTGTAGCCATCGACAAACGTTGCGTCGGAACGCCCCTGTCGCATGGTATCGGGGTTGGGCGTACCGTACGGTCTTTCAACATGGATGATCTTTAGTTCATACAAGCCCTTCAGACTTTGATGAATTTGGAACTTGTAACCGCTTTTCTGTCCTTCCCACAATTTGCCCTGCTCAATGTCCCGCTTCAGGTCTTTGTACAGGGCGTCCGCTCCAGGAACGCGTTCATCCTGCAGTATTTTGCAATATGTGAGCAGCTCGTTGTCTGACCAGCTAAAGATTTTGCTCACATTTTGCAGGCTCGGACAACGTTGAAGAAGCAGCTGCTTTTTCGACTGGATTGCACTGATCACACGACCATACAGCATCTTCACTTCCGTAATGTCGCGACAGTGTGTCGGAATCCAGGATGGATGGTAATCAGCCGTCATACGCTGCATCCGTCCTAGAGTTTGCTCCGGGATCGTACCCGTAGGCTGCCGTAAGAGTTGTGAGTAGCGCTCCAGCTCTTCCACAACCTCGTCGACATCCTGTGCCTCTTTTTCGATGTGTCAAACAACCTACCGGGAGCGTGGCTGGATTCGTACTGACTGCCGACTTTGCGGACTTGTCGCTGCACAACCAGTTCAGTAGGAACCGGGGAAGGTCCACTTGCCAACATCCGCTGCACGACTCTGTTGCCTGCCGTCTGCTGAAGCCACAAAATCCTCTCCCGCCAACCTGAAATGGCACCAGAGGAACGAAGGGCAGGTTCCCTTACTTGTGGTCTGGCAGGAACTTGCTGTTTGGAAAAAAGCTTATCGTAGGGTATGATCGATCCTCCCCGCAGCGTACCCTGAACGGATCGTGCGACAATTTTAATTTAGCATCGGGAAACAGCTCAACTGTTTCCGCTACGGCAGGGCAACATGTCCAAGGCCAGGGGATTCATCAAGCTGGACGTATCGCCCATGGGCAGCCCTAGGAAGCGCTGTTTAATCAGCCGCCGCATGATTTTTTGTGTTCGGGTCTTTGGCAAGTCTTGGACTAGGTGGATTTCAGACGGTTCGTACGGCTTGCCCAGCGAATCCGCCACATGCTTGCGCAGCCCGTCTGCAGCCACATCCGAACCCGGGACGACAACAGCAAATACGATCAACTCTTCTCCTTTGATCGAGTGCGGAACACCGATTACCGCTGACTCCAACACGCCCGGATACTGGTTTACCACGTCTTCAATCTCGCCAGGACCGGTTCGTCGTCCGGAGACCTTAATCACATCGTCGGCCCTGCCGAGATGATACCAGTACCCGTCCTCGTCTACCATCACCATGTCACCCTGCCACCACATCTGTTCCCCTAGAGAGAAGTAGCTGTCGAGGTAACGCTGCCGATCTTTCCAGAACCCTCGTGTCTGAGCAGGCTGGGGAACCGTAAAGACCAGGTACCCGGGTTGTCCCGCTGGCACCGGATTCCCTTGTTCGTCGACCACTTTGGCCGCGACAGCAGGTGTCTGTCCCAGGCAGGTAGGTTTCTGCGGCTGAACACAGACGGATGAAATGATCTCGGCGAACACCTCGGTTCCTCCGCTGCCGTTGATAATCGGTGCCCTTCCTTCCGCCCAGGAAAGGAACCAGAGCCAGGTCTCCTCATCGATTGGTTCCCCTGTATGACCTAGCATGCGCAAGCTGCTCAGATCAGCCTTCTGGCGAAACGGCTCTGCATATGTTTTCAGCAAGCGAAGCGCCGTGGCTGGAGCACCAAAGCTGGACACCCTGTATTTCTCCATGATGGAGTACAGCCGTCCGGGATGCGGGTGGACCGGGCTGCCCTCATAGATCAGGTAGGGGGCGGCCACTGCATGGGCGGAAAACAAGGGGAGCTGTCCCATCATCCAGCCAAAATCAGTTATCATAAACACCACGTCATCTGGCTTCGTATCATAGAGAAAGATGCCTACTTCGGCGGTCTTGACGGCAATCCCCCCATGCACGTGCACAATCCCCTTGGGGTTCCCGGTAGTTCCCGACGAGTAACTGGCCATGCAGATATCCTCTGCGTCCGTTTGCACAGCTGTAAAGCGATCGGAAGCAGACGAAATCAGACGGCTCCAACGATAATCCCGGCCTTCTAGATAGTCGGCGTCTCCCAGCCGCTCGGCGACGATGACAGCCTGCACACCAGGAACTGAAGCAACTGCCTTGTCCAGTACTTGCTTGAGTGGAACCGCCTGTCCGCCTCGGAGAAAACCGTCAGCCGTAACAACCGCTTTTGCCTCTACATCTGCCAGACGCAGGGCGACGGCATCAGGTCCAAAGCCGGAAAACAACGGTACTGCTACCGCACCTGCCTTGTAGATCCCATATAGGGCAATCACCGTCTCCGGAATCATCGGCATGTAGATCGCGACACGATCCCCTTTGACAATTCCCAGCTCTGTCAGCACGTTGGCAAAGCGGTTGGTCTCTTTTTGCAGATCGGCAAACGAGTATTGCTTGGAGGTGCCATCTTCCCCCTCCCACAACAGTGCCGTACGGGCAGATGTTTGCGGATCATCAGCCCATTTGTCCAGGAAGTTGTGCACGAGATTGATTTTGCCGTCGACAAACCACTTAGGCCAAGGCAGACCCTCCGTAAGATCCACAATTTGTGTGTAGGGCTGATAAAACTGGATTCCCGCAAACTGGACAAACGCGTCCCAAAACCAGTCGATATCCTGCTCAGAACGGGACAGCAGCGTCTGATAATCGGGGATGTTGTGCCGATCCATAAACTGCTGCAGATTGCTTTTCTGCATGATTTCTTCGGTCGGTTCCCAGGCGATCGGTCGGATACGTGACATAGTATACCTCCTACAGATACAGGATTGACGTATTGACTTAATTTTCGATCTTTTCGGCGCGCTTGTCAATCATTGTAAAAAACCTCTCCAGTGTGGACAGGTGAGCCCGCAGGATCCAGTTTGTTTGTTACCGTTCATCGTCATCTATATGTCGGGGTCTGCGGCATTTAGTTGACGAACCGTACCGGCAATACCGTGCCGCTTTGAGTTGGTTGCTCATGTAAGGGGGGATTGGTTGCAAGCGAGGGGGAACGATCAACATCCAAAGGATGGTAAGCTTGAAGCATGCGGCCAAACAGCCGATTCCCATACGTCTGTTGCAACTAGCTGTACATCGTTTCTGCTTGGGGAATCAGCCCAAAAGATTAATGCTGACAGGAACTATCGTATACATCCAGCAGCGAATGAGCAGGTTAGTAGAGGAACGGATAACCAGAAAAGGACGTGTCTGCTGTGAAAGCTGTCACCTTTCAGGGGATCAAGGATGTGCGGGTTGCGGATGTGCCGGACCCCACCCTGCAAGATCGGGAGGATATCCTGGTCAGAATTACGAGCACGGCGATTTGTGGATCGGATCTTCACCTGATTCACGGGATGGTTCCCAACCTGCCGGAAGGTTACGTGATCGGTCATGAACCGATGGGGATCGTGGAAGAGGTTGGCCCCGACGTGCACAGAGTAAAGAAAGGAGACCGCGTCATTATTCCCTTCACCATGGCATGCGGACGCTGCTACTACTGCCAGCATCAACTGGAGAGCCTCTGCGACAATTCCAATCCCCATGGAGAGTCAGGAGGATTTCTGGGATACAGCGATACGTATGGCGGATACGCTGGCGGACAGGCGGAAATGCTGCGGGTCCCCTTTGGCAACTTTACTCCATTTGTCGTGCCCCAAGACTGTGAGTTGGATGATGAGCATCTGCTGTTCCTCTCTGACATCGTGCCGACCGCTTATTGGGGGGTTGACAGTGCCGGTGTCAAAGAGGGGGATACGGTGATCGTGCTGGGATCAGGTCCCGTCGGGCTGCTGACGCAGAAGTTTGCCTGGCAAAAAGGAGCCAAACGGGTAATCGCGGTCGACTACATCTCCTATCGGCTTGACCATGCCAAACGGGTGAATGGGGTGGAAACGGTAGATTTTTCCCAGCACGAAAACACAGGTCGCTACCTAAAAGAGATAACCCAAGGCGGAGCCGACGTGGTGATCGATTGCGTCGGTCTCGACGGGAAAATGACCGCATTGGAACTGGTTGAAACCGCGTTGAAGCTGCAAGGGGGCGCACTGGGAGCGATAGTGATCGCCAGCCAATGCGTCCGCAAGGGGGGAACCATCCAATTGGTCGGCGTGTATGGAGCACGCTACAACGCCTTCCCGCTCGGTGATTTATTCGCACGAGGCATTACACTAAAGATGGGACAGGCACCCGTCATTCATTACATTCCGACCCTCTACGAGATGATTGTAAAAGGAGAATTTGATCCGACCGACATCATCACCCATCGGCTGCCGCTCTCTGAAGCAAGACAAGGGTATGAGCTCTTTGATACCAAAGATGACAACTGCATAAAAGTCGTACTTCGTCCATAAGCCTGCATGCGTGATATTCCATAAGCCTGTATGGCGATAGCGTTAAACGGTTATCCGCGGAGAAAGACCTGGCGGTAGTCAATCCAGCCGTACGCATTCAGCCGAATACCGTGCAGCTTGTGGTGAACCATCATCTCGATCCGATTGCTGTACAATGGCAGATAGATTCGTTCGTCAAGCAATCGATTGATGATGTGCCGACAGGTAACACTGCGCTCATGAACATCAGGTGTTGCGAGCAAACGGGAAGACAATTTGCCAAGCTCCTCTGCCATTGCAGCGGGCAGATGATAGCGGAGACTTCCAATTCCACTGTAGAGGAATTCCAGCAGGGATCGTTCTTCTCGTTCGTCCATATTGGCACTGTCCAGAACCAAGTCAGCTTGTTGCAGCAGGAACGGGTTGGCTAACTCAGCCGGACCTGCTGCAATCACTTCCAGTGAGATGCCGTATTCTTGGCAGCGTTGGACGATCCATTCCGCATCCTGCAGATGATCTGCTTCCGGATAGGTGTACAGATAAAGCGTTTCACCGTGATAGCCGCATTGCTCCAATAAGGAAGAGATGATCTGATCCTCTGCAACTGTCCTTTCTGGTTTAGATGGCTGACTGCTTGCAGGGAATATCGTCCATTCGGTTGTCTGCTCACGACTTCCACCTAGTTGGGCGATCAATTCCCGCCGGTCAAGGATCAGGTCAAGTGCAGTCCAAAATGCCTTGCGCTTCCCTATTCCCGGCTTGGCGGCGTTTATGCTCATGTATTGAAAACAGCTCTCACGCCTTTCTTTTCGCTTCCAGGGAGTGCTGTTGCTGTCCTCTGTCGGAACCTGTTCGATTGCAGGCGGCGCTAGATGGATAGTGGGCGGCTCGTCCTGCTGTTCCTGTGCCACTGCCAACTCAGGAACGAACCAGATCTCCACTCGATCAAGAAATGGACGTTGTCCAAAATAGGAATTAAACGCCTCCATGACCAGCATCGAATGATCGTTTCGCAACAACCGAAACGGTCCCGTACCAACGGGCATGCGTCCAAATCCCTCTCCTGCCTGTTCCACGTATTCACAGGGAATGATCGCAAGCGGCTCTTTACTCAGGAAATGCAAAAAAAGGTGATTCGGTCGATGCAGCTGGATCCGAATCGTCACATCGTCCACTGCCTCGATCTGCTTGATTTCTTCTACCAACCAATGATGGGGCGTCGCACTGCCCAACTGCTGCAAGCGAAGCAGGCTGCGCAGCACATCATGAGAATCACACACCCGTCCATGGTGAAACAATACCCCTTTGCACAGGTAAAACAGCCACTCCGTTGCGGATTCGTTCCGTTCCCAATGATGAGCAAGCTGGGGAACGATCTCTTCCTGCTCATGGTCAAAAGCAACTAGACAATCGAACACATGCCGAGACAAGTGACTTTCTGAACGCAGCAGCAGAAATGCAGGATCAATCTGCCATGACGTCATATCATCCTCGTAGCAGAGGCGCAGCGTGTCGCAGCGCCGCTTCCCCTGACTTTCCACATGTAGCCCAAACTGGCTCAGCATCCAGCGCTGAAAACGCTCTGCCAGCTTGGGATAGTCGACGGCTTGACGTGCGATCAGCCTGCGGGCCGTCTGAATCTCCCCTGTCAGCACCCATTCTCTGGCAACAGTGAACAACAGCTCATCTGCCGGAAAGAAGAAGGTGATACGCGAACGGTGACCTCTCCCTCGCCCAGGCTCCCAGGCCAGCCAGTGTCGGGTTTGCATTTTTTTAATGACCAGTTTGGCGTTGCGCTCTGTGCAGCACAAGATCTCTGCCACCTCGGCGAGCGATATCTCTACTGCTCTTCCTGTCCCAGGATTGCCGCAAGCACTCACCAATCGGAGATAGTCATCCAACAACTGCATCTGCCCCACTCCCACAAAAACCTGAAAGATATGTAGGAAACATTGTACCCTTTTTCTACTTCTTCCTCCACGTCTAAAATGAAAGCCAACTCTACCAAAGGAAGAAGGATAGGATAGCTGATGGGACGATTCCTGCCTATGCACGTGATCAAGCAGTATCCACCGGTCGTTTGGGTGGGTCTGCTTGGTGGTGCGATCATCGAACTTACCGCCGGAATGATCGCTCCGTTTCTCGTACTCTACCTGCATGACAAGCTAGGCGGATCTGTTGCGATGACCATGATCGTCATCGGACTGCAGCCGTTTAGCGAGATGATACTGTCGATCATCTCTGGGGAAGTGACGGATCGCTTCGGCAGAAAGCGAATCCTGGTGATCGCTCTGATCCTTCAGGCGGCTGCCATGTTGGGAATGAGCTTCGCCGAATCAGTAGCGGCTTTTGCCCTGCTTTACATCGTCAATGGCGCCGGCCGCTCACTGTATATCCCTGCAGAGCGCGCAATCGTGGCCGACACGGTGCCGCCTGAGCGGCAGGCGGAAGTGTTTGCACTGTTCAGTACGGCCGGTTCGGTTGGCGCTGCTATCGGTCCCTTGCTCGGACTATGGATCTATCGGGCAGACCCAGCCTTTGCTTTTGTCTGTTCCGCCTTGTTGCTCACTATGTACGCAG
Organism: Brevibacillus humidisoli; assembly: GCF_020923435.1. Classification (NCBI taxonomy): domain Bacteria; kingdom Bacillati; phylum Bacillota; class Bacilli; order Caryophanales; family Paenibacillaceae; genus Brevibacillus; species Brevibacillus humidisoli. The sequence goes on along the minus strand of NZ_CP087263.1, from coordinate 1,678,839 downwards.
TTGCAATCAGATGGAAACTGCAGGAAAGCCTGCCCACTGTTGCGGCATGTGATACGATCAGCCATCATACACAGCCGCTCACGATGGTCTCGCTTCGTCCAATCATCACGATGATGCTGTTAACTCTTCCCATCAGCCTGTTTTACGCGTAGGCGGAGACCAACCTGCAGCTTCACTTGCGGGCGACCTTTGATGATCCCGTATCCCTTCTCTCATGGTTGGCGACCAGCAAAGCGATCCTCTCGATTCTCCTGGAGTACTGGTTAGTGCTGCGAACACGACACATCTCGGCCCACTTGCTGATCTGGATCTCGTATGTCTGCTTTGCAATCGTCTCCCTAGGTTACGCTTTTTCCAACAGCGTCTTCTTGCTGATATTCCTCCAGTTGGTATTGGTTTTTCGGGGAAAGCATTGGCCTTACGCAACTGTTGACAACGGTTTCGCTGCGAGCGCCAGCATCGCTGCGCGGTCGTTATTTTTCGCTCTACGGGCTGCACTGGGACATTTCCCGATCGTTTGGTCCTTATCTGGGGAGTATCGTAATGGTATCCTACGGCGGGGAATGGCTGTTTTCATGTTCCGCCGGCCTGCTGCTGTCAGGTGGGCTAGTGCAGTGCTGGCATCTGCGGAACGCGAACCGACCTGGTTTACACGCCAACAGGTAGTGGCTCATCTCATTCTCTTACCTTTTTTCGTTGGTAACGTTCTTCCTCGACGAACGAATTCTTTTTGAGGCGGCTTTGACTTGAAACCGTCGGTTAGAGCAAAGAAAGAGGATTGCGCTTGATATTTTATAGATGTATAGTTATAATGTCTATTATCAGATAGACTAAAATGAATATTGTTTATTTGTTGCGCTGGATAACAGACGAGGAGAAATGAAAAATGAAGCCCCTAGACGGTAGTAAACAAGGCTTTGATTCGCAGACGATGGAAGCGGACAACAAACCCGTATGGCGTTTGATGCTCACGTTTCTCGTCCCTCTGCTGCTCAGCAATGCTCTGCAATCAGTGGGACAGTTGGTTGGCATGATCGTGGTCGGTCGTTGGATCGGTGTCGATGCCTTGGCCGCCATTTCAGCCTTCTTTCCTTTGTTTTTTCTACTGATTTCGTTCACGATCGGGATCGGTTCCGGCAGTTCCATCTTGATCGGTCAGGCATATGGCGCACGTAATGAAGAACGATTAAAGGCAATCATCGGTACCACTCTCACCTTTACCTTTATCCTCGGATTGGTTCTGGCGATTATCGGCAGTCTTTTTGCCTGGGATATCTTGCGATGGTTAGGGACACCGGGCAATATTATTGACGTAAGCGTTCACTACGCACGAATCTTGTTTTGGTCGATGCCGGTTATGTTTTTGTATATTGCCTATACCACCTTTATCCGTGGGATTGGGGATTCCAAGACACCGTTTTACTTTCTGATTGTCAGCACGGCGCTCAATGTGGCTTTGCTTCCGGTGCTGATCTTTGGCTGGCTGGGGTTTCCAAGCCTCGGTATCTACGGGGCCGCATACGCATCGGTAGCTTCAGCGGTTACAACCTTTGTGATCATGCTGATCTATCTGAACAAAACAAAGCACGTTTTGCGATTTGATGCTTCTGTCCGCAAGCACCTGCGGATCGACAAGGGATTGTTGCAGTTGCTGCTGCGCCTCGGCATTCCTTCAAGCATCAACATGATCCTCGTATCACTCGCCGAAGTTGCCGTCATCTCATTCGTCAACTACTATGGATCCGATGCTACCGCAGCCTACGGTGCAGTGAATCAAGTAGTCAGTTATGTATCGATGCCTGCCATTAGTCTAAGTATTGCCGTCTCGATATTTGCCGCCCAGTCGATTGGGGCAAATCAGTTTGATCGGCTGAAGCAGGTGATACGGGCGGGCATCCTGCTCAACTATGCCATCGGTGGTGTGATCATCCTGCTTGTCTATCTGTTCTCGCAACAACTGCTCTCTTTGTTCCTGACCAGCAAGGAAACACTTGATATCGCCCACCGTTTGCTCATCATCACGCTCTGGAGTTATCTTGTGTTCGGCCATACTCTCGTCATTGCGGCTACGATGCGGGCGAGCGGGACTGTGCTGTGGCCAACGGTGTTCAGCATTCTCTCGATCTGGTGTGTCGAAGTTCCTGTTGCTTACGTACTCTCACACTACAGCAGCCTTGGCATACTGGGGATTTGGATCGGATATCCGGCCGCTTTCATCGTCAATCTCGCGCTGCAATATTCTTACTATCGTTTGTCGTGGAAGAAGAAACGAATCGTACGTCTCGTCGAATAATCGACCGATCAGAAAAGTAGAGGACAACACCAATCGTGACGAGCAAAAGGGCGCAAAACAATATCATGACCAGATTGATCAACAGCACCATCTTGCCCCCTATCAGCATCCTGCCTGTCACTTCGATTACGAATGGAACGCGATAAAGGTTGCATCTGCCTTTTACGTTCGATTGAGGGATAAAGGTACCGTGGTTCTGCTCATGAAACACCTGCGTACAGCACGTAAGAGCGGCAATTGGGGATAACAAAAAAACGGGGCATCCTCCAGATGATCGAAAAGTGATCAACAAATGGAGCGCCCCTTTTGTCTTATCAACTGCCGCCACGCGTTTCTAGTGTACGCTCATCCCCTCAACCGCCTGTAATATCCAGAAGCAAAGTGCAAGAATACATGCAGCGCAACACGGGATGTTGCGTCCCGCACATCCTTGGTCGGGTCGACGCAGACCATGTCCATGCCGATTACGTTTCGCAGGCATCCCAGTTGGTACGCGCTGTAAAACACGTCTTCGGCCGATAAACCAGCCGGTCCGATCGCCGGTACGCCCGGTACCAACGACTGATCCATCACATCGATGTCAAAGGTGGCATAGATCACATCACACTTGGATTCCAAAAAGTTGACCGCCCACTCTAGAACCTGCTTGATTCCTGTCTGCTGAACATGTTTGGCCGTAAACAACGTCATCCCCTGCTGCTCTGCGTACTGCCGGTACTCTTTTGAATTGGCAAAGCTTCTCAGCCCGATCGATACGATATCCTCGGCGCGGATGGTGTTGGTTTCGATCAGACTGCGGATGGGCGTCCCGTTGGAACGGCCGCCGTACTGCGTGTCACGCACATCGAGATGGGCATCAAACTGGATCAGCCCCACCCGCTGCTGGCGGCTGCGGTTGATCCCGCGAATCGCCGGGTACGTGATGGAGTGATCGCCTCCCACCAGTACGGGTAATCCAGCATAGCGAGAAGTCACTTCATGCAGCGCTTCCTCAATATTGTAGTGACACTGGGGAATATCCGTGATGTGCATCTTGATGTCCCCCAGATCGACAGCGGTCAGACCAGCCAAGTCGATATCTTCGTCCATATTATAGGTGGTAAAAGAAGTCCACAGCTGGCGGAACTGCTGCGGATGGCTGTGCGCCCCGGAAAAACTGATCGAACTTTTCGACAGCGGCACCCCGATCAGCAGCAGCTCTGGGTCCCCTTCCGAAAGCCCATCAGTCTGAATCCAGTCAGACAAACGGGTCACATAGGGATCTCCTTTGCCAGGTGCAAAACGAACCGGTGGTGCCGTAAGATAGGAAAACTCGCTCATCTACCGTTCCTCCCTAACTGTTAGTTCGAATGATCAATGGCTAAGAACCTTGCTTAGAAATAGACGGGTGCGCGGGTTGTCGGGACTGGAGAAAATCTTGTCCGGCGTTCCCTCTTCGATCAATCGACCATCGTCCATGACCACGACGCGATCAGCCACTTCCCGGGCGAAGCCCATCTCGTGTGTCACGACCACCATCGTCATCCCTTCACGGGCCAACTCCTTCATCACGCCAAGCACTTCACCGACCAGTTCCGGGTCGAGTGCGGAGGTCGGTTCATCAAAGAGCATCACTTTTGGCTTCATCGCTAGTGCCCGGGCAATCGCCACCCGCTGTTTCTGCCCGCCGGAGAGGTTGTCCGGATAGGCGTCCGCCTTGTCCGACAGGCCCACCTTGGCAAGAAGTTCGCGTGCCAGCGAAACCGCTTCCGGTCTAGCCATCCGACGTACCGTCATCGGGGCCATGATGATATTCTCGAGCACGCTCCGATGCGGGAACAGGTTGAAGTTTTGAAACACCATCCCTACCTCGGAACGTATCTGGTTTAGCTGATGCTCTGGCATTTCCTTTACTTTCTTCTCCGTTTTGATCAGGCCGATCGGTTTGCCTTCGATGGCGATCGCACCGTCCTGAATCTGTTCGAGGTAGTTCATGCAGCGCAGCAGCGTACTTTTGCCGGAACCGCTCGGGCCGATGATGACGACCACTTCCCCCTTTTCGACGGTTAACGAGACGTCTTTGAGCACATGCACATCACCGTAATGCTTGTTGATCCCCTCGACGCGAATCATCCTCTCGCCCCCCCTGCGCTCATTTTGCGTTCAAAGTAACCGATTACCTTGGAGATCGTGAAGTTGACCAGGAAATAGAGCAGGGCAATGCCCAGATAGATTTCGAAATAGCGGAAGTTGTTCGCGACGATCAGGTTCCCTGCCCGCATCAGTTCCGAAACGGTGATGACCGACAGCGGTGACGAGTTTTTGGTCAGCGCGATAAACTCGTTGCCAAGAGGAGGGAGCATCCGCCGGACTGCCTGCGGCAGAATCACTTTGCGCATCGTCTGCCAGTGACTCATCCCTAGTGAACGCCCCGCTTCCATCTGTCCCTTGTCAATCGATTGAATCGCACCGCGAACAATCTCGGAAACGTAGGAGCCGCTGTACATGCCAAGACCCAGCACCCCTGCCATCGAGGCACTCAGGTCAATCTGCATGCCGATCGCCAAGCCATAGTAGAGAATCATCAGCTGGACCAGCAGCGGGGTGCCCCGGAACCAAGCCAGATAACAAGAGGAAAGCGAAGAGAACAACCGGTTGGACGACATCCTCCCCAGTCCCACCACCAGCCCGATGCACGAGCTAAGAATCAGGGCCATAAAGGTCATGGAGACGGTAACCCACAGTCCGCTCATCAGTGCGGAGAAGTTCTCACCTTCGAACAGTACCAGGAAGTCAAGCTGCATGCGTCATCTCTCCCTTCTGCCGTGTTCCGGAAAAGAGGTGCCTTTTAGGCACCCTCTCTATGCTCCGAACCACTTCTCTACGATCTCCTGGTACTTTCCGTTCTCTTTCAGTGTCTGCAGCGCTTTGTTCACTGCTTCGGTAAATGCCTTGTTTTCTTTGCGGATGCCGTAGCCGTAATGTTCCTCCGTCAACTCTTCGTCCAGGACGGTCACGGTGCCATTGTTTTTGGCGTACACTTTTGCCGCCGGTCTGCCCGTTACGACCGCTTCGACACGACCGCTCTCCAATTCCAGGAACATCTCTACGTTTTTCTCTACTTCCACCCGTTCGACATCGGGATACTTCTCTTTCAGGAAGTTGACCGATTTGGTTCCGATTTGCACAGAGACCTTTTTCCCTTTCAAGTCTTCCATTCCCTTGATTGCGTCATTGTCTTTCTTGACCATGATGGCCAGACCACCCGGATAGTAGGTGTCAGAGAAATCAATCGTCTTCTTGCGTTCGTCCGTTATATACATGGCCGATGCGATCAGATCGAACTTTTTCCCCTGCAACCCGGGGATCAGTCCTTTAAACTCGGTGTCGACAAACTCTACTTTCTCTGCCCCCAGTTCTTCCGCCACTGCCCGAATCAGATCGATATCAAAACCGACGTATTCGTTTTTCTCATTCTTGAACTCAAACGGTTGGAACGTAGCATCGGTACCGACAACAAGCGTCTTAGTCTCCTTGATCTTGTTCAAGACCTCGTCTTCTGTCGATCCTCCCGATCCTCCTGTTGCCTGCTCCTGGCCACACGCTGCCAGTGAACCTGCCAGCAGGATGGAAAGAGCCGGCAGCCATACGCGTTTCCATTTTTTCATGATGCGAAAACCCCCTTAGAAGAATAATAGAGTAGATTACATTGCACAGAATCTTTCAAAAATCGTGCCAACGGGCAAAATAGCTTGGCAGAAGCTGATGAAAGGAGGGAGGGATACTGCTTTTCATCAACGAAATCAGGAGTGTTGCTTACCTTTTTATTCTTAGTGGCGTTACCGAATACGGCACTCTGCGAACATTAAAAAAGGCGGCAGAATCTGCCGCCCGGCGAAATCCGCCGCCTACTCGTCCTGATATTTTTTCAACTTGTCCCGCAAGGTCCGCTCGCCAATCCCGATCACCTGGGCCGTCCTGCGCCTGTTACCTTTGCAGGCGGACAGGTTGTGCATGATCACCTTTCGTTCCACTTCCTCCAGTGTTTCTCCGACATAGACGGGGATGAGCTGGTGACTGGAGAGAGATGGCTTGCCTTGAAGCTCGGGGGGCAGGTCACGCACCTGGATCACAGACGATGCGGTTAGCGCAATCGCTCGCTCAACGATGTTTTGCAGTTCTCTGACATTCCCCGGGAACGAGTAGTTTTCCAGTACCTGCAGGGCTTCCTGTGAAATGCCATCGATCGGCTTGCCCAACTCCTCGCCGATTTTTTGCAAAAAGTACTGAACCAGCAGCGGAATGTCTCCCTTTCGTTCCCGTAGGGTCGGCAGGTTGATCGGGATCACGTTTAAGCGGTAGTAGAGATCCTCGCGAAAGCGATTTGCCTTCACCTCTTTTAACAGATCCCGGTTGGTGGCGGCGATAATCCGCACATCTACCGGCTTCTCCTCCGTTCCGCCAAGCGGTACAACCGTCCGCTCCTGAATCACCCGCAGCAGTTTGCTCTGCACCGAAAGGTCCATCTCCCCGATCTCGTCGAGAAAAATCGTTCCACCATCGGCCAGTACGAACTGACCTGGTTTGCTCTGGTTCGCCCCGGTGAATGCTCCTTTTTCATAACCAAACAGCTCTGATTCCAGCAGGTTGTCTGGAATCGCTGCACAGTTGACAGCCTGGAAGCGTTTGCGCTGTCTTCGTCCCTGGTAGTGCAGGGCGCGTGCGACCAGTTCCTTGCCGGTCCCGCTCTCACCGGTGATCAGGACACTGGAATCGATATCTTTTACCTTGTCGATTAAGGAGAGTACCTGCTGCATCACCGTGCTCGTTCCAATCAGTCCGCAGCGATTGGTCATCTTGTCCAGTTCATCGCTCAGCCACTGTACTTTTGACTGCAAGTGGTAAAACTCCTCTGCCTTCAGCAGAAGCAGCTCCAACTCATCCATCATCAACGGCTTGGTTACATAGTAGAATGCTCCCTTCCGCATCGCGTCTACCGATGAGGGGATGCTGCCGTACGCAGTCATGATGATCACCACCGTATGCGGTGAGATGCGCTTGATTTCCTGCAAGATCTCCATGCCGTCATAGTCGCCGATCTTCAGATCCAGCAGTACAATCGGCACCTCCAGCCGCGCCAACAGCGAGAGTCCCTCCAATGGATCGGTAAATGTGTAGACGGTGTATTGTTCCTCAAGAGCAAACTCAAGCGAGTTGCAGATAGCCGGTTCATCATCAATAACGATTAAATGACGCATTTCGCTCCACCCCTTCTTCTGGTCTCGGCAGCTGGATGATCATGGTGGTGCCTTGATTCCGTTGGCTTTTCACATCGATAACGCCGTTGTTCTTTTTGATCAGCTGATAGCTGATCGATAGGCCAAGTCCGACACCATGCGGTTTGCTGGTGTGAAACGGTTCAAAAATGCGATCCAGTTCTTCATCAGGAATGCCGTAACCGTTATCCTCCACTTCCACCACGGTGATTTGCTCTTCATAGTAGGCACGTACCCGGAGAACGCCGCCTGACTCCATCGCGTCAATTGCGTTGATCACCAGATTGATCATCACCTGTTTGATCTGATGCGGATCGGCCAGGGCAAATACGCCTTCGGACAGCTCTGTTTCAACGACGAGCTGCTTTTCTTTGATACGCGGTTTGAGCAGTACCAGGACCGATTCTACCAGGCGTTCCACGGAAAAACGGGTCGGCTGAGAATGCTTTGGTTGGGCATATTCAAGCAGATCGCCAACCAGCGCATTGAGCCGCTGTATCTCCTTTGGCACCTGCTGGCCAAAGAATTCGCGAAACTTGGCATTGTCAAACTTTTTGGGCAACAGCTGCGTATAAGTGAGAATCGACATCAGGGGATTGCGAATCTCGTGGGCAATTCCCAGCATCAACTGTCCCAGGGAACGGAGACGGTCTTCTCGTTCGATCTTTTTTTCCATCTCTTTTTGTTCGGTCACATCCTGAAAGTTGATGATCGCCCCGGTAATCACCATCGATGTGCCATAGATGGGGTAGATGCTGTAACGAATCACCCTCTCCCGCTCACTCTGCCACTGAGGAGGTGACCAACGGCACTCCTGCTGTTGGTGCACGGTGCCGTCGCTTAGCGTGAGTGCGACCTCTCGGACGGGAATAAACTGGCTAAGTACCGTCTCCGTCAGATTGTGGCCGATGATCGGTTGATCCAGCAGCAGATAGTCAAGTGCTTTGCGGTTGTTCATCAAGATGTTCATCGCACGATCAAGCGTCACATATGAACTGTACGTGCTGTCCAGCAGCTGCTGCTGAAACTGCAGATTCTCCTGCAGCTGCCTCATTTTCTCCTGCAGTTGAACATTTATCGCAGAAATCTCGTTTGTACGCTTGGTTACTTCCCGCTTTAACTGGCGATTCCACCAGGCGACGCCGAGGAAGATCAGCAAGCTTGCTGCAAGGCCCAACTGCAGGTAAAACAAGACCCGCTGAAGCTTTACGGCAGATGGCATGATGTACTCGCCAAACCACTTCCGCTCTATTTTTTCATACGTGCCATTTCGCTTGATCTGCTCGATTCCCTGATTGATCATCGATAGCAGCTCACGATTGTGCGGCATGACCGCTACGCCGTAATCGGTCGGGTTGATTGGTTCTCCAACGATCTTGATCAACGACTGCTGATTTTTTCGCTGGATGAAGTATTGACCGGTGATTCTGTTTCCGACAAATGCGTCAACCTGCCCGTTTAGCAGCAGTTGGATCGCTTCTTCCTGACTTTCGGTTGCGACGAATTCCGTACGTTCCAGTTGGCTGAGCAGGTCGTTGGCGATATCCCCTTTTTGCAAGGCCACCCTCCGCCCTTCCAGATCACGGATATGGTGGATAAACATATTGTTTTTCAAAACAAATATGCCTTGCGAACTGATGAAGTACGGTTTGGAGAAATCGTAGGTTACATCACGACTGCGACTGTACTTCATTCCCTGAACGGCATCCACTATACCGTTCCTCAGCGCACTTAGCGCTTGATTCCATGACATCGGCACGTACTCAATCTTCAACCCTGTCTCAATCGACACAGCGTTTAAGACGTCAATGTTAAAACCGGTGTAACTGCCCGCCTCGCCGATGTATTCAAACGGCGGGAAGTTGTTGTCGCCGGCAATCCGGATCACCTGTTGGTTATCGGCACGGCTCACTTCTTTCGTCATCAAGAAGCATAGGATGATCGCAATACTGATAGACAAAACGCTTCGTGTTAGTCTCTCCACAGCTTGTCCCTCCCATTTGAAGCGTTTTTGCAAGAATCGCACCAATAGACCAAACCTCACTTTGGCGCTGGGGAACACAATATGTGACAGTTTTTAATAAATTCTAATCGATTCCGCATATATTTACATAACATTAATTATGTCTACATTTTTTCATGGATGCACCTTTTCGCGATTGCAAACTGCTACTATTGTAGTTGCGAGCACTTTCTATAAGAAAAAACCCCGTGTTCAACCACACCATGTGTTGACCATCGGGGATGGCTGCAGACAAAAATAGCAGGTTCAGATGACGATTTCTTGGCGAGAGCAGCCGCTTCTGTTCGAGTTTATTGATTTGCTGAATATGCCAGAACGATGCAGCAAGGGCAGAAGTAAGTTCCCCTGCCCTTTTTGCCGTCCAGCCAATCTCTCAGGTGCCTATCCATTTTATCTACTGCTCTTTCTTACCGGTCGTACAGTTTGAACAATGCTTGCGTACCGCTGTTCTCCTCTCCAGAAGCCGCCAACTGGTCATACAGCCGCTTGGCCAATTCCAGTCCAGGCGTATCAAGCTCCATCTCTTTCGCCGCCTCCAGGGCGATACCCATATCTTTGATAAAGTGCTTGACATAAAATCCCGGTTCAAAGTTGCCGCTGATCATCCGCGGGGCCAGGTTGCTGAGAGACCAGCTTCCAGCGGCGCCGGCTTCGATGCTCTTCAGCACGGATTCCGGATTGAGTCCCGCTTTCCTGGCGTAGGCCATTGCTTCACAGACGCCCATCATATTGGAGGCAATCGCAATCTGATTGCACATCTTGGTATGCTGACCGGCCCCTGCCGGCCCCTGCAGCACGATGTTGGTCCCCATCCGTTCCAGAATCGGCCGCACTCTCTCAAAAGTATCTGCGTCTCCCCCTACCATGATGGTCAGTCTGGCTTCGCGAGCCCCGATGTCGCCACCGGATACCGGTGCGTCCAATGCATGCATCTCCTTGTCGCGTGCCTGTTCATATATTCTCTTAGCCAGAGATGGGGTTGATGTTGTCATATCGATCAGATACGTGCCTGTTTTTGCATTCTCAAAAATACCATGCGTTCCGAAGTAGACTTCCTCCACGTCTCGCGGATACCCAACCATCGTGATCACGACGTCAGCCTCCCGCGCCAGATCGGCCACTCTCTCTTTCACCTCTGCGCCTCGGGATACCAATTCCGCCGCTTTCGCGCTCGTCCGGTTGTAGACCAATACCCGATAACCCGCCTGCAGCAGGTGTCCGGCCATACTTTTACCCATCACACCTGTTCCAATAAATCCGATCACTGTCTGCTCATGTAAAGCCGTCATCTGCAATCCCTCTCTTCCACTCGTACGATCTTGATTCAACTGCTACCATTCGCCAGCCATCCGTTCTTTCCCTGCCACGCCTTCCTCTCACTTGCCTGCAAGCAGCGAGGCAGTGATTCTTCCGTCACGTTATCCCTTCGTTTTGCCTCCCTTGGTTCCGGTGAGGCCCAGATACTCTTCGAGGGTAAGTCCAGCATCGCTAATCTCTTGTGCCACCTTTTTCCCGACGTAGCGTAGGTGCCAAGGCTCATAGGAGTAGCCGGTAATCTCTTCTTTTCCCTTCGGATAACGAATGATAAAGCCGAACTTGGGTGCATTTTCGGCCAGCCACTTCCCTTCTTTGGTCTCGCCAAAACGCTCTTCCAACGCATACCCGACGCTTGCACTGGACACGTCTATCGCCAGTCCCGTCTGATGCTCACTCTGCCCGGGAACCGCACTGGTCTTGTTGGCTACTTCCGCCCCCTGCTGCTGCGCATTCCAGTTAAAAATCGCCTGTTGTCTGGCGTACGAGCGGTATCCTGAAACGCCGGCCAACTCAATCTGCTCCGCTGCCGCCTGAGCAAATAGTTCCTCCAATGCTCTTGCTACTTCCTGTCGCACCAGTTTTTTGGGATCTTCTCCTTCAAACGAAAACGGAATATCAGGCTGCACGAGATCACTCGGCACATAATCGGCGGGGAGTTCCCGACGCTTGTTGACGACTACCATCACGTCCTGCACGTTGCTGACAACGACTACGTCCTCTCCCTCTCCAGAAGAGCCGACAGTTCCCTCTGCCTGCTGATCGATCGCCGTATCTGTATCTGCGCCGCTGCCGGTCGGGGCTATCTGTGTTGACTCGTCCTCCTGCTGCATAGAGTCCCCGCCAGCAGGTGGCTGCTCGATCCCCTCTCCTGTCGATGGGTCTGAATCAGTCTGCCCCGGTTGGGCATATGTCATATCCGGCTTCTGCAGTGATTCGACCAACTGCAGCAGTTCATCCTGTTTGGCAACACCCACCGCAGCCACGCCGGCAATAATCAGTGTAGAAAAAAACATCCGTTTTCCCATGGTTTCATCTCCTCAGCGATGTAAAAAAACTCTTCTCCTATACTACCACATGTTACAGCATAAACTTGGCAGGATTTTAGGGGCAAATAACAGGGTCCACCTTCTGTTGAAAGTGGACCCTTCGTACAGCAACGTAGGCGTAAAGCAAACCTGTAGGCTTCGCAGCATTATTTTATGGGTATGTAAAGATCTAGTTCCGATCCTTCACTATTGTCGGGGAGAAACCGTTCATCGTACAGTTCAAAGAAGGGAGCATCCCCATCGCGCTGGTACCCTGATTGGGGGAGCCATTCCTCATAAATTTTCTTGTACGTCTCGCCTAGCTGAGACAAATCTCCGCGGTGGGTAAACACCAGATACTTCTGCTCCGGAATGCGGCGGGAGGTCATTCCCTCTGGAATACGTGCAGTACTGGAGACTTCAGCACCCACGATATAGGTGAACTCATGCGGATCGTCAAAACAGACGCCCAGCTCCGCTTTTTCATTTACCCGATCAGACAGCTCACCCATCCTCTGAATGAAGTCATCCCATAACTTCGGCAGTTGATCCATCGTAGAGTACGGACCGCTGTGTTCCAATCCAACGATCACGAACTCGCCTTTTGTAACAGGTTTGAAATTCACAAGTGGATCCTCCTTACACATTTGTGCTCGTTCCGAATCAACCTCATATCTTATCATTAGTGTTGCATAGTTTAACTATTACCTCTATTACTATAAAATGTCAACAAGGAGACTCAAAATGTTCCAAAAAAAAGACCGGAGAATTAGGTCGTCCGATTGTTCCATCTGTTGCAGTAGAGAGACTGCTCGATCGCATAATGAACTTCAATCTCGGTGAACAATAAATCCTTGCATATTTTCATGATTTTGGCAATTATTTTTCCAGTCTCTTCCTGTCTCAGCTGCGCTTTTGTCAGAGCGTACGAGATTTGCTTCATCTTCCGGGCCGATTGCAAGAGCAAGGCTGCCAATTCGTCAGCCGCTCTGCGGGGGAGAAAATCAGCGTGGTGACGGAGGTAATGGGCCATCCCTTCGCGCTCGTTCGTCATGAAGATGTTGATCCGGCGGCTTAACAACCCGAGGGCTTCTTCTCTCGTCTGATGTTGGCGGAAAAAGGAAGAGAAGATCAACGGTAGTTCCTTGTGAAAGCGGATCAGCGACTGCAGCCCGTAATCGTGATGTACTCCATCGATGAGCACACTTCCTTTCAGGTACGCCTCCAGTTTTTGATAAAACAACCTGTTCAACCACTCCATGTCTGGTGTCTCGTCCCCCTCATCGCACAGCTCCAGGGTGAGCACCTCTCCGATCCCACTGATAGCGGGAGAAAAGACGGCCTGCTCCAACAGCTCGTAAGGAAGCATGCCTTTGAAACCAAAGTATTGATCGAGTACGCAGACCTCCTCCTCCACAACCCCACATACTACCAGGTAGTGATAATCGTGGTCGGGTGGAAACACCGGATGGCGGGAATGCAGGATATAGGGATCTACCCTGAGCAATCGCGGCCGATCGGGGCGGTCAATAGCGAGACGAAGCGAAGCGGGATCATACTGTTCGCGTCTCCAGGTAAAGAGGGGTTCGAGTCGAGTCGACTGTTCTTCTTTCAGTTTTTCCAGTCTGTTCAAAAAATCTGAGTCCAGGTTGGGACCTCCGTACAGTGGTCCGATATCCAGGTACGGCAGGGCATACCTTTCGCCGTTGCAGTAACGAAGCAGCAGCGAAGCGTTGGACCACAGGCAGTTGTGCCCCATCTTGCTGCGGAAGTGCGCATCCCTATAGAACCGTTGCAGCTTCGTATTGGTCTCTCCGTTCATGAGCGGTTCCCTCCTGTCCACACGGTTGTCGGAAGTTGTCCATTGGCCAGCAGACCGGAGTGTACATCCAATGTGAGGATATTGCTTGTCCCCTCCATGTATTCAATCATCCAGGAGTCGCGCTGCAGCTTCTCCAAAAACGGATGGTCCGAGCGAAGATCGGAACCGAACATGGCGCTGCAATTCCGAGTCGTTTCCGCGACGAGCCGATTCATAAAACACTTGGCCATGGAGGCGTAATATCGCGCCTTCCCTGCCCCTTGATCACATAGATTGGCCGCGTGCATGGCCAGCAGCCTGCCCCGCTTTACTTCCCACTTCAGCCGGGAGAGTACGATTTCCTCGTGCGGCGTTAGGCGTTTCGACGCTTCCGTGTACTCAATCGCTGCCCGCGCGATGCCGACCGCCATCGCCGCTGTCGCAGGCCGCATCAACTGAAATGTGGCGATAGCCCCCGTGAAGCCGCGATTGAGCGGCTTTTTATCGTATCCCAATACGTGCTCTGGAGTGAGACGCAGATTTTGAAAACCGATACGCCCCAAGCGTGCAGCCCGCAAGCCGACAGTGCGGTCATAGGAGCGGATCAAACCTGTGGTGCACTCGTCAGCGCGAAACAAAAAGGATTCAATCGTTAGAACAGAGGCTGACCGTTTGGAATGGCTGGGGCGCGTCTGGGCAAACACCACATACCAATCGGCAGACATTCCGTTCCCAATGTATCTTTTGGCCCCGTTTAGCAGATACGAACCATCCGGCTGCGGCATCGCCGTCGTAGCGATCGCAGCTGCATCCGAGCCGGCATCCGGTTCTGTTAAAGCAAATGCCGACCAGGCTGTCTTGTGCAAAAAGTGTTGGAAAAAAGCATCCTTTTGTTCGGGAGTCCCCAGCTTGTCTACGACGGTTCCTGCTAGATTAGGTCCCGGCAGTGCCAGGTAGAGACCGGGATCACCGTAGGCCAGCTCTTCTGCAATGCAGACGTTTTCCACAGATGATGTGCCGTACAGTGTCGTCCCATCACGCAATCTGATGCCTTCCCAGTACTTGGCTGGCGTCTTGAGGCGGTGCAGCGGCGCAAAAAACGGGTCGCGGAAAAGAACTTCCAGCTGTCCGCCACCCGTATCGCCGACAAGGGCTAGTTCACGCAACCCGTTTGCATAGGGGCGCAACCACTCCTGCAACAACTCGACGTTCAAGCATCGTCCCCCCTTTTCCACTCCCGGTTCGCTTCGCCCGGCAGCGCAACCTCAGACAGATTTACCATGCGGCGAACCAGTCCCGCCCACCTGTGCAGCTGCTCACGGTACCCGCTCAACGGCGACTCTTCGGTCACACCTAGCGCTCCATGTACTGGCGCCAATCGGTCGATTGTCTCCACTTGTGACCAAGCGATCTGCCTCACTTCTTCCATTGACTGGCAGGCATCGGCATGTCCCAGATCGACTCGTTCGGCAAGGTCATATAACAGCAAGCTGTTGGCCGTATACTCGCCAGCGGCTTCCACAAGCGTACGTTGGATCAGGTGGTGTCGGTTCAGCACAACACCGAATGCTTTACGACTGCGGCTGTAAGCCGCTACCACCTCTGCGGCGGAACGCAGGGCATCGATCATCACCCCAGCCAACAATAGATAACGCAGGTTGTGGTGATGCGTCATGGCCGCATCAGCGGAAAGACGAGTCACATGTACGGCCTCTCCCGCTTCCAGCCATACACAGCTGCCAAATGCTGTCTTTGTCACTTCTCGGATCGTCTTGATCGGCATCTGACAGCGAACACTGCCGCTGACGTACCACTGTTCATCCGATAGACTACCGTTGACCGGCAGCAACGAGACGAAATGTCCAGGTCGATCCGTCCCGTACAGATAGAGCGGAGGTTCCGCAACTGTGGCCATACGAGCCAGCTCCTGCTGCAGCTGCAAATGGAGAGCGGCAGGGGACTGATCAAGCTGCAGCAACTGCTCGGCCAAGGAGAGAGCCGGGATCGTCATCGGTCGATCCAGCGGCTGGCCAGGTAAGTCAACAGAGCCGCTTTCACATTTGCTTTCGCTCTAATCGTTTCGCTTGCTTCTTTTAATGCATACCAGATGTCGTTGGCCTGCCCGATGCGGACTTCCAACGCGGCCAGTTCCGCTTCTACGGCAGCAAGCTGCTCCCGCTCAGCGATACTCGCGCGGAACCTGTAGGCATCCCGAGCCTTGTCATTTGTCACGTACAACTTTTCTCCCTCTACGATGACATGCGCTTCCTTGCCTTCGCCGCGGATCGCCAGGATCGCCTCTGCTTCCTTCCGCTGGATCTGTACCTCTAGCTGGATCCTCCGCCTGATCAGATCGCGTTTTTCGGCGTGAGCCTCCTCTCTGCTGCGGCCCGCCTTGATCAAGTCTTGCGTCGCTTTATCCAGATCGCGAATCGTCTCTGACAGAAGAGTGGGTGTGATCATATCCAGATAGTCGTAAGACGGTTTTCTACCCATCAGTTTAGCCGTTGTTTGGACTACCGCCTCTCTTCCGAAATCATCGGCAAGTTCCTGAATGCGTTCCCGCAAAACGGCATTTTTGTCGCTGTATAGCTGGTAGGCCACCTTTATTCCTCCTCCTCACTGCTCGGATCGTACAGCCTGCTCGGTTTGCTGATGCTGCGCATTGTATTGTTTGGTCAGATACAATTGCTGCAGCACCTTTTCAATCTGTGCATCCTTGATTTCCACCTTTAGAATCGTGTAGGAATTGGACAAGGCGGAGAGCATCGGCAGCACTTCGGAATCATCGCGGAATTCAAAGAAGAGGCGATTCTCCTCCACCTTGGCCGGTTTGAATGGCGACGTTTGCCCCATCTGCTCGACAGGAACATCGACAACCAGCAGCTTGCTTTCCTGGATGAGACGTCTCAGGCTGTCCTGGGTGCCGTCAAACATGACCCGCCCATTGTCGATCAGGATCACCCGCTTGCACAGCTTTTCGGTGTCGTCCATGTTGTGGGATGTCAGGATGATGGTCGTCTTCTCTTCCCGATTGATCATGCGCAAGAACTCCTGTATGTAATTCTTGGAGACGATGTCAAGGCCGATCGTTGGCTCGTCTAGGAAGACAATCGGTGGCGCGTGCAGCAATGCGGCCACGATCTCCCCTTTCATCCGTTCACCCAGCGAGAGCTGGCGGACAGGCCGCTTTAAGGTATCCCCCATATGGAGTGCTTCGGCAAACCGGTTTAACCGTCGTTTGTAGTCGCGATCGGGGATTCTGTAGATGGCCTTTAGCAGTTCAAACGATTCGGTCAAGGGCAGGTCCCACCAGAGCTGGCTGCGCTGTCCGTAGAGCACGCCAATGTTTTGGGCGTGTTTCTTGCGATCTTTCACCGGGTCGAGTCCCAGCGCACGGATTTCTCCCGACGTGGGGGTCAGCACGCCCGACAGCATCTTGATCGTGGTAGACTTTCCCGCACCATTGGGTCCTAAATAGCCGACAAACTCGCCCTCTGCTATCTCCATTGTGAGATTGTCGACAACCCGCTTCCTCTCCCCTTTCATCCCGAACATCCGGGTGAAGTAGTTGCGAAAGGATGTTCCTCCGTAATAGATCACATAATCCCTGCACAAGTTCTTTGTCGTAATGATCATCCCTTTTCCCTCCTCATGATCCAGCGCCCGCATAGGATCGGATCGCCCGGCTCCAGGCGTAGTAGCTCAACAACGCAAAACAAACGGTTGCCACCAGGCAGGCGAGCAAAACGGAATTGCCAAACATACTCTGGTCGCTGCGCCCAATCAGATACACAGCAGGATAAAACCCCATAAAACCTTGTGGCAGAACAAAAGTGAGGAACGCCTGAAACCACTTCGGAAAGAAGGTGATCGGGAAATCGGAGACATTGTCGTAAATCGCCTCACGCAGTTCAAACAATCCCCCGCTCTGCAAAAATCGAAAGGCCACAGATGCGATTAACAGCAGGATGGACGTACAGACGACTGTGCCGCAAAACAGTAACAAAACAGTCAGCAGGATCGATAGCAAATCCCAATCTCGCAAGTGATAGCCGGAGTATATCAGCGTCCCCGTAGCAAAAGCGGTAGGACCGACGCTATTCACATTAATCCGTTTGCAGATAAACTGAAACAGCGGATTGAGCGGTCGTACGAGGATGCGGTCAAACTCTGCAAAGCGAATGTAATAATCTATCTCCTGCAGCTGAATAAAGAAGATAAAGCTGACCGAGTAGGAGATCATGCTCATCGAGGCGATAAAGACCACTTCATAAAACGACCAACCGGCCAGTACCGGTATCTTTCGGGTTAGGACGTACAAGAAAGCAATCGAAAACGCTCCACTGCCGGTGACGGCAAAAATGCCAAAAAAGAAGTTAAACGGGTACATCAGACGGGAACGCAGATTGGCGTGCTGCATCCTCACATAGAGCGAAAGGTATCCCAGAAATCCCATGTTACCCCCCCGAGATTAACAGTTTGTTTTCAAAGTAGCGACTAACGCCTTTGGTGAGCAGCAGCAGGGCGATCGCCCATCCTGCCTGCAGCGAGAGCAGCCCCAGATACTGATCAGGTGTTGCCGTCCCTGTATAGATTTGGATCGGAATGTCGTACAAACAACGAAACGGCAAGATGTAAATCAGATCGCGAAGCAGGTCCGGGAAGATCCAGACCGGCAGGACCCGTCCGGAGAAGATCGCAATCGCTGAACTAAGCATAATCTCGAACGACCAGACCTCTACAAACGGAAAAGCAAGCAAGCCGATAAAAAACTGCATCGTAAACTGAACGATGATCCCCAGCATGACACTGGTCAAAAAGAATACCCATACACTCCACGTCTCCGGAAGATTAACGGGAAATAAGATGGCCGTCACTGCGATGACCGGCAACATGACGGTTACCATCCCCGCCCCCATCATGCCCAGCAGCCGAGACAGCATCGCGATCTGGTACTCCCACGGCCGCTGGAAATCGATCGCAATCATCCCGTTCTGGATTCTCTGACTGATCTCAAACACGATCGTCGGTCCGTACAGCGCCTGCAGGATCATCGACACCGTGGCGTAGGTGAGCATAACATCCAGGGTGACACCGATCCTCTCGATATAACCCGTGTTTTGCAGCAGGGCGATCCAAACCCAGCGAATCGCAAAAACAGAAAACAAGGTAGCCACGATGCGGGTCAGAATCTCAAAGCGGTAAATGGTGCTGCTCCGCATTACTTTTCCTGACAGCAGCAAATACTTCAAGCAGACTCCTCCTTCGTTCATCAATCAAGCACACCACTTCGGCACAGGAACAACTGAGGTTATCCCCTCACTAGCGGGAGACTGTTCCCCATCAGGGCAGGTTGAGCAAGTGTTTGGCGTTGCCGTACAAGATCTTGTCCCACACGCCCTCAGATATCCCGCCTGTGGAGACCCGCACCCTCTGTCGAAGCTCCTTGATCCGTGCCAATCCCTCAGCAAACCCGCACATCGGATAATCCGTGCCAAACAACAGCTTGCCTTCTACACCGGCTGCTGCTGCTTTGCTGAAGATCTCTACGACCTGTTCAATCGGCTGGTATCGGGAAACGATGGAAAGGTCCGCATAGGTATTGGGGTAACGGGCCATCAGCTCGATTGTCTCACTGATCCAGGGCCACCCCATATGGGCGATTACCAGCTTCAGGGAGGGATACCTGCTCAACACCGGTTCGAGCAGTCCCGGATGGCAGTGGCGGAGCGACACCCGCTTAATCGGAGAAAACCCCATGTGAACCAATACCGGCAAGTCATGTTCTAGCGCATCTTCATACAGCGGCCACCAGTCGGGTTCATCCGGCGCCATTGCCAGATAACCGTAGGCCAGCTTGTAGCCGCTCAACCGATAACGCTTCCTGTCAAGGACTAATTCACGCTTTCGTAACGAGTCACGACCATCGTAGGAAGCCAGCCCGAGAAACCGCTGGGGCACTTGACTGCACCATTTCCCCACCAGCTCGTTGGTGACGTGTACCCCTAGCGTACGTCTAGCGTTAAAAGCCAAAAGTACAGCCCGCTCCACTCCTGCCCGATCCATCTCGGCGAGTAGGGACTCAGGTTCGACAGTTAACTCCTCTGCCTGTTTGCCGCATGCCCTCATCATCTCGTCAGCGAATTCTACCGTGTATTCCTGACGCAGCCGACCGACGTGCACATGAAAGTCTATAACGATGCTATCCTCCTCCTTTCCCGCTCTCCCTGCATCCCCCGGTGATCCATTCTTTGGGTTCCTGTGAGTTGTACACTAGTTCGAAGATACAATGTCCGGCACAGCATGTATATCAATGCTGGGTTAGACCTCTGTTAGCCTGTAGACTAACGATTGTTTTACGCGCAAAAGATAGAAACGGATGAACCAGGCGGGATACAGTGTGGATGAAGGCAGAACATGCCCGAATAGAAGGAGGAAGGATTATGTCTTCTCAAAACAGTAGATCGAGAACAACGGTCTCTTCCGGCTCACCGTTGGAAGAGCGACTTGGTTCCTCGCGAGGAGTACGAGTGGGCCGCTACCTGGCGATTGCCGGCACAGCCCCGCTTCTGCCTGATGGCTCCACCGCCTGCCCGGGTGATATGTACGGACAGACCAGGCGTTGCTTGGAAATCATGAAACAAGCGATTGAAGACGCAGGCGGACAACTGGGTGACACAGTGCGAACCCGAATCATGCTGACCGATATGACGCGATGGGAGGAGGCAGCGAAAGCGCACCACGAGTTTTTCTCCGGCACGCGTCCGGTTTGCACGTTCGTCGAAGTAAAAGGATTTATCCGCGGCGACTGGCTGGTGGAAACGGAAGCAGACTGTATCATGGAAGAGTAAAAAGAGCTAGGTCTTCGCCAAGCTCTTTTTACATGGAGTGATGTCGTTTAGTAAGGGTAAATAGTGGAGAGCAGACGTACCCGTCGCGCCAGCGGCCGTCTGCAGAGCGACGTATATCATTGGTGACAAACAACCGCTGAAGCCAGCGATCAAAACCGTCATAACGAGGCTCAAACGAGGTTCGCGCATGGGCGGCCTTGCGATTATCCACAATCAGCAAATCGCCGGGCCGCAAGGAAAACTCCTGTACACTGGACGTAAGCGCCTCTTTGAGCACATCTAGCGCCCATTGGGCTGCCGGGTGAGTACCTCGCATCAGAAAAAAGTCGATGCACATGTCCGGGTCTGTCAGACTGCCGCTTAGCACGGGGATGGTCCGACTGCATTCAGGCAGCTTATCTCCCGCGTAACCTCCATAGCCAAACGAGGAAGCAGGAGAAATGCGGAAGTGCGGCTCCCGCAAAAGGGAGACGGCTGTTGCAGGAATCTTTTGGATCGCCATCCTGATCGACGAGGTAATCGTTTTCGCCACCCCCTCGTGATCGGGGCGCAGGCAAAACAGGCCGATGAAGTCCGGTTTGTACGGATGAAAGCCATCTTCGGTATGAAACTCCAGATAGGTGCTCCCCGTATTCTCCTGCAGCTCTTCACATCCCTGTACCGGGCAGACGTTTTGAATCAGCAGTCCTTCCTTCTCGTCCTCGTACGCAATCGGGTCACCAAGAAACTGCAGCAACAGAAGCAAGTTGTACTCGCTGATCGTTGACTTTTTTGCTTCAGCCAGACGACCGTCGCTGGGCGTTGCAGGCAGGACATCATCTACCGGCAGATTTCGCAGTAAGAGCGTTCCTTCGCTATTGGAATGCTTGCGGAAGCGGATCAGGGCATCAGCAATTCTGACAGGAACGCGGCGTCCAAGCAGTTCTGTCTCGGTCAGCCTCTCATCGTTGACATTCCTGATATCAAGCGGCGGAAGCCCCCGCACGATGGACTCCATCGCCATACGTTCATGCTGTGTCAGTTCCAGTACATGCAAGTTGCGATCTTCTCGCTGCAAGTCAACTCATCTCCCGCGTCTAAAATCTCACAAATGAACCCGCTGCTTGCGTGCCAGCTGCTGGTAAAATGTCCCCAATGAATAGGGAAACAGTTCGCCTGGGAAGCTGTCGGAAGCGGCTGAATAGAGCGCATGTACCGATTCCCTGGCGATGGGCATGATCTGACCATTCGTGACCCGCCAGCGAATCTGACCGGTAATATCCTGATTGAGTGCCGCAATCGCGGCGTCAAGCGCCCGTTTTAACGGGCTGTACCAGCCTCCGGCCACAACCAATCGTGTCCATTCGCGGTCAAGCATTTTCTTGATTCGCAACTCCTCACTGGACAGAATCATCTCTTCCAACAGCAGATGGGATTTATGAATCATCTCTGCTGCAGGAGCTTCCCGCACCTCGGGATTCTTCAGACCAAACGCGCCATCCTCCAATCCGCTGTACCGGCCTACACCGTATCGTCCCAAAGAGGTATTCAAAGAAGCGATCATCTCTGCCAAGGACATGCTGCTGCCGTCCAGTTGGACCGGTAGGCCCTTTTCAAAAGAGAGGGTGACCGTGATTGGCTCTTCCCCGCAGTGTTCGGGATCAGTCGTCCAGGTAAACACGCCTTTTGCCGGCAGATCGATCCACGGCTGTTCCAGCGTTCCATTCTCGATCACCCTCGCCCACAGATTCTCATCGATGGAGTAGAGCCGCTTTTCAGCGTCCAAAGGAATTCCGGCACGACGCAGTTGGGCTATCTTCTCTTCGCGCGACACATACTGCCCGACAGCCGGACAGTAAACATGCATTTCCTTGGCCAAGGCCAGGATGGAGAGATTGAAACGGGACGTAGAGTTCTGATACGGTGTCGCACTGTGCACAATCAGTTCTGCTCCAATCGACTCTGCATAAGCAACGGCTTGGGCGGCGATCAAGGGACGAGTGTAACTGGAGGAGATCGGAAACACGTCGTTGTACAAAGCATTTGACTGTATCCCCTTGGAGAGGTATTCGTCGCAGAGTGTCGTTTTGCCGTCGACGATGATCAATTGAACACCTAGCGCTGCGCACGCTTCCTCCAGATTCTCCGGTCTCTCCTGGCCTACGTCCACGTAGAGGGCATGGACATCGTACCCTCTCTGCGCCATGCCAAGCGCCGTGTACATACTGTCAAGTCCCCCCGAGTACAGTTGGACGACCGCAGTACCGGTATATCCGGCCAACTCCTGTTCTTCAAACCAGATCCTTCCCATGGGGATTCCTCCTCACGCGTACTTGCGCAGACTATGTGCAGACCAACGGATCGTTCGCGGGATGCCTCGCTTCTCCCCTTGTCCAATCAACCAGTCGGCAAACACTGTTCGCTCCAACAGACCGGGGCCGGACATCACCACGTATTGGCTGAGCCAGCCGGCAATGATCTCGTCAAAGCAGTCGGCAGGGGAATGAAGCAGTTTGTTCTCCAGCTGTCCCAGCTCTCGCGCCAGACGGGACAAGCTCTGTCTGACCGCCTGATGATCGTAAGCCAATTGTTTGTTCTCAAAGCGAGCCCCGCCATGGGCTAGCAAGTAAGCGAGGAAAAAGTAGTTGGTCAAACAGTCAAAACTGTCTGTCGGCTCGTCGGTATAGCTGTAGCGATAGATGCGATCCAGCAGAAACAACTCCGCCGCCAGTCGACACGGCTCTTCCTCGCGAGCGGACAAAGTGAGATAGGTAAGCGTATCGACGCGGATCTCTTCAAAACAACTGCCTAACGTACTGCTCTTTTCCTGCCAAAACTCATCAAACGGCAGCGTACCGCTGTAATGATACAGATCGTGCAGATAGGAGTAGATCGTGCGCGCGTCATAGATCTGATCAGGTGAAGCTTGCCAGACCGCCAGCGGATCGCTGACCAGGAACGCTCCTAATGGTTTGGTGATCTCGTAGAAGATCTCCAGATACTTGTTGTGGAAGAACAGGGCAAACTGCTGCTGGTCCGCCATCATGTCCACAGAGATCGCCTCAGGAAACAGATTTAAGACGTTGTTGTCTGTTAAACCGTCGGTTGCCAGCAGCAGCTCAACTGCTTGATAACTTTGGTCGCGATATTGACGGCGCATCTGTTCAAGCAGCGGAAGCTCGTTCCGATAATAGACGAATGCTTCCAAGCGGATCGATTCTGTCTGCTGGGTCAAATCCTTGATCGGAAACAAGGCAAACCCAAAAGAGTGGTTCTCCGCCCGTTTAAACGCGCGCAGCGAATGATCGAACAGAGGACGCGTCGAGAGTCCCTGTCTCATCCAGGCATGCAGGTCATCCCTTACTGCGTCCAAATAGGGAGACGGAAAGGTCTCAGCTAGCTGCTGCAGTGCGTTGCTCACGTTTGTAAGCTCTTCTGACGCTGCGATCGTATCGTCAGGGGAAAAACCGCCATGTTCCAGCTGTTTCGCTCTGAGTTGGTTGCAGAGCTCTACGATTGTACGTACCGGTTCATACCAAGGCTGTGCCTCAAGCATATGACCCTTGCCGATCAATGGCATCTCCTCGTTGCACCTCCTGTCGTCACCATTTGTACACGGGTAGATTCACCCCGTTTAACGGCAGATGCTGATTGAGCACAAGCTCTTTGATCATGCGGGCGATCTCTTCCGGCTGCATCAGCCGCTCCTTGAGATGCGGCGCCATCCGCTGACGCAATCGAGTATCGACTGCTCCTGGCGAGAGGCAGAGGGAGCGAATCTGGTAACTCTTGCCTTCGTATGCGATCTGTTCACTCAATCCGGCTGCAGCGTACTTGGAGGCTGTATAGGCAGCAAAACCGGGGAACTTTTCCATCCCTGGAATAGAAGCCAACGATCCAATCTGCAGGATCAAACCTCCTGTTTGACGTCGCTTCATCGAGGCAAACGCCCACTGTGCCAGCCGAAACGACGACGTCAGATTGACCTGCAGCAAATCGTCCCATTCCGCGAGACTAACCTCCTCAAAAGCTGTCAACCGCCCCGTGCCGGCATTATTAATCAGCGCATCGACCGGGACACGATCCAAAGACTGAACAATCCAGCGTTCAATCTGCTCTCGCGAGGAGAGGTCACAGGCTGCAACGACCAACCGCTCTCGTTCGGTAACCGACAAATCCGCCAGCAGCGGGTCAATGTCTTTTTCCCGGCGTACGTTGCCGTACACGTGACAGCCAGCACGAACCAGTTCATATGCGGTCTGGCGTCCAATTCCTTGAGAGATTCCGGTGATGACCACGTGCTTCGCGGGTGTCATGCAGCGTACCAGCCCTTCCGTTTCAGAAAATAAATGATCCGCTCAATGCTGGCAAAGTGCTCAGGTGTGATCTCCTCTTCTCCAATCTCTACACCCAGCCGCTCTTCCAGATAGACGGCAATCCCGACGAGCCCAAGCGAATCAATCACCCCGTTTTCGATCAGATGATAGTCGTCCGGCAGTGATTCCACACTCTCGCCCGGGAGGAAACGGGTTACCATGTACTGCTTCAGTTCCGTTTTGCCGATGGAAAAGGCAGGGGCTGCGGACAACTCTTCTCGAATCGCTGCCCGATCAACTTTGCCGGTGCTCGTCTTCGGCAGCGGCTCGAAACGGATCAAATATCGCGAGGGAATCGACTGTTTGGGCAGATGTTCAGCACAGTAGGCGCGCAGGGCGATTCCGGACAAGGTGTCCCTGTCCTGCTGATCGGTGACCAGTACGGCGACGAGCAGTTGACGCTCCCCCTGTCTCCGTACCACAACCGCTGCCTCCCGCACAGCCGGGTGGCTTATCAAGACGCGCTCCACTTGACCGAGGTCGACGCGCAGTCCGTTTAGCTTTACCATATTGTCTTTGCGGCCGACGTAGTGATACAAGCCATTCTCCACCTTCACCAGATCACGCGTGGGATAATACCAGCCGTCGTACCCCTGAACGCTGATAAACGTCTCGCTCGGCTCAATCCCGACGTAGCTGCTCATCGATGTGGCTGAGCAGATGTACAGTTCCCCTGCCTCTCCCTCTGCACACGGCTGCTGCTGTTGATCGAGGACGAGTGCCGTCACATGCGGAAATGGCCTGCCAATCGGCACCGGCTGACTGCTGTCGTGATCTGGTGGCACTTCGTAGAGAAAAGCGTCGTTCGTCTCCGTACTGCCGTAGATGTTGACAATCCGTGCACCCGGCAGCAGACGGCGGATTCCCGGCAGCAGCTTGGACGGCAGCGGTTCACCGGAGAAGATCACGGCCCGTACGCTGTCTACCTGAATCTCAGTGTCGCAAGACTGCAGGATCAGATTCATCGCAGACGGAACCAGATGCAGGATGTTCACCTTGTTCTGCTTGATCATGCGCAGCAGGTAGGCCGGATTTGTGCGACTCTGAGGGGACGGCAGTACGCAGACTGATCCCCCGGCAACCGAGACAAAGAGAGCGAACAAGGACATATCGAAGTGCATGGAAGCGTGACAGAAAAACACATCGTGAGGGCCGGTACGAAACTCCTCCCTCCCCCACTGCATAAAGATGAGTACGCTTTGCTGGGGAATCATCACGCCTTTTGGCCGCCCAGTGGAACCAGATGTGTAAAAGATGATTGCAGGTTCAACTTCACTAAGCTGGCCAACATCGGGAAGCAAAGCTGCATCCGCCTCACTGCCGCTCTGGCCGTGTACCTGTTCCGCTTCTTCTTCCCAAGCAGGACATAAAATAGGCTTGTCTGCAGGCACCACCGAACGCAGTGCAGCCAGCTTATTTGCCGAGACAAAATAACCGGCAGCGTCACAATCCGCAGCCACCTCGATCACACGGGAAACAGGTGCTTGGGCGTCAATCGGCACACAGACGGCACCGATTTGAAAACAGGCGGCATACCCGACTACGATCATAAGCGGATCATCGCTGTAGAAAACCAACCTGCTGCCTGGCGTGATGCCGAGCTTTAGCAGCACCTCCGCCTGTCGGGCAGCCCGCTCCAACCATTCCCCATAGGACAACTGGCGCTGATCATCGCGGTAGGCGATATGGTCCCGATACTGATCTGCCAGACGGTGAAGCTGTGAAAAGAGCGGAGTCACGACTGTTCTGCCCCCTTTCCACTCCAGATGCTCACGTGCAACCTACCCGCTGTAGCTGGCATACGTATAGTCGGTCTCATACAAGATCACTTCCTTCAACAACCCTTGCCCAAACCGCTTCTCCAGTTCCTCCCAGATCCAGACCACAAGGTTTTCTACAGTGGGCACCACCCCTGCCAATTCGGGTACCTGGTTCAAGTGTTGATGATCCAGTTTGTCCACGATTACATGCTGAACCGTCTCTTTTACCTGGCTGAGATTAAGCAGCATGCCACTCTGCTTGTCTACCTCTCCTTCGAGACAAACGACCAGCCGGTAGTTGTGCCCATGATCCACCGTACACTTTCCGTAACAGCGATCGTTCTCTTGCGGACTCATCGTTGGCTGGTAGAGCCGATGGGCAGCGCTAAACTCCACCGTCTTGCAGATGCGTACCATCGGCATCTATTGGTCACCCCCTGCCCATCGCGGCGGCACTTGCCGTTCCACCATTCTCGTCAGATAAGCCAAAAGATCGTCGGCGCTATCTCCCGCTAATGCAAACGCGATGTTCGCTTTCACAAAACCTAGTTTGTCACCTGCATCGTACGGTTCCCCGGCGATCTGATAAGCCTGTACCTCTTGCTGTGCTGCCAGTTGGTTGATCGCATCCGTCAACTGGATCTCCTCATGAAGACCAGGTGCCTGCTGCTCCAAGAGCGGCAAGGTCTCCGGCGGGAGGATGTAACGGCCGACAATGGCCAAGTCGGATGGAGCTGCACCCGGTTCCGGTTTTTCTACGAACCGACGAACGGCATAGGTTTGTTCAGCAACCCGCTGTCCGGCCAAGATCCCGTACTTTTGTACATCTTCATAAGGGACACGGCTCACCCCGATCAACGGCAGCGGCACCTCTGCAAATCGCTCGAGCAGTTGACGCAAGCAAGGTGTTTCCGCCGCTACTACCATGTCCCCGAGCAGCACCGCAAACGGCTCACCATCGAGAAACGGTCCGGCACACCAGACGGCGTGTCCAAGCCCTTTCGGCTGCTCCTGCACGGCGTAATCAATCGTCACCCGACCTGCCAACTGATCCAAGTCCGCCAACTGCTTCTGCCCTCTGCTCGTCTGTGACAGGCCCGACCTCTGTCCTTTGCCGTCGAAATGTTGTTGTATGGACGGCTTGTCCGGTGCCGTGACGATGACGATATGCTCAATCCCGGAGGCCACCGCTTCCTCGACCACATACTGGATCACCGGCTTGTCCACGATGGGCAGCATCTCTTTGGGAAGCGTCTTGGTTGCCGGGAGGAAGCGCGTCCCGAGACCCGCTGCCGGTATCACTGCTTTGCGTACGTTTCGCGCTTTCTCAGCCATCGACCCCTCCACCTCCCTACTGTGCCTGCTTTGCATACCGGTTGAGCAGTTGGTCAATTCGTGCAGGCGTACTGAAGTGCGCCAGCAGCACATCGTCATCGGCGATGCGAATCGACAAGCGCTCCTCCAGCAAAACGATCAAGCGCACGAAGTTGATCGAATCAAGGCCAAGATCAAGCAGATCAGTGTCCACCTCAAGCGCTACTTCCCGGCCAAGCGTATCCAGAAGCGAGGCGGCAATCTCTCTGCCGTATTTCAACTCCTCCATGAACTGTATCACCTCACAATTGCTTTAACTGCCGATCCACCAAGTACTCCATTAAGAGCGGAGACGCCCGCTTTTCCAGTTCGTAGACCTCACGCATCTCCTCGCCGATTTCTTGCAGCAGGGACGTGCCCCCGCCCTGCTGATAACGCAGGGACTTGCCCATGATCGACACCAGATGTTTTCTCGCCTGCTCGTAAAATGAGCGGGTACGCTGCAGAAAGGGAGAGCTGCCTCCCGCCGCGAGGAAATCAAGCCGCTTCACCATCACCTTTTTGTGCTGAATCATCTTGTTCAACACAATGTTCCACAGCACATGTTCAGACGGATGCAGATAGCGCCCTTGGGCCAGCTGGTTGAAGAACTCCGCCAGATAGGCATAGATGTGAAAGCCCATCGCAAACACCTCTGTCTCATGAGGCGAGGCTTTTACCCTGGCGCGATCCAGTGCGAAGTAGAGCCGTTTCAGGTTTACCTCTGTTGGTCCTGTCTGTTTGACCGAGATGCGCTGGACTGGAAACCCGTAATACGCAAACCATTTCTGCGAGCGCATGTCTTCGGCGACCAGACGCTCCAATTCCTGGCGACAGTCGTCATAAGAGATGCGAGTCACTCCATACACGCTGCCTTCCACATCGTAAGCAAGCAGTTCAAATGTCTCTGTCTCGTCGTCAAATGCGTACAGCAGAGCTTCATGATGAATGTCTTTCTGCTGGTAGTAATCTGAGCTTTTGATGTGCTTCCAGTTAAAGTAGAGCAGGATGTATTCTCCGGCAGACACCGCTTGACGAATGACGTCAACCCAATCGTCAGCCTCAATGACGGCCCGTTCCTCCAGCACTTCGCTGTAGATGTCAAGATGATCCTCAAAGCGAACAAACGGAAACTGATCGTCGCGGCTGGCCTGCAGGATCAGATTGCAGAACTGGCCGTAGTACCACGGCATCAGGTTCGGATGGGCCAGCACGATACTAAGCCGAAAGTTGTGATAACATTCGGTAAAGAAACCGGTTCTTGCCGTGACGGGAAGCTTGTGCGCTTGTTTCACTTACTCACCCCCTTGGTAGAGTCAATCCGATGCTGGCGCTTGTAGTCACTCGGCGTCATCCCTACCTTTTTGCGAAAGATCCGGATGAAATGGGCCAGGTCTCCGTAGCCGACCGCATAGCAAACATCTGTAACAGATTGGTTGGAACGAAGCATCTGCTTGGCTCGTTCGAGTCGCGCACTGATCAGGTACTCGCGAAAGGTAATCCCGAACTGTTGTTTAAACAGTTTGGAAAAGTGCCACTTGCAAACGTAGTTCTGACTGGCTACTTCCTCCAATGACAAATCGTTGCGGGTCATGTTGCTGTGGATGTAGCGGATCGATTGTCGCCAGTCGATGCTTCCGCCTCCTCCGTCGGAGACAGGCGGCGGAAGCTCCCCCAGATGGTTGGCCGCATGACCGGCATCAGCGCGTGTACTGAGATAAAACAGCAAGTAATGGAGAATCAGCTTTTCTGCGACCCCTACATTGACAAACACGTAGATCGGCACCTGCCCGATCAGCCGGGTTAGATCGTATCGCTCGGGCAGTTTTTCTTGCTCACAAATGATAATCAGTGCCTCACACGGCGCAGCCTCCATTGCCTGTATCATGGCTTGGTACGAGTCCACACTGACAACTGGCACGGCGGGATCGACCGATTCGGCGAGAGGGGCTTGGTCAGATGCTCTTCCTGCAGTCTCTCTGTACTCCCACAAGACGATCAACCTTGGCTTCACTTCCTTTTGTGCGGCAGTCTGTTCGACGCTCGTTGATACGGTTATTCTAAGCGCTTGAGAGAGGCCGCTTCTCGGCTTTTTGTAGCAGATCCGGCTCCATTGTTGCCCCCTTGTCCAACCGTCTCAATATCGGGCATTATCCCCTGTGTGATCCGCAAAAAAGGATGAGTTTCCCGATCGTTTGCTCTGATAAGGTAGCAGCAGACCAACACGATGAAAGGAGGCAGCAGCCCTTGAGTCATCTGGGAAATCTGACTATTGAGCAATTGGAGCAGCAGTACCGGGTACTAGAGCAGCGATGGCGTTCCCTCGATGCGCAATTGCGGCCGCTGATGCGGGAACTAGCGCGTGTGGAGGCGCTGACAGAGGAGATCAAATGGGAATTGATCAGGCAAAAGGATCGTCAAGTGGGAGAAGGGGGCGATGCGCATGACCGGACAACTGCCTGATATGCCAGAGTACGCAAGGCGTACGGAACCCGGGCGGGCCAAACAAACGGCCGCTCTCTCGCTGCAGCAGGATCAGGATCAGATGCTGAATGACCGCCTGCGGCTGCTGTTAAAAGGAGTGATTGACGAGCTGCTGGTGATCCATCAAGAGATGAGAGCGTACGAATACAGCGAGAACCTGGAAGCGATCGAAGAGGCATTGCGGATCTTGCCAAGAAGAGGTTGACCCTGTGATGTCGCTGCGCTACAGTCTAATTGTTGCGAATATTCCAGTAAATGGAGGGGTGTTATGAGTTACAGCGTACAGGTGATCTGGTCACCTGCCATTGAGTTGGTACAAAGTCTGTCTGCCTATCTCAACAAGTCGACCCACTCCCTCTTGCACCTGGGGAATCGTTGGGTGGAAACGACAAGGCAAGAGCTCACTGATGGATTTGCCGACAAACTGGAGAGCAAGCCGCCAAAGCTGTGGGACCCGCTCTACCTGCTGATCTGGCAGCAACTGTTGAAAGAACAGGTCACAGCAGACGCCTATCTGGACTGGCTGGAATCACAGGATGCGGATCAAATCACAACACAGCTGTCGCCTTACGTGAAGAAGTTTCCCAAACAGTTGCGCCAGACCCTTGGCCAACAGATTGAACTGCTACGTCTATGGAATGATCAGTATTTCTCCAGAATGGACCGAACTGTGCTGACCCAGTTGGAAGAGCACAGGCAAAAGGCGGAGGCACTGCTGGCGACGATGCCGGGGCCTGAACTGATCGAACAGGTCACCAACGGACTTCGCTTCGAACCGGTAGATGGACTGACACAGGTCATCCTCTGCCCGCAGTACCACTACCAACCGATAAGTGTTTACTGCTGTTTCCAAGGGGTTACCTTCTGTATGTACGCAGCAGGACGTACGGGCCAGCCAGGAACCTTGGGCGATCAGACAACTGAAGCAGCATTGTCGGACAGTTTGCGTGACACGACCTGTCTCAAGATCCTGCGGGTCCTTGACGGGCAGACAAAGCCTTGCAGTTTTACCCAGCTTAGCAAGACGATGCAGTTGGACAAGGATACGACGTTTGATGCTGTTTTCAAACTGCGTCTAGCCGGCCTGATCCGAACTCACGTTCATACCGAACGACTTTTCCTGTACAGTGTGCGAAGAGAGGCACCTGCCTATCAGCAGTACCTGCAACTGTCATCGTAACCGAAAGCGGGGGCCCAACAGCCCCCGCTAAGCACAGATGCCAATCTTCACGAACTTCTTTCCGACTGCTCCCCGATGGTTACGAGCACTTGAGCCATGGCGTACTCTCCGGAGTGCGAGAGACTGACATGCGTCTGCAGTCCTAGCCGGTCACAGTGGGCAAGAGCGTTTCCATGAAGGACGATGTAGGGTTGGCCGCTTGCATGGTTTCTCGTCTCCACCTCGCGAAACAGAAAACCTTGTCCGATCCCCGCCCCCAGCGCCTTAAAGAAAGCCTCTTTGGCCGCCCACCTGGCCGCCAGGTGTTGATGGGTGCGAGGATACCGCTGACAGTATGCGACCTCTTCCTCTGTAAATATTTTTACCAGAAAAGCAGATCCGTGCTTCTCGATCGCTTCGCCGATCTGACCGATATGCTGCAGATCAACGCCGATACCGTAGATCATGTTCGTCTCCCCTTACTGTTTGCGGCTGCCGCCAAGGCACTGGTCAGCACATACGCTTCTCGCGCACCACCATACTGCTGTCCTGCGATTTCTTTCCGCAAAGCCTTTGCCTTGTCGCGATAGTGATCTTCAATGATGAAAGCGGCCAGCCTGGCCAGATGGTCTGCGGTAAACGAATGGGGCAGCATGTACTCCCCTGCCTCCAGTTGACTGATCTTGCGCGCGTTGTACTCCCGTTCTGTATTGGTCGGTATGATCAACGACGGAACTCCCTGCTCGATTGCCGACAGACAGCTCCCATGACCACCGTGATGGATAAATAACGCACAGTGAGAAAGCAGCTTCTCAGAGAAGTTCGGGATAAACGAGATATTGTCGGGAAGATCATCCATCCCTGTCGGTGGTCTCTCTCCCGCGGCGATCAGCACCTGGTACGCCGTATCGGCAAATCCACTGATCACGGACTGGACCAGCGACAATCCGAGTGAGCTGGTTAAATCATACAGCCTGCCGGGATAGACCAGTATGTATGGATCATCCGGCAGCGGTTGGTCCTCATCGTCTGCCAGCGTGTGATGCAGCGGACCGACGTAGCGCACCAGTTTGTCATCAATCGGGTCAAATGCGGGAAAGCTTGGCACGATATCGAGCTGTCCGGAGTGCAGTTCTTCCATTTTGTGTATCGGCGGCAGGTCAAACCGCTCCAGCACTTTATTGATAATCGGCGTCACCCTAGGCAGGTTGCGCGGCTGATCGGCCCAATGGCTCACCCGTTGCCCGTTCGGATGGTAGCAGGACTGGACGATGGCCGCATGCGGGATGTTGAGGAAACGAGCCGCGATGATCGTATGTGGGCTAAAATCGGCAATAATCAGATCAGGTCGGTATTCCTGAATCATCTCGATCCGGTGAGCAACCCAACTGTGCAAGAAGTGCTCGTCAAGCAGCCCGGCCATCGCATAGTAATGATCCATGTTGTAAAACACGGAATGCGGGGGAATCGTCTTCTTTGGATCGGGCATCGTCGGATCGTCATCGATCAACTGAGAGTATCCCCGTTGTTCCAAATACTGCTGGCTCTCCCTACCGTAAATACTGAAACAGACCTCGCCCCCCGCCTGCCGAAACTGCTCGGCAATCGACAGGCATCTCATCACTGGCCCCAGTCCGCCGCTCAGTCCAAAGAAAACTTTCATCTTTTCCGCCACCCCCTTCGCTCATCCTTGCCACTTCCTCTCTGTTGAGTTGAGAGCGCAGCGGCGTATGGCAGGAATGCCTCTAGCTGCTCTGGAGTACCAAGCGGATAGCAACAATCCGCTTGGTCGATCACAAAATGCTTGCCTTGGGCAATCAGATCGTTGTAAAGCGGTGCGACATAATACTCTTCAGCCGTTCTCTCACCTTGGGCAATCGCTGTTTCCGCCGCCTCCCAGAAGAACCGCGCCCGTGAAAAGTGATACAGCCCCGTCGAGGCGTAAGATGAGACCACTTCTTTCTCGGTGGTGCGGGTAACCGTCCCCGTATCGTCAACCTCCACGTAACTGAAACAGTCCTCCTGAGAAGGAAAGACGGAGATAACTCCGTCGACAAGCCCAGAGAGCCGAGCAAGCGTTTGGCCGATCCGCGATTCCAGATAGGTGTCACAATTGTAAATCATCAAAGGTTGATCGAGCGGTACATGGGGCGCGGCAGCCAAGACCGTCTCCGCTTGTCCTCGTGTCGGATGATCCAAGGCGATAATTCTGGCATCTCTACTGTAGCGGCGAATCGTCTGTTCCAGGGGAAACCGATCCAGATGCTGTTTCAGGCAGACAAAGATCACATGATCCACATCCACCTGCCCCTGTAAACTGTCAAGTGCCCAATGGAGCATCGGTCTGCCGGCGATCTGGCGCAGCATCTTAGGCGTAACATCCCCCTCCTGCTGCAGCCGGCGGCCCAGTCCAGCCATCGGAAGAACCACTCTCATCGCTCGTTCGTCCATTCTGCGAGCTGTGCCATCGTCTCCTGCCAGTCGCAAAAACGAATGGCCAGATCGTCAATGTACACATCGCCATATGGCTTGCCAAAAACCACTTCATCGTAGGGAACCCCATGGCGGTCCAGCCAATCCAGGGTAACCTGTCCCACGCTGGCAATCACGTCGGTCACCTTGCCACGCTGTGTCTTCATGTTGCGTGCCGTGTGGATCACGATCTCATGCCCTGCCTGTTTCAGTCTTTTTACCGCCTCAACCGCGCCGGGTACGGGAGCCAGTGTCTCGTACGTATCTCCGGCGCCTTTCAGTTGACAAATCGTCCCGTCCAAGTCGATTACAATCCGCATCCCCTTCTCCTTTCGATCAGTCATATAGACAGCTGCACAGAAGCAGTGTTCCCAAGGCGTACATCGCCATCTGCCTGTCCGGTCGGTCACTGTGCAGCGGCAGCATGGAGAGAAACAGCAGCGACTCGATCAGCCGCACCTCGGCCAGCCTTTTATCCAAACAGCGATCCCACATCTGTCGCAGGGCCCGCTGCGCCAGATTGTCGGCAAGCGACAGAGCGATGCTCTGCCCGGAAAGACTTACTGTAAATCGGTCGCGCACAATGTTGTCAAAACCACTCAGACTGTGCCGGATCTTGGCCAGATCGTAACGAACGTCGCCGAACAATCCTGGAGCGCCAAAACTGCCGCGCGGGTCGATCAGCTTGATCGAACGGCTGTCGTGATCGTATAAAATATTGGGAAAACAGTAATCGCCGTGAATGATCTGAAACCTCCCCTCGTACAGCAAGCGGTCGATGGCAGCTCTCTCCCGCTCCAGGACGAGGCTGGGACACGGCAGACGACGACCGTTTATCTCCTGAAATCCCCTCTCCAACATCGCCGAGGCCCACTCACTGGAACGGATGAACTGACCCAAACGTTGGTGTGTCTTGGTCATGTACATTGTTTCATAGGAAGTGATATCCGGTTCACGGGAATAGGCTGTAAACTGGCGCACGACCTCGCGCAGATCCTCAAACACCTTTTCCCATTCCAGCAGTTGGCTGCTCCCTTCCACCGTCAGGTAGCTGTCAGTCAACGTGGGCCACGGGATGTATTCCATCGTGACAAAAACATTACCCGGTTCTAGCGAGTAGTCGTAGATAGCTGGAATCAACGATTTGCAGCGGGAAGGAAGATCGAGATACCAGCAGATTTCATCGGTCAGCTTCCGTTCATCAGTGCTCCGCTTTGTCACGCTACGTTCTCCCTCGTCATAGACGAGTTGGTTGAAGTAGCGGGCGTGCATCTCGGGCATCGTCATGCCAATCTGTCCCTCGCGGAAAGATTGTGCCCATCTGCCACCTGCGCGATCAACGGGGCGACCGTGACCGGTTCGCCACAGAATAACGGGAGAAGCTGATCCCATCGCTTGGAGGCACCGGGAGAAAAAAGCGTTGCTTGCAGCCGATGGAACGCCTCCCTGCTGGGCCATCCCTCTCCGACTTGTTGAAAGGCAGAGAGGAGTTGAGCAGCAGCAATCTCCCCAAGCAGGTAGTTCTGATAGTAAACCGGCAGTGTGCTGAGATGCGCCTTGGCTGCCCAATGCGGGAGATCCCACTCGTCGGGCCGGCGGACTCCTTGTACCTCTTCGACCAAGTCCCACCAGCATTGATTCAACTGCTGTCCGGGATTTGTATACAACTCCCGCTCAAACAACACGACCGTCATCGTCCAGTACAGTTTGATCAACCGGTTTCGCCGACTCCATTTGTCGAGACGCTCCTGATCCGGCAGCCGTTTACAGCCAAGTCGCCTCAGCCACTCTCTATCGCAAGCTAACCGCTCAAACAACAGCGCCACTGCTTCACTTAGAAATGTATGGCCAGGTTGCCGCAGGGCATAGGGCAGATCTGAATCGATGCCGATTTCATAGGCGGCATGCCCCAGCTCATGCAACAGCAGCGGCAATCCATCTCCCCCCTGTTCCAGATGGCAGGAGAGACGGACATCCCCTGCCCGATCGAGGTGAAGGGAGAAGCTGGCCGGGCTTTTGTCGGGGCGACTGTATACATCGGAGCGCTTGAGCAGTGGTCCGATCGCGAGACCATAGCCTGCAAACAGGTCGGTTAGCCGTTCTTCAAACGAATCTCCAACTGACAGCTCTGGCAACACGACATCCATCGCCTGCTGCTGGAAAAACGGATGCTGATAATGCCAGGGCTTGATCTGGCTGACGGCGATCTGAAACTGCTGCGCTACCTCCGCATCCACTTCCGCCTTCACCTGTCGATACAGGGGATCCAACTCGTCTCGAAGTGTACGGATCATCTGGGACAGCTGCCGCCAGTCCAGCTCTTGGGTGGCCAGTTTTACGTCGTGATAGTTGTCGTAACCGGCATGTTGTGCCATCTCGTTACGCAGTTGGACTAAGGTGAGCAGCTCCGGCGCAACCTCTTCTCCCATGCGCATCCATGCTTTCCAGACCTCTTTCCGCTGTGCCTGGTCTCGCTCCCCTGCCAGCACAGACAATACCTGCTGTTCGGTCAGCGAGCGATCGCCGATTGTGGCCCGACAGGTGCTGATCGTGTAAACGAGCTGACTCCAACATGCGGCAATCTGGCGGCGAAGCTGAGATGGTCCCTGCTGCTCCATCATCTCAAGCCAGAGACATTGCAGGACGCGCTGCTCAAGCTCGGAGAGTCCGGACTGCCTGTGCTGTGCTGTGCCGCATACCCGCTGACGCAAAGCGTCTGATGCGAGATACTCCTGGTAGGCTAGTTCGTCCGCTTCGTACTGTTCCGCCCACTCTGCCTGCCCTGTGGTTAGCAGCTCCCACAGGGAGGTAATCATTCGTCGATAAAGCTTGCTTAACCGCAGTTGTTCTGACTGACAAACCATCCCTGCTCCTCTCACGCCCATCACCCCGTTTTTCCTGCTGGTTCAATCGGTCTGACCAAGCTGCCGAAGGTAGCGGAGATTGTGAGCCGCACTCTCATAAGGCGAAACACGAGGTTTCTCGGTCTCAACCGTCAACCATCCCGCATAACGATATGCCCTCAGTGCCTGAAACAATTCTCGCAGATCAAGTTCGCCATCGCCCAGATCACAAGGTTCCGTTTGCAAGCGGCGGCTGTCGCCACCACTTGCCGTCCTAGCGTCCCGCAGGTGGATGCAGGAGATCCGTGATGCGTAATCGGCCACCAGTGTTGTCACTTCTACACCAGCTTCGGCACAGTGCCAGAGATCGGGCACGAGGCTGATCTCTTCCGGACCGTACTGCATCACGTAATCAATCTCTTCACGGGTAAAGATGCTTGTCCCGATATGCGGATGAATACCCACCTGGATTCCCCGCTCCCCATAACGGCGGGTCACCTGCATCACCATCTCCGTCATCTGCCGCAGGTCATCCACGGTCGGTCCAGATCGCTTGCGGAGCGTTCCCGAGCTTAAGACCACCAGTTGGATACCTACTCGCTCCATCAACCGTGCAAGCTGATCGTGATGGATGAGCACCTCCCGACGGCGGGTCCGGTTTTCAAAATGGCCAAACTCAAACACCGCCGAAACCGTCAGAGCGTGCTGTGCCAAAAGCTCCTGCCACTTGTCTGGTTCCTCTTTATAGTGGAACAGCGTCCTGCTGCCAAGTTCACACGCCGTAAACCCAAGTGCCGAGATCTCGTCCATCCCTTTGACGAACTGCTCACCCCACGCAGCCAGGTGGCAGGATACAGAACGACTCTGTACCGTCCGCACCACCTAGTGGATCTTTCCTTTCTCCGGAAAGTAAATCTTGCGCCATGTTGTAATGTCTCCCTGCGTCGCCACTGCCTTGGGAGTGGGATTGAGCCGCCTGCGCACGCGCTCTCCTTTGCTGTTGACCAGCATATTGTGATTTAAGGTAATCCGCTCGACGCTGCTGGCCGCATAGTGCGTCACAAAAGACTGACGAAAGCTGTGGCGGGTCTGATTCTTATGGGAACCGTGATAGGTGTTGCCGGTGAAGTAAACGACATCGCCGGGCTCTGTTTCCAAACTGATCGTCTTGTACCCGTCCGGGATCGAGATGGTGTGGGGAAAGTGGTACTCATCACCCTCAATCGGCACCGGCACAGCCAGTTCAAAGCGATGGGAACCGGGCACCAGGAACAGCCCTCCGTTTTCCTTCGTGGAGTGCTCCAGACTGACCCATGCCGTGTACGTGGTGCCGGGAGTCACGCCGATATCGTAGTTGTCTTGGTGCAAAGGAAGCCCTCTGCCTCCAGGCGCCTTGAAGTAGTAGACGGTTTGAATCACCAGTGCCTCTTCTCCGATCAACTGCTCCACCACCCCGCGGGTCCGCTCGTCCAGCATGTAGCGAGCGGCAACGTCATTCACGCGGTGGTGGTTGCTGAGACGAGGATACAAGCTTTCCACCGGTCTCGCCTTGTCTTGGGCGATTTCACCCTCCGCCACCATCTCTAGCCACAGTTTTCGATACTCTTCCTTGATCTCATCAATCTCTTGTTGAGAAAATAGCCCTTTTACGATCAAGTATCCTTCCTGTTCAAAAAATGCCTTCTGTTCTGAACTGATCTGCGGCATGTGCTCACCTCTTCATTTGCATTTCGTCATGATACTTTGATTGTACGAAGGGAATCATCCGATTTTCTCGGCTTTCCTTGACACTCGGCCGTCCAGACTGTGCGCATCAACGATCTGCGGACGGCCCGGCGTTCGCCATCAGTAGTTGACCAGAAAGCGGGTATCCTCCTGCAAAAGCGTGTAGCCGATTCCTTTGCGATGGATGATCAGATTGCAGTCGGTCTGTTTCGAATACAGCTTGCGCCGCAGTTTAAAGATATACTGGCGGGCATTTTCCGGAGAGGTATACTCGTCCCAGACAGACAGCAAGATATCTTTGATCGTCACAAACCGCCCCCGGTTCTTCAAGAAGTACTGAAGCAGTTCAAACTCCTTGCCAGGCAGCGAGTAGATTTGACCATGGTTGTCCAGGTACTTGAGGTCGAGATTGAGGATAATTCCTGGCATGAGTACGATTTCATTGTCCGTCACGGGGTGACATGCTTTGACCGGCCTGTCCGCTGCCACCAGAAACCGGCGGATCGCATCCACCTGTGCGTCCTCCTGCCCAGAACGGTGCAGCACTTCTACTTTTTGGGCCAACCTGTCTGCCAGCGGATGTTCTCGTATATCCTCCGTGATTAGCATCAGGCGCAGGCCGGGATAATCGTTGATCAGTCGTTCACAGAATAAAATCTGATCATGGCCCAAGGCAGGAACAAACCAGACGATACTGTGAAAGGAGAAGCCTTCTTTCAACAGGCAGACCAATGAGGAAAGATCGCCCAGGTGGAGCACATCTGCCCCTGTTGCACGTAAAGATTCCCTTACCAGAAAGGGAAGGGTTAGATCAGCACTAACGGCAGCTACTCTCATCCTATCAACCTCCATTCTCCTCAAGCACCGCTGACGATGCTTGTTCCGTTTTCCGCAGCAGGACGGCACCCAATCCGTGATCGATGCTGGCCCAGAGCATAACAATCCATTGGCCATCCCACACCTCCCCAAGCTCTTCCATCTGCCGCAGGGTAACAATGGGATCACTTCCGAGCAAGTTTACCTGCTCCCATCCCTGACGCAGCTTAACCGTTATGTTGAAGGAGTCAGCCATCTGACACAAGGCAGCGGTAAACGCTGCAGAGACCGACTGAACCACCAGCCAATCAGGCCGCGGTGTACCGCCTGTCAGCTCGTCGATCAGCGCTGCTGCCAACTGAATCAGCTGCTGCTCCGCTTCTTCGTAATCGGACACATCCCACTGCTGGACTGGTTTCGGAAGGCAGTGTGGCATGATCCGATACCCAGCCACCTGATAATCGCCACAGCCGCTGGCAAGCAGGATGCCAGCGGCACTGTCCCCTTTGGGATAACCGCTATGTACGGAGCGGGGAAACGGTGGCACGATGCAATCAACCGTCACCAAAAGCAGTCTTCTGACTGACTCCACCCTGATAAAAGCATCCGCAATCTCCATGGCTGACAAACTGGCCAAACTGCCTTGAAATCCAAGCGAAAAGGGGAGACAACGCCTCATTCCCAGAATATTTCTAATCTTCAAAGCAGGAAGCACACTATCGCTCGCCTCCACTGACTCGTGAGCATACAGAAACAGATCAATCTCCGGCAGCGGCAGCTGATCCCGCTTGCTGTCAAGCAGCTCCAACGCTAAATCAGAATGACTGCCGCCGCTGTAAACCGGGATTCGCTCACCTAGATTTGTCCCCTGTATCGATTGGACTTCGCGGGATGTACGCCCGCTTTGCCGGTTATCTTCATACAGCCAGTGAAGCGGGTTGTTATGCCGATCATCACTAGGGTGTGTTCGCGGCGATGAACCCTCGTGTGTCGAGGGAACATGCATCCCTACGATGGACAGGAACAATCGCTCCGGTCGGTTCCACCCCTTGATGCCTAGCAGCGATGCAGCGCACAACCGTACATCCCCCCCAACCCAATCGAGATCGTCACGTAGAAATCGCTGCGACGGATCAGCCCGTCACGTCCGGCACTCATCAGATTGTACAGAAGATCAGAACCGTACAGGTGCCCAACTTCCGGGATCGTCTGCGTATAGAAACGCTCGATCGGCAGATTGAGCATTTCCGCCATTCGTTCCCAGGTTCGTTGGTTGACGTTGCCCCCGATCAGCAAACGGATGTCCTCCAGTTGCAGATCCGTCTCTTTTAACAGTCGCAGCAGCATTTGCCGAATCGCAAAGTAATAGGTTGTATTGAACCAGTCTACATCGTCCGGATCAGCCTTTGGATCAACCAGATTGAGCACGTGCAGCAATTGATGCTCCGAACATCCACGCTCCAGGTAACAGGCACTGGCACAATCTCCAAGCAGGGAATCAGGGATCCTTCTGAGCGAAGGATGAAACGCCTTGTCGGCGGCAACCAACAGAATCCCCTGCAAATCCGGTTGACTGGAAAACAAGTTTTGACAGACACGCAGCGCGAGGTGAAAAGAAGCGCAGTTGTGCTGTGACACGGAAAGCACATGAGTCTGCTGCAGGCCGTAGTCGTGAATCAGCTTGCGAAACAGGTTGCGATCATGCCAATAGAGTTGGGACGTGCGCAAAAAAACCAGTTTGTCAACCCGCTTCTGTTTCTGCTGGAGGCGCGAGAGAAGCGGTGCACATGCTTCCACAATCATCTCTTCCAAACATCGCTCCCGTTCGATCGGCACGCTGTGGAATCGATAAGCATCTCTGAACCGGTTGAGATCTTCTTCCGAGAACGAATAGCCGCTTTCTCGGATCATCTCGGCTACCCGGTCCAGTGTCACCCTCTCTTCGGGTATATAAATGGAGAAATCGGCGATCCCGCATACTCCCTGAAAACCCGATTCACTTTGATGGGCCGTCGTTCTCATCTCGCTTCCTCCGCCAGATGCTCATCCAGTAAGCGCTGAGCGAGCCGCTGGGCGATATGTTTTTTATAAGGCGTCGCCGACGGTTCCCGAACCGATGCGATCACCTGCTCGACACGTTTGCTCTCCTGTCTGCGCAAAACGGTTCCGGCTCTAGGCGAGAACGTCACCACCAGAGGCAGCGCGGTGATGCCGCTGACTGCCAGCCGAAGCTCGCCGTTTTCCAATTGGGCCAAGGCGGCGCAAACGGTTTCGCCCATCCTGATCGGTTGCTTGTAAAACCGACTGCGGCGGCTTTTGTTTACCACTACCCACTTTATGATCTCGCCGCTTCGCAAGTTGGTACGGTACCGCCCGGAAAGCCAGTCTCGAACAGGCACGTCCCTCTCCCCCTCTCGGGAAACGAGTTGGATGAAACCGTCTGCCGCGTACAGGACGGGCCAGTAGTCACCCCAGGAATCTCCGTAAGCAGCCGTCCCTCCGACTGTCGCCCGGTTTCGCACCTGCAGATCAGCGATGATGGTGGCCGCTTCTGTCAACGCAGGCAAGCAATGTCTGACAGCTGTGCTGGCCGACAGTTGGGCATGGGTGACACACGCTCCAATCCACAGCTGATCGGCGCTTTCTTTGAGCCGAGCGAGTTCCGCAATCCGCCCTAAGTCAATCAAACTTGTCGGCACAATCTCCATTCTGCTCAGCTGATTGATCACCACCTGACCGCCAGAGAGCAAAACCGCATCTGGATGAAAGGACAGAAGCTCTGTTGCTTCCGCCAGCGAACAGGGAGCCGCGTACTTCATCTGATTCATCTCTGTTCCCTCCCTGTCTGGCATAGCTGCCACAACTTTTCCGGCGAAGCCGGTATATCGACATGCTCGACACCATAGTTGGAGAGCGCGTCAACAATCGCGTTGATCACGGCGGGATGGGCGGCTATCGTTCCCGACTCTCCGACACCCTTTACTCCGAGCGGATTGACGGGCGTCGGCGTAGACACGTGTTCTGTGCTGATCGGCGGAACATCCGCCGCTTTTGGCAGGTGATAGGAGCGAAAGGAATCGGTGATGAGCTGACCCGTCTGCTCGTCCTGTACGATTTGTTCATACAGGGCGGCTCCGATTCCCTGCACGATGCCTCCGACGATCTGTCCGGCGGCGATCTGCTCATGCAGCACCCGCCCGCAGTCATCTACAGCCGTATACTGCAGGATCGTTGGCTGGCCGGTGTCTGTATCCACTTCAACGATGCAGATGTGAGTACCGGACGGATACGTGTAAGAGGTTGGCTCGTAAAAGACCGTCGCTTCCAGGCCAGGTTCCATGCCGGCGGGCAGATCGTGAGCGAGATAGAGACGCTGTGCCACTTCCATCA
The DNA here is from genome assembly GCF_020923435.1 of Brevibacillus humidisoli. Classification (NCBI taxonomy): domain Bacteria; kingdom Bacillati; phylum Bacillota; class Bacilli; order Caryophanales; family Paenibacillaceae; genus Brevibacillus; species Brevibacillus humidisoli. Next base: position 1,635,914 of record NZ_CP087263.1, on the reverse strand, counting down.
GACTAATCTTGTGAATTCCGCAGTGATAACTGCCTCCGCTAAAGGAAATCTGACTGCCGTCCTGCTGCCAGAGGTGCGCCAAGTATCGTCGCCCCTTGGCGATCAACCGTTCACAGGCTTGGTAGATCGCACTTCCAGCAACCGCCGCGCTCCGGCTGCCAAACGTGCCCCCGCCCCAGGGAGCATGCACAGTGGTCCCGGTCACCACCATCACGTGCTCGCGGGAAACACCCAGCGTACGTTCTACCAGCATCGACCAGACCGTATGGTGTCCCTGCCCGGACGGACAGGAACCGGAGATGACGGTGACCGCTCCTGTCGGATGAACCCGGATGACAGCCGTATCAAATCCACCCGTCATCAAACCGAGTGCAGCATGATGCGGGGACGGGCTGTTCCCGCAAAACTCCACATAGCTGGAGATGCCGATCCCGATCTGATGCCTGTCGCCTCGCCCGCGCCTGGCCCGCTGTACGTCACGCCAGTGCTTCAGACGGCTCTTTTGGACCGCTGTTTTCAGCGCCTGACGGTAATCGCCGGAGTCGTATCGCAGGCCGGTGACGACCTGATAGGGGAACTCCTTTTTGCTGATAAAGTTGCGCAACCGGACCGCGAGAGGGTCTTTTCCGCACTTTCGCGCAACCATATCGACGATCCGCTCAACCAGATAAACGGCTTCCGGACGACCTGCCCCCCGGTAGGCGTCGGTGTAGGCCTGATTCGTGTAATACCCTTGTACCCGTACCTTTATATAGGGAATCCGGTAGCAGCCCGACAACATCTGAGCCGTAAACAGCGGCATGCCGGGTGTGGCTGCCTGCAGATAGGCGCCCATATTGGCATGCAATGTCACGTCCAGCCCAAGCAGCCTGCCGCGGCGGGTATGGTAGACGCGAACGTCCTGGATCTGGTCGCGACCGTGCGTCATGGCCATGAAGTTTTCGGTACGGGTTTCCTGATAGCGAAGCGTGATGCCAAGCCGTTTGGCGAAGTAGGCGACCAGCAGTTCTTCACGGTAGACGTTCATTTTTCCGCCGAAAGCGCCGCCCACATCGGGACTGGTCACAGCGATCCGCGACTCCGGGTGGGGCAGGACAGCAGCCAACGAAAGGCGCAGGACGTGCGGAAACTGAGTGGACGACCAGACGTGCAGGAAATCGTCTTCCCGGTCATAACGGGCCACTACTCCTCTAGGTTCGAGCGGCAGTGGCGCCACCCGGGGAACGATCAACCGCTGCGAAAACGAAGCGTCGGCACTCTCAATCGCCTGTCGGTCTCCGTATTCCCGCTCCCAGCGAAAGGCGATATTGTCATCTATCCCCGGATGGACCTGCACTTCCTTTCCCTGATCGCTGATCGCCTGCAGCAGACTTGCCACTGCCGGCAACGGGCGGTAGCTGACTTGTACCCGCTTTGCGGCTAGACGGGCTGTTTTCTCTGAATCAGCGATCACCATCGCGATCGGCTCGCCGGGAAAGCGGACTTTCTCTGTTGCCAGCAGAGGATGTCCGGGATTTTGCAATCCTTCAATCGGCCAGACCATCGGCACCTGCCCCAGTGACGGCTCAAGGTCGGTCCCGCTGTAGACTCCGATCACCCCAGGCAGTCGAGCGGCTTCTGTGGAGATCTCAACAATCTGGGCATGGGCCTCGCTGCTTCGCACAAAGGCGACGTGGTAGGCATCAGGGAACGACAGGTCAGCCAAGTATCGTCCCTTTCCGCTGAGAAACCGGCTGTCCTCGCTCCGCAGGATTGGTTTGTCTTTGTATGGTTTGCTCTGCTTCGCTTCCATCGCCCTGCCTCCTTCCCGGCCTGTTTTGAAAAGAAAGCACCTGACTCACAATACTTAAGGCAATCTCCTCCGGCGTCTCGGCTCCAATCGGCAGTCCGACCGGACAGTGGATCCTCTCCGCTTGTTCGGGTAGGATGTCGGCTGCGAACAAACGCAAGCGGGATTTGTTCCCTAGCACGCCAATGTAGCGAAGCCCCCGCTGCAGGGCCGCTTCTACGCTCAGCCGGTCGTACTCTAGATGGTGGCTCATCGCCACGAATGGTGTATGAGGAGAAAAGCGGGCCAGCAATCCGTCCCAATCATTCCGATTGCGTCCGATCTGATGCAGCACTACATCTGCAGCAGCAAACCGATTCGGCTCCAGATAGGCCGAGCGGAAGTCACACAGATGGACTTGATATCCGATCGCCGTGGCAAAGCGAACGACTGGGATCGTATCATTTCCCGCTCCTGCCAGCAGCAGTTTGCGGATTGGCGGCACTTGCTGCCGGTAGTAGACAGCACCTGTTTTTTCATCGGTTGACAACCCTGATAGACCAGATGCAGGCAATGACTGTATGAACCACTCGCTTCCCCGGTCGGTATGGATCGGACATCCATCGATGAAGAAGGCCCGGACGCCAACGAGTTCGGCAGGACCGTCAAGTACAATCAGATGGGAGATCGCCAACTCCTGCTCCAGTGCCCGCTCCAGCTCACTCCGGTACGGCTGCAGCCAGTCTGTGCGCGTCAGCAAAATGCGCATGTCACCGTTGCAGCCGGACTGATCATCGGCAAACGGATCGAGAGTGGAGTATCGAAGGTACTCAACGAGTTGAAACGGCTTCTCCGTATGTAATAGCTGCAAACAACGCTCGACGATGTCCTGCTCCAAACAGCCGCCGCTAAGCTGTCCCCAACAGTTGCCGGAACGATCGACGATCATCTCCGCCCCCACTTTGCGATACGTCGATCCACATGTCTGCACAACGGAGGCCAGGATCACCTCGTTACCTGCCTCCCACGCCGCCAGCAGTTGTCGATACACGTGCATCATCGCTGCTCACCATCGAGACGATGGAGTACCTGCTCAATCGCATTCAGAATTGGCTGATAGCCGGTACAGCGGCAGTAGTTTCCCGTCAATTGTTCAGCGATTTGCTTCCTGTCCATCGGCTTGCCTGCTCTGATCAACTCGGCTGACGTGAGCAGAAAACCGGGCGTACAAAACCCGCATTGGATCGCAAAGCATTCCTGGAAGGCTTGCCGCAGCATGGGGAAATCGTCATCACGCAATCCCTCGACTGTCAGCACCTCACGTTGGTCGCACTGAACGGCCAGTACGCTGCATGATTTCACCGCTCTACCGTCCAGCAGCACAGTGCATGCCCCGCAGGAAACCGTATCGCAGCCAATGTGGGTCCCGGTTAATCCCCTCTGCTGTCGGAGAAAGTCGACCAATGTCTGATCAGCTTCTACCGTACACGGCACTCGGCTGCCATTTAGCACCATCTCAATCGGCACGTAGCTTTGCATGCTTTCTCCTCCCGTATACACTCCTCAACAAGGCATAGTCACGCTGTGTATCTACGTCAAACACGGCCCACCTGTCAGCAACGGACAGTGTAACCACTTCAGGACTCTTCTCAAGCAGTTCGCCCAACCCTCGATCTCCGCTGATGGCAAACGCCTGTGCACGTACCTTTGGCGAGAGCAGCACCGGGTGTGCCGGCTGCCCGCGATACTGCAGCCGTACGGTTTTCCCCCCCGTAAGGCAGTACGTGGTGAGCAGGGCTTTCAACAGTTCATCCGTAACCAGCGGCTGGTCAGCCAGCATGATGTAGCAGGGATGACGAATCGGAACAGAGGAAAGACCTACTTTGAGTGAGGTAGACAGACCGAGGTGGAACAGCGGATTGTACACCGTCCGTACCCTCAACATCAGATCGGGGGGCAGGGAAGACCGCAGTTCCTCCGCCGCATGACCCAGAACCAGCACGACGGGTCGGCATCCATGTGCGACAGCGATTTCCACCACATGCTGCAGCATCGTCTTTTCCCCCAGTGGCAGCAATGATTTCGGCAGTCCCATCCGGCTGGCCATGCCAGCCGCAAGAATCACTGCCGCTGGCCGCTCCCCCCGCCGATCGACCCGGTTATCCTCTCTGCTTGGTTTGTTCATACAGGTAATCGATCAAGCTGCCCAAAGTACGCTTGTCATCGGACACAGCGCTTGTGTAGTCAATCTCCAGTTGAAACGTATTCTCCAGATCGACAAACACTTTCATAAACTGGACGGAATTGAGCTGCAGTTCCGGCGAACCAAAAACGGATCGGGTCGTTGCGCGAGAAACATCGACGCCATTTGCCGCTAGGATCGCTCGTACGTTTTGCTCTACCTGTTCCCGGTTCATCGCGTTCTCCTCCTGATTTGATCGTGCGCTACGGTGTCAGTACCACTTTTACCGCCTGCTGCGATGCAAACAGCCGATAGGCGTGCTCCACTTCTTCAAGCGACAGACGGTGGCTAATGATCTTCGCCGGAGTGAGTTGCCCCTGCTCGATCAGTTGCAGTAACCGTTCGGCGTAGGCGATCGGGTTTCCGACAACAAAGTGAAGCGACAATTCTCTGGCAAAGGCGTCCTCCGTGTCAAACGGCATCTGTCTGGAATGGTGAGCTCCGGCGCACACAACCGTTCCCGCAGGACGAACCAGCCTGAGAGCAAGTGTCAGTGCCTCATCTGAGCCCACTGCTTCCATCACCACATCGGCGCCGCGCTGCTCCGTTGCCTCCTTGATCTGCTGGAGCTGATCGGGATGAAGCGGTTGAGCGCCGATTTCACGGGCTATGGCATGACGACGGAGGTTGGGCTCAACTACGTAAACGGCCGACGGTTGATACAGCTGCGCGCACATCGCAGCCATCAGACCGACCGGTCCACCTCCCACGACGACCACTGTGTCGCCTGCTTTGATGGACGCTTTTTCCGTGCTGGCATATCCTGTGCTCAAAATGTCACCGACAAACAGCGCCTCTTCATCTGCTATCGCTTCCGGTATCTTGAACAAGGTGGTATCAGCGTACGGTACACGCACCAGTTCGCTCTGGCCTCCAGGTGTATAGCTCCCCACCACCTCCCCGTAGCCAAACAGGGAAGCAGAGGGACAATGGTAAGACAGGTTCCGTTGGCAGTACCAGCAGGAGCCGCAGGCGATCAAATCGGAGGCCACCACACGATCCCCCACCTTGACACGGCTGACTGCCTCACCGATGGCAACGACCTCCCCGGTAAACTCATGTCCCATCACGGTTCCAGTCGGAAAGCCGGGGAGATGACCACGATACGGGTGCAGATCAGTGCCGCAAATCGCTGTTAGCGTCACTTTGACCAAAGCGTCTGATGCTGACTCGATTTGCGGTGCAGCCACTTCCTTGAGCAGGACCTTCTCTGGTCCCATCCAGACTGCCGCTTTCATCTCCATCCCCCTATTCACGCATTTCTGCTCGGTTGTCTGATGATTCCACACTGTCGACTTATATTCCAGACCTGCCCTTGATTGCCAATTCAATTCTTCCATACCAGTACCATACAACGCTTGACACCTGTCACACTCTTCTTTTGTTGACACATATCAGGCCCTTTTTTGCAATCGTTACCACTTGGTCTTCCTTCCCAGCAGTAACAAGCGTACCGGTTACGTCCCGATCCGTATGGTTGATCAGGAAATACCGCTCCCCATCTCCTGTGCGAAATCGATGGAGTTCCACATCGGGAGAGGTAAAGAAGACCGATGGCAGCGCCTTGGCATCCTTTAACAGTTCCAGATACAGATACCGGTACGGCTCATCTCCCCCGCTTTCCGCGTCGTCGAGCATCATCTCAATCGGCGCATTCACGTAGTACGCATTTCCTTTGCCCAAATGGTATTTCGTCAGCGCGGGGTGCAGAGAGTGCCGATAGCGCGACAACATCTCGGCTGAGCCCGTCTGGATAATCGGAATCTGATCAAAACCTGCTTGCCGCCAATCGATCGGGTAGCTGCGACCGCGCCAGCTAAACTGTTCCTGCTGTGATATGTCGCGGGTAAAGTCTCGCAGTCTTATCCCAAACAGTTCCTCTCCGCCAAACCCGTACAAATAGCTGCCAGGGGTGTAAATCAGCGTGCCGCCGTTCTCAACAAAAGCAGACAGACGATCAATATCGGACTGGGTAATCTGCTGCAAACAGGGGACAATCACCGCCTTGTATCGATCAAGCTGGTCTGTGACAAACGACATGGGCACGTGCAGTCTGGTCAGCAGCAGGAAGGCATGGAACAACGGTTCCAGGTACGATTTGCCCGCCCCTGACGCCGACAAGCGCCCTGTCCGAAACCATTGGGGCAGATAGATGGCGGCAGCAGGTGGAACGGGTATGCCTTCTGCGGCCAACCGGGCAGTCTTGCGGCACTCCTGCAGCGCAGCGGCGCTTGGCTTTGCTGTCCCGTCAGCGGCATAAAAGCCAACATCTTTTTCTCCTGGCCGCCAGACGTACGGTTTGTCCCGTGTGACGAAATCCTGCCAACACCAGGCGACAAGCCCTTCTGCACCGTGGAGCAGCGCACTGGTGCCGCTCGTGCGAACATAATCAGCGCGAATCGCTTCGCTGGCCCCGTACAAGCCGTATTCATCGATCAGTGGCCTGCTGTAAGCCGCAGCCAGCTTGGTCAAAAACGGCACATAGAGCGAAGCCCTATATGAACTGTTGGCGGAAAGGGCAAATGGCGCCCAAAGCGGAAAACCGTGAATCGCCAACAGATCGCACTGCCCAGCGATCAGTTCAGCAGTGAAGACATGTTCGCCATTTAGCGCGGAATGATCGTTGGCCATGATCACCCTAGCTGCAGGATCGCCACGTTTGATCGCTGCGACCATCCTCTCCAACCAGCGGGCTGCCGCCGACCGTTCCAGTTTCACAGCTGAAGGCAGGTCAACATAAGGCAGCTCATCACCAATGTCGTAGGCGAACACGTTGTTGCAAGCGGCCAGAGTGGCGGCTACCTTCTGCAGATATCGCTCCGCCCGCTCCGTCATCTCTGGGTCACTCCACAGACAGCGGCCGTTGCGCCAGTCCAGGTCAAATAGTTGTCCATTCATCCAGATCGTCATTAGCGAGGGGATACAGTGCAGTTGGTACGAGGCAGCCGTCTGGACAAACCGATGCAGCAGCTCAAATGCCTGCTGGTTATACTGCCCTGGCTCCGGCTCGAAATCGCGCCAAAATAAAAAGAAGCGGACCAAATCGCAACCTTCCTTCGCCATCTGGGCCAGATCGCGCTCGATTTCGGAGAAGTCCCTGATCGTCCAGTACGCGCAGCCCTGTCGAGAAGGATGATAATTGTAACCGATCAGCATGACCAAACACCTACTTTACCAGGTTTTGCAGCAGATGATCACAGACGTAGTCAACCTGTGCCGCGGTCAAGTCAGGATGCAGGGGAAGTGACAACTGCCGTTCTGCGATTTCCTCCGCCACCGGACAATCCCCCGGTTTTGTTTCCAAACACTCCTGATAGAAGCGAAACAGATGACAGGGCAGATAATGAACACTGGTTTGAATGCCTGCTTCTTTTAACTGCTGCATCAAGCGGACGCGGTCTGCCGTTTGCGGCAGAAGGATCGGCATGATATGATGACTGCCCGTTTCCGGGTCAGCCTGGCGATACGGCAGATGTACAGGTTCCGACAACCGTTCCCGATAGCGGTGGGCTAGTGAAACCCGTACCGCTTGTCCAGCAGCATGCTTATTTAGCTGCACGCGGCCAATCGCTGCTGCCAGATCGCTGATCCGATAGTTGAGGCCAAGCCCTTCGATGTCATAAAAGCTGGATCGGCCGGCATGTTTGGACCATGAACTGGCAGCCATGTAGTGCGAACGAAACAATCGCGCTTTTTGCACAAGCCGGGGATTGTCGCTGTACACCATTCCCCCTTCGCCAGTCGTCACATTCTTGGTGGAAAAGAAACTGTAGCAGCCGATGTCGCCTATGGTGCCGATCCCGCCCCAAGGCGTATGGACGAAGGGACCGTGCGCGGCATCTTCGATCACCCGCAGTTGGTGGCGACGGGCGATCCGCATGATCTCCCCCATGTCCGCGCTGTAACCGCCGTAATGCACGGCGATCACCGCTTTCGTGCGGGGGGTAATCTTCCGTTCCACATCCTGTGGGTCCAGACTGAAATCATCAAGACTTTTACTATCGACAAAGACTGGCTTGGCCCCGTTCAGCAAGACAACGGCTGCACAGGCGACAAAGGTGAGCGAGGGAACCAAAACTTCGTCCCCGGGACCAATCTCCAGTGCGTGCAGAGCAGTATGCAGCGCAGCGGTGCCGCTGCTCACGGCAACAGCTTCGCCTGCTCCTCCGAGCATCTGTACGAATTCCGCTTCAAACGCTTCCGTCTGCTCTCCCATGCTGAGCCATCTTCTGCGCAGCACATCTGTGACGGCTGTTATTTCTTCCTCGCCGATTGACAGACCATACAAGGTTACTTTCCAGTCCATTCGCTGTCCTCTCCACTTCTTGGCAGATCAGCCGCTTCCGCAGCCGTGTTGCTTTGTTCGCTTGCATCAATCCTCTCATCCGGCAGCAGCAGTCGGCGGTTTTGTTCAAAGAACCGGGCGGCCTGCTGAAACTGGCTGATCGTCCCGATATCCATCCAGATGCCGCGGTGGACCTGACTTGAGACCGTCTGTCGGTTTTTTAGCAGGACCTGTATCAAGTCCGGTACATCCATCCTGTCCTCTGTCAGGTAAGCGACCGCCTTCCGACTCAACATGTAGATGCCAGAGGAGATCAGCTGGCGCTCAGTTGGCTTCTCCCGGTAAGCGAGCAGCCGCCCCTGACTGTCCGTCTCAACCACGCCAAACGATGAGGAGTGGTCTCGTTCGTACAGCAGTGCGGTCAGAATCGCCCCAGAGTCGAGATGAGTTTGCTGTAGCCGGTAAAAGTTGAGATCTGTCAGCACATCAGCGTTCATCAGCAAAAAATGTTCGTCCAGATCGTCGATCAGCCGCAGTGCACCCGCAGTACCAAGCGGCCGCTCCTCTTGGATATAATCGATCGCTAGGCCCCATTCGCTACCATTGCCAAAGTAATTACGAATCAGCCTCGCCGCATAGTGAAGCGTCACCGTCACCCGCGTATAGCCAGACGAGGCTAATTGCCGCAATATGATTTCCAATATCGGAGTGCCGTCTAGCGGCAGTAGTGGCTTGGGCAACACATTGGTATAAGGCAGCAGGCGTACGCCCCTGCCTCCGGCCATGATGACAGCCCGCATCCGATCCCCTCCTTTACCGCTGACCGCCGACTACCTGTTTGTAGATAGCAGCCACTTGCTGACTGACGTTTTCCCACGAGTGACAGCGTGCCACCCGTTCTTTTCCGTTCTCTCCCATGCGGCGCCGCAGCGACTTGTCGCGCAGCAGCGTCACCACTCCCTCTGCCACCGCAGCTTGATTGGCATCGACGATCAACCCGTCAATCCCTTGCCGAACCACATCCTCCGCCCCGGCCATGCGGGAAGCGATCACCGGTTTTCCATAAGCCCACGCCTCCAAAAAAACGAGCGGAAAGACATCGGCAAGCGACGGCAGACAGAGCAGATCGCAGGCGGCCAAAGCTGCGCCCTTCTCCGCTTCCGATACCTGCGGCAGCGCTAGAACGCGCCGCTCATCCCGGTACTGGGCAAGAAACGCTTGCGACTCCGCCGTATCTGATCCGATCAGCGCAAAGCGGACCCGAGGATCGTGCCTCCAGATGCTGGCCGACGCCTGCAGGATCAGTTGGTAGCCTTTGCTGGGCAGCTTTCGCCCCAGAAAGAGCACCAGTGGCGCATCATCAGGTACCCCATGCCGTTGGCGAAAGTCATCTGTTGTCTTCTCAGGCAGAAACGGAGCATTAGGCAGCAACGTGAGGCGAACAGGTGGTACTGCTGCAAGCTGAAGAATCTGCTCTCGCTCCGCCTCGGTCAGCACAAAGAGGTGATCAGCCATCCGGCAAGCGCTGATCGCAGAAAGCTCGCACTCCCAAAACGACCGATCTGTAGCCGGTGTCAGCACCAGCGGCAGTCCGCTTTCCTGCTTCAACTGGATCGCCCAGCGCAAAAAGGAACGATCGGAAAAGTCGAACAAATGGATGATCTGAAAGCGATTCTCCACCAGAGGCAGCCGCCAATCCGTCTCATTATCCGGGAGAGTGATCGTATGCAACCCTCCGTCCCTCGCTTCCTTTATCTCCGATACGCTTTGGCTCACGTAGACAAGTGTGATCGATACACCATGGTTGCGCATCAGCCAACGGGCCGTTTGCCAGGCCATGTTGTCCGCTCCTGCTACAGAAGGGTGCTGGCTGTGAATCAGCATAAGCACGTTCATTGCTCTCTATCACCCAAGTACTGTTCATACCAGGCATATGTACGCGCCAATCCGTCTGTCAAAGGCACGAACGTTAGAGGGCCAAGCAGGCTCGACAGGAGGGTGATATCCGGGCAGCGCCGATCAGGCGATCCTAAGGGGGCTTTCCGGTAGTCAAATGGAGCCTGATAGCCTGCGACCGCAAACAAACGTCTGCACAGTTGTTCCATGTTGATCTCTTCCTCTGGATTGCCTACGTTGACGATGTGATGTCCACCTCCGGGGAGTGTGCCGATCCGATAGGTGGCCGAGACGGCATCGGATACGTAACAGAAAGCACGCGTCTGGTTTGGGCCGTAGACGCGGAACGGATTCTCTCTGCCCAGAATCCGGCTGATCCACTGGGGAATGACATGATCAAACCCCATCCGGGGTCCGTACACATTGTGGTAACGGACGATCCGCGCTGCAAAGTTGTACTGTTTGGCATAGTTGAGCGTAATCAGTTCGCCGACAATCTTGGACCCGGCGTAAGAATAGCGCGGAATGTCAGGATCGGCGATCACCAGCGGCACCTCTTCTCGCGTCGGAATCGGCAGATGGCCCCATTGCGCGGCACCGTGATACGTTTCGCTGGACGATGCGAACAGCACCGTTTCCGGCTGTCGCTCGGCACACCAGTCCAACACCTGCACCGTACTTAACAGATTGGTCCTCAATACCTTGTGCGGCATGTTGTTGGCATACGCAACACCGTTGATCGCAGCCAGATGGTAGACGTACCGGTATTCCTGATCCAGCGGCAACTGGGTCAAAGGCTGGGTGAGATCCGCCTGTACGAAGCGAATCTCTTTTTCCAGCTTGGCAAACTCTAGGTCCCGTTTGCTGCGAAACAGATTGTCTACGACCGTTACCTCATAGCCTTGCTCCAGGAGATGGGCTGCGAGGTGAAAACCTATAAAACCAACTCCGCCTGTGACGAGCACTCTATCCACCAAATCCCACCCCCATGTAGTGAATGCCATTATGCTGCGATCCCTTCAGATGTTCTATCCGCTGCTTGTAGACACCCCACAGATCGTACAGCAGCAGTTGATGTTCTCCGCTCAACGCTTCTTCCAATGCGAACATGCCGTAATCACGATGATCGTTGAGAATCAGAACCAAGTCAGACGTTTCGATCGCTTGCGCTAATGTAACCGGCGTGAGCCCGTGCGCTCCGATTACGGCATCATCGAGGACGAAATCGTGCCCTTGCAGATGCTGTACACCGCGGGCTTTCAGTGGGGGGAGGAGTTCCCACAGTATGCTGCCGCGCAGATCATCCGTTTCCGGCTTCCCTTTATAAGCAAGTCCGGACAACGTCACTTTCAGCTCAGACCAGCTGCGCTGTTGCTGCAGCAGCACGTGCTCTACCTGCTGCAGGATCATCTCCGGAATCGACTCGTTCACGGCCCGCGCTGCCGCGATCAATCGAGGCTGATAACCAGACAGCTCAGCTGTATACAGCAAATGGTAGGGGTCCTTGGTCAAACAAGATCCCCCGACAAAGCCGGGGCGCGCAATCGGTGGACGTGGGTAATGATGGTTGGCCGCTTCGATGATTTCGTGAGCATCCAGTCCTACGGCGGCGGCAACCCCGGCCACTTCGTTGGCGAAACTGTAGCGAACATCGGTATGTGCATTGCATGCCAGCTTAACCAGTTCGGCAGCTTCGTAGGAGGAGACACGAATCACTTCGGTACCCAACCGGGAGAAGAGCGCCTCCGCCCGCGCGAAACTGGCCGCATCGTCTGCGCCGATCACTTGCGGAAGAGAGAGCAGTTCTTCCAATGCTTTGCCTTGTATCGTACGCTCCGGTGCGACGACCAACTGCGGGCTGCGGTTGTGTCGTCGCAAGATCGGCAAAACAACGGAGCGCGTCGTACCGACCGGTACTGTGCTTCTGATCACGACCAGACTCTCGTCGGTTATTCGTTGTGCAACCTGCTCCACTGCCAGCTTGAGTGCCACGAGGTTGGGCCGGCTCTGCACGCGATCATACGGGGTGCCTACGCAGATCACGGCTGTCTTGATCTGAGTCGGCCATTCATCGGAAACCTGAAAGCGGCTGTCTTCGGAATCACTTACGCACTGATGGATAATCTCGTCCACCCCTGGTTCCAGCAGATGAATCTGCCCTCTCTGCAGTTGACGCCGAACGCTTTCCTGGGCTTCTATTCCGTAAACCCAAGCTCCTTTTGCCAGAAAAGCGGCTGCCAGGGTTAATCCAACATACCCCATTCCAACGATACAGACTGCATCCGGGCTACGAGTCGACATGTGCTTCCCTCCCCTCCTCGTCGTCGGTGGCTACAGACGTCTTCCATCCGCGATGAAGTCCCTCTGCGTAGTGGAACTCTTGCGGAATCTTGTAAGAGGCCAGATGCTGCGATAAATAGTGACGCAGCTCCGTCAGATCAAGCTGCCGACGCGTCTCAAGATAAGCGATAAGCTTTTCTCCCGCGAGTGGATCGGCCGCGCCAATAACTTGTGCTTCCCGTACGTCGCTGTGTCTGAGCAGAACCTCACGAACTTCCTCCAGATTCACCTTGCGCCCGGCCAGGTTCACGAACTGACTGACTCTACCGACTAGATAGACGCGCCGTTCCTGGACCGCTCCGATGTCACCTGTTACAAAGTAACGGGTTCGCCTATGGCAATCCTTCTCACCTACATAACCGGCGAACAGTGTATCACTTGCCACAGCCAGCCTACCCTCATCGGTCACCGCCACATCCACCCCCGGCAAGAGAAAACCAGTTGCACCAGTCCCGTCCATCACTAGTGGATGCTGTGCGGCGATTGCCCCCGTCTCCGTACTGCCGTACAACGGCAGGATACGCCTTCCATATTTCGCCTGAAAAGCTTTCGCTGTCTCTTCCTTTAGTGGACCTCCGGAACAGATGGGAAGCGACAGGGAGTCCAACTGTTCCGCCTTGATCATCTGGGACTGCGATAACCACTCGTACTGCTGCGGCACAGCGAACAAGACGGTACAGCGATTGCGCATGACTTCCTCCGCGATCTGGCGTGGGGAGGGATGTCGGCAGACGTACAGGGTTCCACCTGCGGCAAGCGAGCCCAGCAAAGCGCCGATCAAACCGAAGCTGTGGAAAAAAGGGACGGCTGAGAGGATACGATCGTGACGAGTCAGGTGAAACCACCGTTGGTACTTCCCCGCTCCTCGCCAAAGAGAGGAATAGGGAATTCTCGCCGCCTTCATCGGACCGCTTGAACCGGAGGTCAACAGCAGCAGATGGTTGCTGAACCGAGCCTGTCTGAGCGTACCGGGAAGTGTATCAAAAATCTGACTGTAACAGAGTGAACGCTGTTTTGAGGCCTCGGCAGACTGCTGTTCGTCAGCTGACGCGTCTGGGGTGATCCAGAGATCAACTCCCGCGAGCCGACCCACCCGCAGCCGTTCACTTGGTGTCAGCGAGGGATCGAGAGGAAGCAGCGGTGCGCGCAGTTCCAGCAGGCTCAACAGAAGGATGATCGATGATACCGATTGATCGACGACCAGGCCGATCGTACGAGCATCCTCCATTCCTGCACCGATCAAACTTTTCCTGCAGCTGGCTACCCTCTTTGCCAGCTGATCGTATGGTAACGCGTCGATCCCATCGTTCAGCGCTGCTTGGTGTGGATCTGCTTCTGCGAGCCGTTTGGCGATCCAACTCACGTGCTCCCCTCCCGTCTGTGCTCCTTTGTCAGTTATGATTGATTCGACTCGATTGGCCCTGCTTTCTCCTTGATCGTCAGAACCTGATTGGCTGGTACGTCATGGAACTCCTCGACACGGCCGCTTGGCCATCTCACGGTCAGCTTGTCCACTTTTTGTGCGGAACCCAGTCCGAAGTGCAGGCGCGGATCGCTCTGAGCTCCGTGACTGTTCCCTCCGTCCCGCTCCATAATGGTCTGCACACCATTTACTTCAAAGATTACACGGGTGCCGACAGCGTCCCGGTTGCTCGGTGCGGTCCCCTCCAGATCCAGCTTGATCCAGTTGTTCTGTACCTTCGGTTGATTCTTATAGATACGGGCTGGTCCGCCCTGGTTGGCGAAGACCAGATCGAGTACCCCTCGGTTAAACAGGTCGACAGCTGCCACGCCGCGACTGTCTTCCACAAAGGTAATGCCTACATCCGCAGCAATGTCTTGGAACGATTCTCCATCGTTGTAATACAAGTGTTTCTGTTCGTAACCGGACAAGCTTTTATCACCAAACGTCGGCCAGTTCCGGGCATCTTCAATGATGTTGCCGGGCGTCGTCGCCAATGTTCCCAGGTCAAACCAGTAATCCCGCTCCTTGCTGGCCGAGATGAAACCGTTGGTCACCATCAGACTGAAGTTCCCGCTGTTGTCAGCGTCAAAGAATCGAGCACCCCAGCTAAAGCCAGCCACATTGATGCCCAACTCCTCTGCACGGTCGACGTACTCTCCCTTGTCGTTTCGATGCCAGAGCTGGTTGCCTTCCAGGATGTAGCGACGTTTGCTCACGTTGCTGATGTAGAACGCTAGGTTGCCATCGTGGAACAGGTCGGCAAAGTCAACATTCATCCCCTTGAACGTGTCATCGCCGATCCCGGCGTGCTGCACCACTTTGCGGAACCCTTTGCCCTCCTGATTCAGGTAAAGCACATCAGGACCGAAATCGTTGGCATTGTAGATGTCCGGCCAGCCGTCGTTGTCAATATCGGCGGAGCCGGTCGCCAACGTCCAGCCAGTGTCGCCCACCTGCATCTCCTCAGACACATCGGTAAAGGTGCCGTCTCCGTTATTGCGGTACAAGACGTTGGGACTGCCGTTGCGGGCGCGTTCAAAGTCGTTGTGCATGATCTTGGTGGTAGTCAGATTCCACAGGTCGTTTCGTTCGTGAAAGTAGTTCCCCAGGTAGAGGTCCAGATGGCCGTCGCGATTGTAGTCCAGAGTGATTGCCTTGGCGACGTAGCCTTTGTAACCGACTCCGGCCTGGTCCGTAATATCGGTAAAGGTGCCGTCTCCGTTGTTTTGAAACAGCTTGCTCTTGCCCCACGCGCCGACAAACAAGTCGGGATCGCCGGAATTGTTGAAATCGAACCAGACAGCCGTTTCCGATATACCGTCGTGATTGATGTCCGCTACTCCGGCCTGCTCGGCAACATCCGTAAAAGTGCCGTCCCCGTTGTTTTTGTACAGCGCGTTTTTGCTGCCTTTTCGCGAATTGACGTAATACAGATCCATCCAGCCGTCGCCGTTGTAGTCCCCTACTCCTACAGCTGCACCGGTAGAGACCAGCCAGGGCATGATGTTGTCCACTTTGCTGTCAAACGTGGCCTTTTCGTGAACAAAGGTAACCCCCGCCTCCTCGGCAATCTCCTCAAAAGTAAAAGCGTACTCTCGTTTCTCCTCTGCTTTCTGTCCAAGACAGCCAGTCGTACTTGCGACAAGCAGTAGTGTCAACAGCACGTACCCGAACGTTCTCACTCGCATATCTCCCCTCGCTCCTCCTATATCGTTAACAGCCTTCTCGTTTCATCGATCCAGCGGCTGTAGAACAGTTCGCTGGATGTGATCTCGCTTACCCGTTGGCGAGCCGTGTGCACCGCAGCGACCATTTGCTCGATCTGCTCCGGCAAACCGGCAGGATAGCCAGCAAGCATCTGCTGGTAATATGGGCGGTTTTGCAGCCGCCTCGTCTCCCAGCCAAAGGCGAGCCCTTGGTCAAAAGCAGGATGATAAACAGGTTCTACAAGCGAACGGGCATGTGCCGGCCAGTCCGGATAGTCAAAGGCGCTGTAGGCAATGGCAAGGCCGACTCCACTGTACACATCTGCACGCACAGAGGAGGGTAGTCTTCCGACCGCCTGTACGGTTTGTTCGCTATCAAACTGGTTGAGAAACCACAAGCTTCGTCCAAATCCCTGCCAACAGACTCGCTGCTCGTCTGGAGCAAAACGGGAAAAGCGATCGATCGCCATTGTGATATCCGCCTTGTGAAACAAACCGGTCTTAAACCCGACCCCGTCATAAATGATCAGCGCAAAGTGAGGATGCAGGACAGCCAGGCGCCGTCTGTACTTCTCCGATCGATATCGGTAGCGCGTGTGCAGCCACCAGCCGAGTCCTACGTAGTACTGATAGATGTAACCGGGATCAATCTGTCGGATGTCGTATTCAAAGGTGAGCCGCCCCTTGCGGATCACATCGCTTCTAGCGGCAAGTCCCATCCCCAGCCCCTCATAGGCAAAGCCCCGATAGAAGGGATCAAAGCGCTGATCGAGCTCGGTGCGAATCTCCCTCACTGAGAGCTCGGTGCGCAAACCACTGTTGTACCCGGTAAAAAACGCCTGCAGAACGATTGCAAATCGCTCATTGTAAAAGGAACGTCCATCAGGGCGGAGGAACTGTCGTTCGTAGCGGGAAGGGTCTTGATGCAGCAGGCGGAAAAACAGGCTGGCCACCATGCGTTTAGCTCGCTCGCTCATCGATAACCTGCAGGATGTCGCGCAGATTTTTCATTTGCGCCAGCTCCTCTTCGCTCAGACGCACACCGTACTCGCGCTCCAGATGGACAGCCAACTGCAGTGCCATCAGCGAGTCGACGCCGAGTGCGGCAAATGGCTCATCAAGAGCGGCCTCATCCAGCTCCGTCTCCGTCAGCTCGCCAACTACCTCGAGAAGACTTTCTTTTACCTGTTCGATGTCTACATTCATCGGTTGACACTCCTTTGTTCGTCAGATTTACAGCAGCCCGCCATCTGCGACCAACACCTGACCTGTGATGTAAGATGCTTCGTCTGACAGCAGAAACAGCACTGCGCAGGCAATCTCATCCGGCTGCCCGATTCGCCTCAACGAGATCCCGTTCTTTAGCGAACGGCGTCTCTGTTCCGGTATCGACGCCATCATATCTGTATCCACGTATCCGGGTGCCACGGCATTAACCCGGACACCGAGCGGCCCCACTTCCCTTGCCAATGCACGAGTAAGCCCGATCACACCTGCTTTGGAAGCAACGTAGTTCACCTGACCTGGCGTACCGGCGATACCCGCCACAGAGGCAATGTTGACAATCGTTCCGTTCACCAGAGAGAGGGGACGGATCAACCGGCGCGTGACAGCAAACAGGGCATGAAGATTAACCTGCATCACTTCGTCCCACTCCTCTAGGTCCATCCGGTACGCTGGCGCATCCCGCAGCAGACCGGCATTGTTGACCAAAGCGTCAAAAGCATGCCGCCTAAGCAGTTGCTCCACCTGTGATCCCACCTCCTCCGGGAGGCGGAAATCAACCCTGACTGCTTCTGCGCTTCCAGGCAGTGAGGCGCTCTCCCGGACCAACGAATCGGCTGCCTCCCGATTGTTGGCATATGTGAATACTACGTCGGCACCAGCTTCCACCAGCTGTCGGACACAAGCGCGTCCGATCCCCCGCGAACCCCCGGTGACCAGCACTTTCTTTCCAGTGAAGTCTCTCTGTGCGATAGTCGTCACTCTCCTTGCACAAGCTGTTCAAATACGGCTGCGGCGTGAAAGCCACCATATGCGGAAACAGTTTTCATCACCGAACGCAGTTTACGCTCCACCCCTTTCGTGACCACCGGCAAACGGATCTTGGGATCCTCCTCCGCGTAATCTTGAAGCGGCGGAATCACGTTGTTCACCAAACAGTGAACGGCCAGCGCTGATTCCAGCAAGCTGCAAGCTCCCAGGGTATGCCCGACAGCTGATTTGAAGCCAGTGACAGGCGGTACTTCGCAGGACAACCCGGCAAATGCGCGATGAATCTCCACCGCTTCGTAATGATCCCATAACGGACTGCCCGTACCGTGGGGAATCAGCAGATCGGGCGGCTGATAATCCGCCACCTGTGTAATCGCATCGACCATCGCCCGCGAATAGGAATGGGCAGCAACGTCCGGAAGGGTGATGTGCCAGTTGTCCTGGCGAAGACGACTCCCCTTGTAGGCGCAGATGGGTCGCACCTGCCGCTTGGCGGCATGACTGGGTGACTCTAGGACGAAAGCGGCAGCAGCATCCCCCAGTACGGAACCATTTCTTCTGCGATCAAATGGCCGCAGTTCTTGCGTCGGCGAGATCAGTCCCTTTTGTCCGAGCCAAAGGTGTTCTGTCGCATGTGCATAATCGGAACAGACCACAACGGCGGCATCGGCTTGGCCCGACAAAACCAACTGCCTGCCATGCTCCAGTGCGTAAATGCCCGTAGCGCAAGCATTGTTGATGATGTAGGAGGGACCCGTTATCTGCAGTGCTTTTGCCAGGTAAAAGGGATAAGTGAACGTCTGGATTCGAAAGAACGCCTCCTGGTGCCGTCGAAAGGAGGCAAGCGCATCACCCCGCCCGTCCGCACCGCCATCTACATCGGGATCGGCCAGCAGTCGATCCATCAGCGGCACAACACCCGCGTTTTCATGGCCAATGACGAGGGCCACCGTCTGTTCCCCTGCAGCCGGTAGTCCCGCTTCCTGCATCGCCAGACGGGCCGCAACCACTAAAGAAACAAAGTCTGCATCCTGATCCAGTTGTTCCTCTTGCAGCCAGCGACAAGCAGAGGCCTGCAGCCAATCTCTCAGATCGAGCCTCTCCATTGGGTAGACCGGATAACACAGTGTCCGTCCGTCCCGCATCTCATAGGTTCGCTCTCCTCGCGTTTGCTTCTGCGACGAGACACCTTCCCAAACCGCTTCGTTGCCAACTCCCAGCGAGCAGAGCATGCTCGTGCCTGTGACCAGAGCGTCAGCGCTTCTCATCCAACTCAACTCCATTTCTCAAAGTGCCGACATCCGGCACAGGCCAGTTCGTGTGAAGATTCTCCCTTGCGGCTTCAAGGGTGATCAAGTAATCCCCCTCGGTACAGCAAGAGGAAAGCAGCCGGATGGTTGATTGGCTGCCCGACGTCAGTTCCCGCAGCGCGATCGCCGACGCCAGTACTGCGTGTTCGGCCGAAACCAGTTGTCCCCCGACAGAGCTGCCCGTCTCTGCTGCACGCTGGACATCCAGTTTTGCTAGACGTCTGCGGCGGCTTGACTCTTCCCCGCTTTCCAGCACAAGCACGACAACCGATTCAAAGGACGGCAGCGACGCCCGTACGGCTGTCTCAAACACATCGGGAGGCAGCAAGTTGACAATCGCCACCACTACGCGTGCCAGCTGCTCTTCTCTCAGCAGGGAACACGCGTAAGCGAGGCTTTTGATCCCCGTATCACGACCATTGGAAATCGTTACGTTTACCCCGGACAACCCGAAGTAGATGGCGGCATGGCCACCGATCACATTCAAGACAGTCTCAGGAAAGATCCCTGGATTCACCTTCCGAGGACCATAGGTTTGCGATTCATGGTACAGCTCAGCGATTGCGTCCAGATTGGAGTGATTGGACCCGACTAGGAAACCGGTTCGCGAATCAGCGCTTTTTCTGCCCCGCGACAGGTCTAACCCAACCTCCTGCAATGCCTGTCCAATCGCCAGGCAACTCAGACGAGAAGCCCGGGACAATCGTTTTAACCCCTTGTAGCCATATGCAGCTGGAGACAAGTCGGGGACCGTCGTCCCAGCCAGACTGGACAGGTTCTCAATGTCTGGCAGCTGGCTCGTGCCCAAGCCATGAGCGGTCAGTACCTCCACACCGGTCACGTACAGATCTTGCATGTGTATGCCTCCTCATCTCGCGTTCTGTCCAGTCGCCTGCTCACTTTTGCGCGCCACCCACCATCGATACGGAATCACCACGAGGATCGACACCAGGAAAACGGCGTAGAACTGCGGATTGGCGAATTGGTTGATCCGAAAGGCCGCATCGAACAGCGCGATGATCAGCGCATAGATGACTTGTCCTCCCCTGCTGCTGGGCGTTGTTTTGGGATCGGTAATCATGAAGAAGGTAAACAGCTGCAGCGAAGCACCCAGCAGTGGCCCCAAGGCTGCCAGCAGCGGCGCACCAAACACGTAGTGCCGGATCAGCGCCAACAGGGTAAAACCGGATAAAAAGGTCAGCGCAGCGTAATGCCGGTTTGCGAGATAACTGACAAACAAACCCAGACAGAGGATGAACAGCATCACCTCGTACGCGTTAGTCCACTGTTTGGGCGTACTGACCGCGTATTCCGGCAGAAAATAAAGAATCAGCACCAGCGCCACATTGTTGGGATTAAAGACGTGTCCACCCTTATAGCGAATCAGGTATTTGAACAGGATGGACAGAACCGCTGTCAGCGCATAAGGCCAGAGCAGATAGGAACTGACCAGCAGACTAACTCCGATCCCTGTGATAATCGCACTTAACGGGAACTGCCACTTTTTATGGAAGATCCGTCCCAGCAGAAGTTCCGTTGAGACCGTGCAGAGCAAGGAAACGATGATCGCATCCCACCGCTGGAAGAAGCCCAGATAGATTTGGCCGGCAATCGCAAAACTGGCCAGAAAAAGCAGCAAGAAATACCGCGGATCAACCTTGTAATCGCTCCATACCGTAATCGGCCGCTTGGCAGCGGACTTCAGATTGAACATGGAAACACCTCTTTGGCGTGATTCGTTTGCACCTACAATACGTACGCGCTGAAGCGGGCCAACCAGACGATTTGTTGGACAGTCGCTCCATCACCCATCATCCCGTCTGTTGTTCTGCCATCTGCGCGAACTTCCGCGACATCCACCAGCGATACGGGATGCCTACAAAAACAGCCAGCAAAAAGACCGCGTAAAACTGCTGGTTGTTGACATCAAACAGACGCAGGATGGCGTCAAACAGCGCGATCAGAATGGCAAACACGACGCGTGCGGGACGGCTGTTGGGTGTCGTCTTGGGATCGGTGATCATAAAGAAGGTAAACAGCTGCAAAGATGCCCCTAACAGCGGTCCCAGGGCAAACCACAGCGGTGTGTCGAAAAAGTAGTGTCGCCCCAGAGCGAACAAGGTAAATCCAGACAGAAAGGCAATCACCGTATCATGGCGATTTGCCAGATAGCTGACGATCATCCCCAGACAGAGAATAAAGATCATCACTTCGTACCCATTGGTCCACTGTTTCGGTGTACTGACAGCGAAGTCGGGCAGAAAGAAGAGGACCAGCACGAGCGACACGTTGTTGGGATTGAAGATGTGCGACCCTTTGTAACGAATCAGAAACTTCAAGACGATAGATAGCACGGACGCCAAGGCATAGGGCCACAGCAGGTAGGAGCTGAGCAGAAGGCTGACGCCAATCCCTGTAATCACGGCACTGAGTGGAAAGACCCACTTTTTGTGAAGCAGACGCACCAGCACCAGTTCCGTCCCCACTGTGCAGACGAGAGAGGTAAAGATTGCATCCCATCGCTGGAAGAAGCCCAGATAGACCTGACCGGCCACAGCAAAAGTAATCAGGAACAGCAGAAGCGGATATCGCGGGTCCAGCTTGTAATCCGACCATTTGGTGATTGGACCGCGATTGGTCGACTTAAGATTGAGCATCTACACACCTCTTCAGCATTGTTAGTCCGCCCGGCCAAGTACCAGCGAAGAGTTGATCCCGCCAAAAGCGTATGCGTTGGACAGCATGTATCTCACTTGTCTTGCCAGCGGCTTGTTGGCAATCACTTGAACGTTGCAGGCCGGGTCCTGCTGCTGCAGGTTGATCGTCGGCGGCAGCACTCCACTCTCCAGTGCTTTTACGCAGGCAACTGCCTCGATCGCACTGGCAGCTCCCAGCGTATGACCGATGTGTCCCTTGATCGAACTTACTGGCAACGCCTCGGCCGCCTCGCCAAAGACGGTACGCAGCGCCTCTGCTTCCATCCGGTCGTTGGCAGGGGTTCCGGTACCATGAGCACTGACATACCCGATTGCTTCCTTGCCAATTCCTGCCCGTTTTAGGGCCTCCTCCATCGCTCGCGCAGCTCCTTGGGCCGCTGGGTCTGGCTGCGTGATGTGGTGAGCGTCGCAGTTCATCGCATATCCTAGCAAACGGGCGCGGATTCGAGCTGACCGCTTCTCTGCGTGATCCGCCCGCTCCAGAATCATCAGCCCTGCCCCTTCACCCAGGATCAAACCTTGTCTGTTGATATCGAACGGCCGGCACAGCTCAGGGGTCATCGCGCGCAAACTGCTGAAACCGGTGAAGGCGGCCCAAGAGAAGGCGTCTACACCGCCGGCGATCATGATATCGGCCCGTCCACTGATCAGTTCGTCCATCGCTCTAGCTGTCGCCAGATTGCCCGCTGCACAAGCATTGGTAATCGTCCAAAGGGGACCGTTAATTCCGAATATTCGTACAATGTTCTCAACAATAACGTGCGGCCCACCTTCTCGCGCTGTTCCCTTTTGCATCATCGCTTCTTCCAGGGGTTCTATCTCACCCATCGTTGTACCGATCGACACCCCTGTTCGACAAGCAGCCAGATCCTCTGGGGACAATCCAGCATCTCCCAATGCTTCTTCCAGGGCCGGTAGCACGATTCTGGTAGCACGTCCCAATCCATCCAAATCGACCGGCAAGACAGTTGGTGGGATTCGCTCCATTTCACATCCATACTTGTTCTGGTGTTCATCTACGGAAAAACTGGTGATTTGTTTGGCACCGGACCGGCCGGTCAGCAAACCCTGCCAAACCTCTTCCGTGTTTTCGCCAATCGACGTGACTGTACCGACTCCGGTTACGACGATTTCACTCAAAGCTCATCTCCTCAACTCTCGTCAGCTTTCTGGTTCCAGATGATACTCAGATCCGTAATCTCTGGCGCCGGTGGTTGAAAACTGTCAATACCCCGGATTTGCTTTACCAGTTCCATCGCTTGTTCCTCGCCAGCATCAACTCGCTGTTTCAAGCCTTCCGCATCAGGATAATGACGGAGCCCGTCTTTCCATACAGCATAACCGGCTGACGTATCCCCACTCTTTACCAGTGCATCACCGTACGCTTCGTACAGCTGCGGCCAGAACGGGAACGATTGATCTCCAAGCTGCTTTAACGCTGCCAGACAGAACGACAAATCCTGTACAGCTTTGTCGATCCGCTGCAATCCGGACGGCCAATACAGATTGTTTAGACCACGTGCGTAGTGAGCAAGCCAATCATTTGGATTTTGCTCCAATATCTGGTTTAGTTCCCGGATCGACAGCGTGGAACGCTGCCCAAGCCATGCGGTCCCTACCCCTTTTTCCTGGAGCATGTCCACGTATACCAGGGCCGTCTGCAGCTTCACTTCCGGAACGTTTTGATCAAGTGCAGCAAAAAAATCGAGCGCCTCCTGATAACCGTTCTCCCGAGTCAACGCGATCCGGTAATCCGTACTGTAGACCAGATTGGTTGGGACAGCTTGTACAGCTGCTCCCAAGTACGCGAGTGCCTGCTCCCGATCTTCCTCCAGCAATGACAAGCCGTAGTAATAGGCGTATGGTGCCTGATCCGGCTCAAGGCGGTCCATCGATTGCGGCAGGCCGCGTTCCGCCTCCTGCTTGTCCATCTTGCGAGATGCCACCTCCTGTTCTTCTGCAAAGACCAGGTTTAGTTGTTCCTGCGTGATGGTCTCGGAAATCTCGGGCAGCGCATACGGAGTCTGCCAGTACCAATAGCCGCCGATTCCACCTGCGATGATAATTGCTGCGGTCAAACTGCCGATCCATCTTTTGTTCATTGTTTCCCTCCACTGTATGATACTTTCCGATTGGACAGACGGTAGGTAGACGGATTGACACCCACGAGTTTACGGAATACTCTGGAGAAATGTGTCAAATCGTTGTATCCTACGGAGTAGCATACTTCTGTCACAGGCTGTCCTTTTTTCAAGAGCAGTTTCGCTCGTTGAATTCGCTTGGTCATGATGTATTCCTTAAAGCCGGTACCCAGATACTTGTTGAACATGCGAGAATAATGACAACGACTGACATAGATAAACGACGCTACCTTGGTCAGCGACAAATCGTTCTCATGCAGGTTCTCCTCGATGTATTTAAGCGATTTGCGGAACAAGGGGTTGTCGATATCGGGGGTGTCGTTCTCTTCAAACGATTCGATGAATGACTGGATGGAAAACAGGTTGATGTTCTTGGCGTTGGTCAGGATAACGGTCGGACAGTCGACCTGC
The DNA here is from genome assembly GCF_020923435.1 of Brevibacillus humidisoli. Lineage (NCBI taxonomy): Bacteria > Bacillati > Bacillota > Bacilli > Caryophanales > Paenibacillaceae > Brevibacillus > Brevibacillus humidisoli. Next base: position 1,611,638 of record NZ_CP087263.1, on the reverse strand, counting down.
AGTTCCGTCATCTTCCAGGATTCCGGAAACGAGTCGCCATACGTCATTAAGATAACTACTCTGTACTTTTGTTTGGAGACGGCATCCTTTACCCCCCGGAAGTCCTCCAAGACCAAGACTTCTGCTTTTTCTGACAAGGAATGGATGAACTCGCACTGCAAATCTTCCGATTGCTTTTTTGATACAACAACCAGTGCATTCATGAATGATCATTCCTTTCTTCGATATTTGCACTTGTCGAAAAAATCACCTTGTATGCTTACTCCATATTTTACATAGATTACATATTTAGAAATCTGTTTATTTTGATTTAAATTCTAGTTTTTTTGACAATTGCGGGTAGTGGAAGAATTATGTCATTTTATATGCAGTTGTTTTACATTTATATCCATTTTATGTTCACCGACATTCCCATTATAGCAGAAAACACAAACATATGTTCGTGTTTTTTCTCCATTACTATGCTTACGTTGCTCTCTTGTGTGCATCGATACATGCGGACAGGCTTTTCACTGTCTCTAAATCTTCTGGTTCCAGCTCCTCCATGTCGAACTCGATCCCGCATGTGATCTCCAATTGCAGCAGCAAATCGATAATCTTCGTCGAGTCCAATCCCAAGCCGTCGTATAGTTGATCTTCTTCTGAAATCGAGTCGGGATTGATGTCAAGCAGAGCCGCCAATACTCCCACTACTTCTTGTACTGTTTCGTTCAATTCTTTCCTCTCCTCTGCATCAAACTGGTCTCCCCATGCAGACGCTTCGCGTGCGCCGCATGTCCTAACACCATGATACAAAACAGGGAAACTTTATACATATTTTGACTGTTAATCGGCTGTGGTTTTGTCGTATCATCCGACTAACCCACTCCTAACAGTGGCGCTATGTACGGATCCTGTCGATTGGCCGAGAATGAAGATACGTATGCGTTGTTGTACAGGGAAGAAGCGAAGGAAAGTAGAGGTGAATGGGATGACAGGGATTGAAGCGATTGGCAGCTATGTGCCCGAACAGCGCTGTCACCTGCGAGAACTGCAGAGTGAGGTAAGGATCAGCGCCACCCAAGTGGATCGTCTGCTGTACGATCACAAGCTGGCATTCATCGCGATTGAACCAAGGCAAACAGCAGCTTCCATGATGACCGCGGCTGCCGATTCGCTTCTAGCAAATCATGACGTGCAGCCAACCAACATCGGCCAGATTTTGTTTACGCATACGTTAAACCCCTTCGCGCCTTATCTATACGATCCACTTAGTGAATGGCGGCTGTCTCGACAACTGCATGAGGCGCAAACGATGTCAGCAGCCCAGATGAATTGTGCATCCATCAACCTGCTGTTCTTTCTCGCCAACCAATGGCTGCAACAAACCCCCTCATCGCCAGGTGTACTGCTGATGACAGCAGACAAAATGTTCATTCCGCAAGAGCGGTATCTGCTGGACAGCTCGATGGCAGGGGATGCAGCGGTCGCCGTTTACCTCACCCGCGATGCAAAGCGTAGTCGCTTGATCCGCACCTTCTTACATAGTGAAGCGACCATCTATGACGGTCCGGCATCTTCCCCAGCTGATTACGCCTTGTTTCAGCAGACCTTCACGTTCGGACTAATCAAGCTCCTGCGTACCGCACTGCGTGGATGCCGGCTTGATCCGGAACAGATCCGCTGTATCTTTCCCAGCAATCTGAATCAAACCACCTGGCTTCGGGTTGCCCGTGCACTTAACATGCCGCACGAGCTGTTCTATTACCCAACGCTGTCGGAGGTGGGTCACTGTCACAATGCCGATCCGATCCTCAATCTGGAACGGGGCCTAGCAGAGAATCTGCTTCGGCCAGGCGACTACTACCTGATCCTTACAGCTGGGATGGGCGGTACGTTTGGCTGCAGCGTGTTTCAGTATTGAGGGAGGTGTCCAGCATGGGTTCCAAACAGAGCTTGTATCTGTCTCGGATCAGTACGACGGTACCACAGCAGCAGCCATTGGAGGGACTGATCCGGGCGGACATGATCACGCAGCAAGACGGAAAAGATGAAGCTGATCATCTACATTCCGCACTTCATGCGCTCTACCATGAGTACGGGCTTCTTCTCGCCAATCGCTTGATGGAGAGTGACGCGAACCTGTACAGATCAGAACAGATACCGGTAGTCGTCGGCGAAACAACAGCAGTCGATCTCGCTGTTCAATGCGTGGAAGCCACGCTTGCCGGGCAGCAGCAGATGAGGACCGCCTACCTGCTCTATGCGCATGAGACGACTGTTCCCAGTTTAACGCTGACACCTGTGTTGAAGGTAAAAAAGCTGACCAGAAGAAAAGAGTCGATTTCCTTCTCAGTCAGTCATCAAGGATCCGCCTCATTTGCTACCGCAATCAACCTGCTCAGCCAGTTCTACGCCCAAAGCGATCAGGCGGAAGCAGCCCCTTCCATCATCGTTGCAGCTGACCAGATCTCTCCCCCTCAGCCCCGCCTTTTTTTCACCTCCTATCCAAAGGGGGATGCAGCCGTCTCTTGCCTGGTGCAGCCGGAGGCAGGCGACTGGAGAGTGATCGCCATCCAATCACATACCTGGGCATCCCCCCATGGAAACCCGTACGATTGGGGGCGACGAGAGTTTCTTGCTACGGAGCAAGTACTGCTGCACGCGCTTGAATCGATGCTGGACCGCTTCCTGGGAGCAAACGGAACCAGTCTCGACCAGATTGACTTGATCGTTCCGCAGCATCTCAGCGACTCGTTTTTCTCCGGCGTACAGCGTCTTGTCAGCGGCTGCTCTGCCGTCTACCGTCGCACCAATGCCAGCCGCTGCAATCTGCTGACAAGTGACTGCCTGATTTCACTTGCGGAAGCAGTGGTCGAAGACCGGATCAAGCGCGGCGAGTATGTCCTGCTCATCCAGGCCGGCCCGATCTCCTCCCTTGGCTTGGTACTGCTGCAGCGAGAAACATAAAACGACGGCCATCCACCGGTATGGCCGTCGTTTTCACTTCCCTCTTCTTCCCTGTTCCTAGAGTAACTCAAGTGCTTTCTCCAGATTGACGATGGCTTCTTCTTCCGCTTGCTTGGCCTTGGTCAGATTCTCCATCGACTCACGCAGATTCTCCTCCGTCAGCGTCCCCCCATGCGGGAACGGATAGCGTTGGCACAACTGCTCTAACTCCATGTGGACTCGTTCATAAGCCGCCGCTGCATTGTCCGTATATGGTTTCACAGCTTCCGACACGCTTGCTTCACGCAAGAACGTAACGGCATTTGCTCTCGCGTCAGCAAAAACGGCGATAACGTAGGCATTGACGTTTTTGTCGATCGTACCAGGTCCTTTCTCCAGGTGTTTGATCCACAAATCGTAAGCGGCCAATCCTGTGGTGTAGCAATCTGACGCATAGATATCACGCCCACGTGCATGATCGACGGCAAACTGCAGGGCTTGGCGCAGGGCTTCTGCCTGGTCAATCTTTACCGGTTCGTCCAGGGCTCCGACACACAAGATCAAGGAGTAGGTTTGGCCCAGTTTTTCATATGGAAACTCCCCGCCCTCTTCCTTGGCAGCATCCATTGCGTACAGCACCCGTTTTTCGTCATCATATCCGTAAATCACCCCGAATTCCGGCAGGAACAGGTCAAAAGCGATCACGGGTTTACCCGCGTCAATGTACGAACGAATCGCCTCGATTGCCTGACGGTTATCATCAACCAATGGAAAATGATCCGACACATGCGGCAGATAAGCATTCTCAAAGCGTCCGTAGTAGAAACTGGACTTGTAACCTAGTCGAAGCGCACTCTCAGTAAAGACACGCTGCCAATCGAAAACGACTGTGCTGCTGCTGCAGATCATCTCGTTTTGCATCTGCATCCGAAAGGCAAAACCGGTAATGCCCATCAGTTCGTGTGTAGGCCTGTTGTCACCCGCAACGTACAGTGGGGTGTATAAACTGTCTACCCAGGATGTCCATGTTCGCAGCGTTTCCTCCTGCTCCACATACTTTGGAATGTCTAGGATTTTCCTTGTCATGTGATTCGCCTCCTCGCAATCAATGGTTTCATGGATTAACTGACGATGCGTACACGGGGTACCATGTACTCGTCACGTTCTCGAATCATCCATTCACGCTCTCCGTCAAACAATACTTCCCGAGGCAGCCCGTGACTGAGAAACAAGACAGGACTGGCTGTCAGACCGTATGCCCCTGACCGCTGGATGCCGATCACGTCACCTGGCCGCAGTTTGGGCAGTTCAACATGCTTGCCGATCAGATCATTAGGCGTACAGAGTGGTCCGGACAGGTGATACTTCTCCATTTCCCGCTGCTCGCTGACAAACGCTCGGATCGGGAAGTTTTTTAAGAAGGCATTGCCCATACCGCCGGCAGCCATGTGGTGGTGGGTGCCTCCGTTGGTAATCGCAAAACGAATGTCTTGGGAGGTTTTGGTGTACAGCACGCTGACTAGGTAGGTTCCGGCTTCTGCAACGATGTAGCGTCCGGATTCCATCAGGATGCTTGTCCCTTTGTGGCTGGCCACAAATCTTTCGATAGGCTCGCGGGTCTGGCTGCCCAGGGCAGCGACATCCAATTGGCTTTCACCAGCGAAGTAGTGTACGCCGAGACCGCCACCTACACCTACATAATCAAGTGACAGCTGATACTGTTGGATCACTTGTGCAGCAAACGAGAGGATGTATTGTATGTTCTCGGCAATCACCTGAGCGGACAGAATCCGCGTACCGTGGTAGGTGTGGATACCGGAAAGCCGTAGATGATGCAGACGTTTGATCAGCGCCACCACATCGCCAAACTGTTTCTCATCGATTCCAAACTGCCGCGCGGTTCCGCCCATTTGCAGGCGTGCTCCTTTTACTGCCACTTCCGGATTGACGCGCACGCCGACCTTCACGACTTTGCCTGCCGCTTTTGCTATTTGATTAATCAATTCCAGTTCTTGCAATGACTCGGCTACGATGTAGCGAACACCGTAGTCGACAATCTGGCGAATCTCCTGATGCGTCTTGCCGGGACCAAGGTATAGGATGTGATCAGGGGAAGCCCCGGCGACTTGTGCCACCTTCAATTCGTACAGGGAACAGATTTCCAGGTTGGTTCCGGTTTCGTAGATTTTTCTGACCAGTGTAGTGTTGGGATTCGCCTTCAACGAGTAAAACAACTGAACAGCGGGGTGCATATGATCGACAATGGTCGCGATTTGCTCTCTTACCTTGTTCAGATCGTAGACGTAGAGCGGGGTCCCGTAACGCTCCGCCAACTCCATCATCTGGTTTGACACCGATGTGTCGCTCATCACTCAGCCCTCCTTGTAGCTGTTTGGGGATCCGGTTGCAGCCGGTGTGATTCCTTCTCCAATCACCTTTGCACGTATCACCCCTGCACGACCGTTCCCAGATCCCTAAGACATTTGACTAACTGGGCCTGCAGCCGCAGGCAATCGTCGCGGTTGCTGCCGATCACCATCGCGTACAACCTGCCCGTATAGACATGTCCTGGTTGGTGAAGGGCATTTACTGGCGCAAACGCATTGATGAGGATGCCTGATCCCCTTTTACGGGTGAAGACCAGCTGATCCAGCTTCTCCCGCAGGGTTCGGAAGGTGAGCGGAGATTGCCTCTTGATCGAATACGAACGGGCAATCACCGCGCTTTGCGGCGGAATCCATTCCTCAAATGCCTTGACATGGTAGGTAGACATGTTTAACCGTGCGTTAATCTCGATACAGGGATAGAGGGTCCCATCTTGGCCGAGCAGCGCATCGACGCCAACCATGCCGTAATATCCGTCGCCTGCCAACTCCTCTGCGGCGAGCGGCATGCTTTCCTCGATTTGTCGCACAACATACGCCGGAAGCTGATGGGGATGCAGGTGGCCGACGTGTTTCCCCTGGTCAACCAACGCTACCAATGTGTAGAGAGGAGTGTACGTACCATCACGTCCCAGCAGGAACTGATAGTTGATGTCTGTGCTTTTGGCTATCTTCTCCTCGATCACCATCTCCAGTTGTTCTGTTCCTTGTTTTTCGGCAGCTCGCCGCAACAGACGCAGGATCTGTTCAAAACGACTTTCATTATCGATCTGAACAATTCCCTTGCCCGAAACCCCAGTACCCTCTTTGAGCAGAAGCGGGGATGTGCGCAGCAAGCGTTTTACTTCTGCAAAGCCCTGCTGCAGCTCCGTCAAACTGCGGGCCGCTACCCCATGCGGCTGTCGGATTCCTGTTTGTTCGCACAACCTGCGGCTGTACAGCTTATTGTTGACCGATGCGCTTACCTGCTCCCCGGCTGCTGCCAACGGGATGTTGGTCGATCGGGTCAGCTTTTCCACCTGTCGGGAAACACCGTGCGGCAGCAGATAGGCGTCTCCTGCTTTGGCCCATGCGCGCAGCGCCTGTTTCGAACTCCGCTGCCGCAGATGCGCCTCTGCAAGCGGCAGTTCTGACGCTTCCGCCGTCACGATGATCGGCGCCTGCCACCCTACCTCCTCCAGATATTGCAGGTAATCCTCATCGGGCGGATGCTTTAGCAATACGAGGTCTTCTGGTTCGGCCAGCATCAGTGTGAGCTCGGATAGACTATCGTTGATGCGGTGTGACGGACTGCTGGTCACACTGGGCAAGGAGAGCAGCCCCTCCCTCTGCCAATCGTTTTCCACTTCAAAGTTTCCCAGCCACGCCACTCGCAGCTGCCCAACGCTTTCGGTCAGCGCACTCCGCAGTTGTTCTCTAAAGAAGCCCATCCTCTCCCCCTTTCTGCGGCGGCAGCATGCTCCGCAGCAGGAGCATTCCGACCGAGCCGCGCGGATCTGCTAGACTAAGCAGGACATATGGATTTGCTGCTGACGCTGTGCCACTGATCGCTTCCAAAGAGTAAAAACCATCCGCCGTTGCCAGATTGCGCCTGTCGCTGCGTCGATAGACATGGGGATAGCGCCTGGAAAAAGCCTGCTCGTATCTTTCACTGTAACCAGGTACCACGACCGTGACGTCCCTGATCGGGAGCTGCAGACGAACAAGCTCGGTATCGATCAATTGACAGGCGGCACGTGCAAGTGTTTTGTCATCGATTGACCCATCCTCTCCCCTGCCTGCTGGATCGACCAGCTGCTGTTCATAGCAAATCACCTGATACGCTCCCTGGCGAGTAGAAACGGATAGCATCGCCAAGGCATCGGCGCGTGGATATCGCCTTCCTTCCCAACTCTCAATCCGGTCGTACACCTGCTCCATGCAGACCATCAAAGCTTCGGAACGAGTTGCTCTCACCCACTCCAATGCCAACAGCGGAGCAAATACCCCCATGTCGGCAACCGAAAACGATTCGCTCCGATAAAATCCCAGCGCGTGCTGAATGTACAATGCGGGACTGATATAGTTGGTCAATTGATAGGAATCGTAGCAGCAGATCAAGTAGTCAGGTTCCCTGTCGGGTTTGCTGCGGATCAATGTGGCAGCAAGCCGACAAGGCTCGTCAGGGAAAAACAGCCGCTCTGTGTCCAACTCGGACGGAACCTGCTGTTCCCCAGCGGTGTAACGCTGCCGTAGCTGTTTGTAACATTCGTAGGCGATGCCGTCCAACTGGCGGTGGTCCGTGTACTCGCGACAAACGGCGGGATGGGAAAGAAACAGCTTATCCTTTTCTACATACGGCACATCCAATCGCTCCTCCGCTGCCAATACTGACAAATGCATACCGTTCTCCCGGCTGAAGACCGCCCCGATTGACAACCCAATCATAGTTGAGCAATAGATCACAATTGTTGGTATGGCCGTACGTGTACAACGATTTCGTAAAAAACCTCTCTGGAGAGAGCTTCATCACTTTAGCCAGATTTTCCCATGTCTCCGTGATCGTATTGGTGGGGATAAACAGCTTCACCTCTGTAAGCGATGTGTCTGCCTGCTGCAGGCAGCGACGTATCATCCTGCTCATGCTGATGAAGTAGGAATAGTCCTGCACGATTACCTGTCCCGCATGCGGGTCTCTGAGCGCAAAAGTGCGGATGTCCGTTACGTTATGAACGGATAGAATCTCATCACCAGGTCCCGTCCTGCCGATCACTGCTGCTGCTGCCGCATCTCCGACGACAAAATAGACGCCACCGTAACGCAGATCAGGCAGATAAGCCTTTTCACACGTGAGCAAAATGATCACATCATCTTCATCGTCCGAACGCTCCAACAGGGTGCCGCCCACTTTCAGCCCCATCAGCCAGTTGGAGCAGAGCAAGTCTCTCACCGAAAAAAAAGTGGCCCGGCTCAATCCATAGCGTTTGCGCAGTTCTCCCGACATGTCGTACTTGTATGGAAATGCATTGTACAGGTATGGCATGATGACGTACCTGACCTGCCTTGGGTGGATCTCAGACTGCGACAGCAGTTGATCCAGCACGGCGCCTATCAGATCAAGACTGGTATCCGCTTCATCTACGGGCACACTGGTATACCCACGCCGCTTCAACGCTTCTACATCTGTGGTTTCAATCCCGTCCAAATCGCGGATCTGCTCCAACGTCATCCTGCTTTGCGGCACGTTGACAGAGACATGCTTGAGATACAGCATCACCCGTTTCTCCCTTCCCCACCCAGCTGGTTCAAGACTAGTGTATCGGTCTTTCCCCTCGCTTCACTCTGCTTCTTTTGACGATCCGTTCGGCTCAATCGCCCATGAAGGGACTTGCAAACAAAAACCCCGTCACCAGACAGGGCCTTCACTTTTTCTATTGCTGTTCCAACAACCGGTTCATATACTCGTAGACGTCACAGACGCGGTTTAATTCATCCAGGTTTAATTGTTCATCCAACACATCAACATCAAATGTCATCTCCAGCTCGATCAACATCTCGATCAGCTTGACGGAATTCATGTCCAAATCAAGCAAATCGCTCTCAAAGTGAACATCATCCCGCCCACTGATATTCTTGACGATCTCGATTACGGTCTCTTGTAACGACATCCGCTATCCCTCCTCGATTGATCTACAAAACACCTAGTGAAGCAAGCTGCTGCTCTACCAGATCGGCGCTCTTGGAGTTGGGCGACTCACGGTTGATATCCAACGCGAGCTGCTTGGCCCGCATCCGGTACCCTTCATCCTGCAGCAACTGTCCGACCGCCTGGCGGAGTCGCTCCGCACTCATCTCACCTGGTTCCATCACAATGGCAATTCCCAATTCTTCACAGCGTGAAGCTAGGATGGGATGATCGGCCCCGAGCGGAACGATCACCATTGGCACACCGTATTTCATCGCCTTTTGCAAGGTACTGCAGCCACCGTGGGTAATGACCACATCCGCTCGCGGCATGAGCTCGTTATGCACCGGAAAACGGGTAATCCATTCCACGTTGCTTGGAAACGGTGTCGCACCACTGTATGGACGGCTGTCCGTCACCTGTAAGCGGTACGCCTTGCCGCCAAACGCTTGGACACTTGCTTCGAGATACCGATCCATCATGATGCGGAAATCGTCCCGTGGTAGAGAAGAAGTGCAGACCAGTATGACCGGGTCAGACCCTGGTGCAGGCTGCCCGCCTTCCTGCGAGTGTGGTTCTTCGTATGAACAGGGACCCACGTAGCGGATCGAATCGGGAAGCCCGGTCTCATCTCTCACCATGACCGGATAGACCATGGCCAAGTGAAGGCGTGGCGATAGTCCGGCGAAGTCACCCCGCGTGCGTACTTCATCAACAAGCGGCGCCATCCCGAAGACCGCTCTCACCTTGTTCAGTTTTTTCTTGTAAAAGTAGCGCATCCGCCGATGGGACGCATGGTCACCCGGGACGAGTTCATCGGGGAGCGGTACCGTGGTGTGAAAGCTGATCCAAGGTATGTGGCACAGTTCAGCCACATAGGACGGGGCACTTTGGGCGGAATCACAGATGATCAGATCAAAAGCGTTCTGCCTGACCAGATGCAGAATATCTTCCATCGTCTCTTGGATGAGATTGGTTGGTGCCTTATCCAACCGGATTGTCTGGAAGCGAAGCCCGGCGCCTTCCACCAGTGAGCGATACTTTTCCGTGCACAGAAACCACACCTCGTGGCCGCGCTTGGCCAGTTCAACGCCAGTCCCCAGTATAGGGACAACATGTCCGGAAAAGCCTTGACTGACGATCATGATTCGAGCCATATTCCATCCTCCATATGCCATTCGTCCAGTTCGCGCAGCTCGCGAAGCACAAAGCGGCCGTCTTTGCGAATCAACTGACCGTCGAACCATAGCTCGCCGCCACCGTACGCTGCCGACTGGCATAAAACCAAGTCCCAGTGTACCGCGGAACGATTTCCATTGTCGGCCATCTCATATGCATGTCCCAAAGCCAGATGAATGCTTCCGGCCATCTTTTCATCGAATAACAGGTTGTTCATTGGCCTGTCGATCACCGGGTTCAAGCCGATGCCAAACTCCCCCACTCTGGAAGATCCAGCATCGGTTTCCAGGATGCGCTGCAATCCTTCTCTGTCGTTGCCCTCTGCCTCTATCACCTTTCCCTTGGAAAAACGGAGCCGGACCTGCTCAAAAGGCATCCCGAGGTAAGATGTCGGGATGTTAAACGAAATCTGCCCTTCTACCGAATCAAGCAGCGGTGCCGTAAACAGCTCGCCATCCGGCAGATTATAGCGGCCATCACACAGAAAAGATGACATTCCTGCAATCGAGAATTGAAGATCGGTTTGCGGGCCGACAATACGCACCTTCTCCGTACGCTGCAGCAGATCGATCAGCGGTTTGGCCCGCTCCC